>CASDVX010000099.1 GCA_949284545.1 uncultured Eubacteriales bacterium
TCACAAAACGCGAAAGATGTCGTTGTGTTTTCGATAAAAATCTCCTATGATTACACTGTCAGCCGGCGCTGAAATATCATTAAGGGGAGAAAATATCATGAACACAGACAAAATCTACGCAGAAGCGATTGCAAACGAGTATGCGCCTAAAGAGGCCTCAAAGGTGGTTGCCCTGAAAAAGCTGGACATGAAAGCAAAAAGCAAGGCAAATATTTTTGCCTACACTTTCGGCGTCCTCATGGCCCTTGTGCTCGGAACGGGTATGTGTCTTTCCATGAGTGTAATAGGAGACGGGAGCGCTTTCATGGTCGGAGCCGGGATTGCCGTGGGGATTTTAGGCATAGCCGGCGTCAGCGTGAATTATCCGATATATAAAAAGTTGCTGGACGCGGGCAAAAGGAAATATGCGTTTGAGATCATGCAGCTTGCAAAGGAAATAAGCGAATCGGCGGAATGATACGGGGAGGGCGGCGTATGAATAAATCTGAGAGCAAGTACTTTAACACCGCCCTGCGTATGGACAAGGCACTCATAGCTCTGCTGGAGAAAAAGGATCTGGAGTACATCACGGTTAAAGAGATCTGCGAGGAAGCCGGGGTGAACCGGTCCACGTTCTACCTTCATTACGAGACGATCGGTGATCTGGTGAATGAGACAACAGAGATGATCAATGAACGCTTCCTGTCATATTTTCCGCAGAACGAAAAGAACATTTCGGATGAGCTCGAAGGCCGGCAACTGAGTGAGCTCATTCTGGTTACGAAAGAATATCTGATACCGTACCTCAGGTTTATAAAGGATAATAAAAGAGTTTACCGCGCGTCGTTCAGAAATCCAAACGATATGCAGGCGCACGCGCGGTACGGGGAACTGAAAAAGCACATACTTAGCCCCATACTTGACAGATTCAGGGTTCCTGTGCCGTATCACCGGTATTACATCGCCTACTATATCGAGGGGATTATCGCCATCGTAAAGGAATGGCTGCGTCGGGACTGTGAGGATGAGGTCGAAATGATAGCCGATATCATAGAGCAATGCGTAAGACCCGAACCCGGAAAATATGGGGGATAACGGTATGCACGGGAAGGCCATGACGTTTCTGAGAGAGCGAAGGGACAGCCGGCTTTACGGCATCCTGACAGGTCCTGCGGTTTCATTCGGGGTTACGGCGCTGTTTGCGCTGTATCACGGTTACCTGGGTCTAAGCCTTACGTCGGTGTGGCACGGCGGCATATGCATATTCTATCTTCTTCTGACGGCAATACGGGGGATCATTTTCCTCACGGAAAAGCTTAACCGGACGCGGGGAGAAAAGGAACGGGCCGTCAGCCGCCGCAGGACTTTTTTCATAAGTTCCGCTTTGCTTCTCGCGCTTGATCTGGCGCTGATACTTCCGATAGCCATGATGGTCGTTATGGAGAGACCGGTTGACATTGGACTTATCCCGGCAATAGCGATGGCGACCTATACCACCTACAAGGTCACAATTGCGTCCGTGCGCGTCCGCAGACAGAGACGCAGTCCGGACGGAGATATCCTTATTTCGGAACTGCGGACGGTGAACTTCATTGACGCACTGGTTTCTGTCCTGACCCTACAGAACACCTTGATCATGGTAAATCAGGACCAGGCGGGTGAGGACGATATGTTTATCCTGTCCGCCGTTTCCAGCGCGGCCATATATGCCGTGATCGTGTTCGTGACGGTTTATATGATGGTAAAAGGTTCAAAAAGGGCATGAAAATCTAAAAATTTCCGCGGTCCGAATTCAAACAGAACGAAGCAGCGGCGTAAGGTTTAACGCTGCCGCCTGCATGCCTGCAGCGCGACTTTCCTGTATCTGCATCTGCATATCGACGCACTCGTCATTTGCCATGCCTGTTTGCATGAAGTTTTAACAGGCAGTGACCGCCAGAACGGGTACGTCATAAAATGAAGAGGGACAAAGTCCCTCTGATTTTTGTTTTTAGGAGGTAACACGCAATGGGTGTTACAAGTTCAAATAAGCAGATAAGCGCCGACCGCATAGACTGCGACGGAACGCTTAAAGTTACTCTCGCGCTTTCCGCGTCCCCGGATATTCTCACCAATCCTACCGATATAGTTTTGGTGCTGGACCGTTCGGGCAGTATGACGGGAAGCCCGCTTGCCAACATGAAAGCGGGGGCAAAAACATTCATCGATATCATATCCGAGAGCACGGGCGGTTCTCAGGACGGGATGATTGGCTCCGGGAGCCGTATAGGGATAGCCAGCTTTGCCGACACCGCCACGGCGAACACACAGCTCATCACCTCGGTGGACGCGCTCAAGAGCGCGGTGGACAGCCTGACGGCGGGCGGATCAACGAACCACGCGGATGCATTTTCCACGGCAGCGCAGCTCTTTGACCCGTTTTCCGCAAACGCCAGGGTTATAGTCATGTTTACCGACGGTAAGACCACAACGGGCATGCCCCCTTCGCCCGTGGCGGCGTCAATAAGGGCGACAGGCGTGATAATATACTGCATCGGCCTGATAGGGTCAGACGGCATAGACGTCAATGTCCTTAACGACTGGGCAACTGACCCGGATGCTTCCCATGTGGCCGTGACTCCCGACGATGCCGATCTGGAAGAGCTGTTCAAGGAATTGGCTGCCAATATATCCAAAACGGGAGCTACCGATATAGTCATTGACGAAGTGGTAAACCCCGACTTTGTGATAACCAGTATGGATATGCCCACAAAGGGCAATGCCACGGTTTTGGATACAAACACTATCCAGTGGAAGATAGATGAGCTGGGCGTGACCGCTAACGAAGGTGCGTCGCTGGAATTCTATATCAGGCACATCGCAGGAGATTCAGGCGAAAAGCTGGTCAATCAGAGCATCACTTACTCCGATAACGAGGGCAACACGGTCATATTCCCCAAGCCCACGGTCACGGTGGACTGCGATATTGTGGTAAACCCGGAACCGTGCCCGACCCCCGTGGACCTGACCGTGTCGGGGTGCAACGACTCCGCGTTGGTAGACTTAGGGGACACCTACCTTGAGTCCCAGGGGCGCATACTCCAGCTTGACGTGACCGTCAAAAATGTCTGCCCCGGAAAACGCGTCGCACTCGCCGTGATACTCACGGAGGTGGACGAAAACGGGATGGAGTATCAGCGCGGCATGAAGGCCTTCACCATTCCGGCGCACGATTATGACGGCTGCCGCGACGTGCTGGTAAAATGCATCAAGTTTGTGCTTCCCGAGGATCTGGACGTATCCGGAAGTTCCACGGCCATGTGCAACGAAAGGAACTTCAGGGCGCGGGTGATTGCCCATAATATCGACACGGATTACAGGTGCTGCGAATCGGTGACCGTATCCCTGTGACGGTGTAAAACGAAAGCCGGCTTTAAGCCGGCTTTCATTTTTTAATCCCGCCGGCAGAACGCCGAAAATCTTTCGGTGCACCTCAGTACGGGTATTCATATTCGAAGGAAGCCCTTGACGTGTCAAACGAAAAAAGCGTGTGGGTGCCCTGCCGGAACCGGAAGGAGGCACGGCAGGAGGCGCTTTCCCGGATCGTGCGGCTCATCGCCCCGTTCTCAGGTGCGAGAAGCGCGCGCTCCCGCCTTTCGAGCAGCCTTGCCGTCAAAACCGCGCCGCCCTGACGTATGACTATTTCGCCGTTTTTAATTTTTACGGCCCTCCCTCCCAGATAAGTCGCCAACCGGTATTCCTTTCCCCGCCACATGACCACCGCTATAACTCCGGTGAAACGGAGAAGCCCCACGGGTATGTCCGCAACGCTGAGCATGACCGACCCGTCGCCAAAATTGCACTGCGCCCACGCGTACTCTTTCGGGAAGGAACGTCCCCGGTCACCTTCTATATAGCCTACTCCGTCGTCGAAACGGTAATCGGTTCCGTTTATCCTCACATTCCCGGTAACCGTATGTTCCATGCTCAAAACGCTGTGCCTGCATTCCATAAACGGGAGAAAGCGGAAAGGCCCCATGATGTCGTACCGTATAGGGGAAAGCTTCCCGAACCTGACACAACCCTTCGCACGGCAGCCTGGTGCGTTTAGATCCAGGCTCATCCCGCTTTTGCCGAAACGGTTGCCGTTTACGCATATGTTAAATCCGTCTTTTGCCTCGCTGAAATCTTCAAAGGGGAACCCGGCGTTCCATGCTTCGTCGTCTGAAATAAGCTGTACGGAACACGATTTTTTTCCGCCGGAAATGTGTACCGACGGGATAACCGCCAACGTCCGGCGGTCCGACTGACACTTGAAGTACCACCCGCAGAAATAATCCTTCATACCGTTAAAGTGCCCCTTTTTTGACAAATCTGAGGTTTATTTTCTGCTTATGCGGCGGGAATATTCGCAAAAAACTCCATGCCTGCGTCGGCAAATTTGATTTTACCGGAATACCTGCGCGAGTATGAAGGATAATATTCGTAAGCCAAACGTTTTTTGGAGGTACGGAGATGGAATCATTATGGTCGCAGACATGGAAGAAACCGCAGTTTGAAAGCCTGTCCGGCAAAATAAAAACGGACGTGCTGATAATAGGCGGAGGGATGGCCGGTATTTTATGCGCGTACATGCTTCACCGCAGGGGAGTGCCGTATGTGCTGGCGGAAGCTCGATCCGTGTGCGGTGGCATAACCGGCAACACCACCGCAAAGATAACCTCGCAGCACGGGCTAATTTACGATAAGCTCATCCGTGAATTCGGCGAAGAAAAAGCCCGTCTGTATTTTGAAGCCAACGAAAAGGCGCTGTCTGCTTACCGCGGCTGTGCGGCGGCATGGATTGCGATTTTGAGGAAAAGGATTCCTATGTTTATTCCATTGATGACCGCGGGAAGATAGAGAAAGAGATAACGGCGCTGGAAAGACTGGGTGGGCGGCCGCAGTTTGCCGCCCGGATCCCGCTTCCGTTCCCGGTTGCCGGCGCGGTGAAATACCCCGGTCAGGCGCAGTTCCACCCTCTGAAATTCATATCCTCCGTATCTGAAGGACTGAATATTTACGAGAATACCGCAGTAAGGGAGCTTGCGCCGAAAAGAGCGGTGACCGAACGCGGGGAGATCGCTGCGGAACATATCGTAGTTGCCACGCATTTCCCGATTTTAAACAAACACGGCGGGTATTTTATAAAAATGTATCAGCGGCGGTCTTACGTACTTGCCCTCGAAAACGCGCCGAACGTGGAAGGGATGTATATAGACGAAGCGACCGACGGGCTGTCATTTCGCAATTACCGGGACCTTCTTCTCTTGGGCGGGGGAGGACACCGCACAGGGAAAGAAGGGGGGAACTGGAACGAACTGCGGGGCTTTGCGCGTAAATACTACCCGGATGCAGCGGAGAAATACCGCTGGGCCTCGCAGGACTGCATGACCCTCGACGGAGTCCCATATATAGGGGCTTATTCCTCCGGCACGTCTAATTTGTACGTTGCCACGGGGTTCAACAAGTGGGGGATGACATCTTCCATGGTCGCCGCATCGGTTTTGTGCGATATGATTACCGGTAAGAAAAACCAGTACGCGGAGCTTTTTTCGCCGTCAAGGACGGTGCTCCGCCCGCAGCTTGCCGCAAACGCTTTTGAATCGGTCATCAGTCTGCTCACACCGTCGACAAAACGCTGCCCGCACCTGGGCTGCGCGCTGAAATGGAATCCGGCGGAACATACATGGGACTGCCCCTGCCACGGCTCAAGATTCACGGAAGCGGGCGGACTGATCGATAATCCCGCCACGGGAGATCTGAAAAAGTAGCGCGGGCTGCCGCGCCGCCGCAGTTGTACGCCACACTCCCTTATGGCGCAGATGCCAAAATTCACATAGCGCCACAGATAGCGCACATAGCGCCGCCAGTTTCCGCGTCAATTCCCGTTTCGTTCCCGCCGGTTACTGCGTTCATGCCGGCTGCTCCCCCGCGCCGGCTAGTGTAACGCATGTCATGTATGCCTGCGCGCTTCCCGTGCCGACGCGTACGTGGCAACGCCTATACCACCGCCTCTGCAGCCTCCCGTGTTTGTGCTTATCCTCACCGCTGTAACGCTTCGGGGACCCGTAGCATACACTGTTAGCGAGGCTTTCCTAAGGAGGAGTGAAAAATGAGACAAAACAGACGCGGCGGCTGCCGACAGCCCATAAGGGACTGCGGCCCCCAGCCGTTTGTTGCCAACATCGATTGTCTGGCAAAAATGAATACCAATTACCGCACGGCTCTTTGGACAGGGGAACATCTCCAGGTGACGCTGATGAGCATCCCCGCGGGCGGGGATATCGGCCTAGAAATGCACGATGACGTAGACCAGTTCATACGCATTGAAAGCGGGTACGCTCTGGTGCAGATGGGCAGATGCTGCGACGCTTTCGACAGCTGTCAGAGAGTAAACGGCGAATACGCGGTATTCATCCCGGCCGGAACATGGCACAATATCACAAATATCGGACGTACGCCGCTCAGGCTGTATTCCGTCTATGCGCCGCCCCAGCATCCTTTCGGCACCGTTCACAGGACCAAAAGGGACGCGGAGTGCGCGGAGAACCGGTAACGATTTCGCCTCGGCGTTTAATATATACAGACAGCGCGGGGGACCTCAGGAAGGGTCCCCCGCGCTGCTTTTCGGGAACTTGTCAAACGCGCCGCCCCGACGCCCGACGCTCCACCGCGTTTTTAACGCCTGCGTGACGCCCGCTATTTTTTCCACGCCGCCGCACCCGCTCCCGACGTTCCCGTGCTGCCTCCGCGCGCCCGTATTCCCCGCTGTTGTCCGGCTGCCTGCTGTTCAGATACCGGGATTTTTCCGCTTTTCGCATTGCCTTCCTGAATTAACCTTATTGAGTTAACAATAAATCGGATACCGACCGTTTCCGACTTAAAAGAGGTAATCCTTTAACCTCAAAACGGGTAATCTAATCACAAAAGGACGGATCGGGGAGATAAAATGAACGTAGGCAATGCGGTAAGAGAAAGGTTATTGGAGCTGTGTTCCGGCAGGAATATAACGGTCAACCGCCTTGCGACCATGAGCGGGGTGACGCAGTCCACGCTCACCAACATAATGAGCGGACGCAGCAACGGCACTACGGTTTCCGCTATAGAGGAGCTGCGCGACGGCCCTGATATTACCATAACGGAGTTTTTCACATCGGAATTGTTTGAAAATCCTGAGCAGGAGATACATTAAGCGGACGTCCGCGCGGTGTCCCTTTGCATTATGGGTCTTTGTCGCCTTACCGGCGCCCGCTGTCTTGTCACGGCTGCCGTTTTGCCGCGTCCTCGCCCGCCGGGACGTGCCGGTTATAACTCGAAAAAATATGTAGCGGTCTGGGGACGAACCTGCGGGAATTTTTCCACGGGAGTATTTTTATCAATACCCGCAGGTAAAAGCCGCAAATTTTTAGAATTTCGCTTTTCCCGCATGGGCGGGAGATTTCGGCTGATCAAAAATAAAGGAGGATGCCACGCAGGCGTCCTCCTTTTTATCCTGACTGTTCATCACACCGGTCCCGGACGATTCATCCTTTTTTGTAAAACGGCAGAGAGCGAAGAGACAGGACCTTTACTCCCATGTCCCGGACAAAGGGTTCCCATATGCCGAACTGAAAACACAGTGTGTCCGCGCTGTGGCTGTCGCCGGACATTATAACCCCACCGCCGTGAGCGGATATCAGCCTCAGCACATCCGTGCAGGGGTATGGGACGCTGCGGTATCCCCGGGCTATGGCTCCCGTGTTTACCTCGAATGGCTTGCCCGTTTTCAGCAGACTGATCGCCGCCGCGTCCCTTGATTTCACGTACCTTTCGTCCGTCTCGTCAAAAAGTCTCCCGTTTTCGTTGAACTTGGTTATAAGGTCGAAATGTCCTACGATGTCCGCTCCGGTTTCCTCGACGACCCGCGACACGGCCGAAAAATATTCTACGGCAAGAGCGCACATATCCCCGCCGAAAAATCTGTCCGCCGCGTCCAGAAGTATTTCCGGGCTGTCGTCTACCGGGACATATTCCCCGTCCAGGCGAAGGTAATGCACCGAACCTATTACGTAGTCGAAACCCTCGGCGCGTCCCGAGTACAGGTCCTGCTCTATGCCGCAGAACACACGTATCCTGCCGCGGTACTTTTCCCTGAGCATGGATATTTCCCTGCGGTATTCCTCGGTTTTGCCGGCGCCCAGACAGTAACGGGTGTCAAAGGGCGTGTGGCTGTGGGCGGAAAAGCCTATGGCGTCCAGGCCTCCGTCTATCGCCGCAAGGATCATTTCTTCCGGCGTGTCCGCCCCGTCGCAGTACCTTGTGTGTACGTGAAGATCGTAAAGGCTCATTGCGTCATTTTCTCCTGCTTTACCTTGTGGTCTATGACGTGGCGGGAGGAAAGCTCCCTGTGGATATCCTCAAGGGATATTCCCGCCTCTATCATCAGCACCAGAAGATGATATACCAGGTCGGAGATCTCGTATACGGTCTCCTTTTTGTCCTGCGCCTTGGCGGCTATTATCACTTCGGTGCATTCCTCGCCCACCTTTTTGAGTATCTTATCAAGCCCCTTGCCGAAAAGATACGAGGTATACGAACCCTCCTTCATGTCGGTCTTTCTCCCGCGTATAAGCTCCATGAGCATGCCCAGGGAAAAATCCTGCTCGTTCTCGTTCTGCCATACGGGATACTCGAAGCACGAATCTGTGCCGAGATGGCAGGCGGGACCGTCGGGTATCACCGATATGAGAAGCGCGTCCTTGTCGCAGTCTGCGGTCACGGAAACTATGTGCTGATAGTTTCCGCTGGTCTCGCCCTTGAGCCACAGTTCCTGCCTTTTGCGGCTGAAAAAGCAGGTCAGCCCTTTTTTGAGTGATATCTCAAGGCTTTCCCGGTTCATGTAGGCCAGGGTGAGCACGCGTTTTGTGACGGAATCGGTAACTATGGCGGGTATCAGCCCGTTTCCGTCAAATTTCAGCTCGTCGATGTTTATCATATTATCATATCCTTTCAGGGACGGCCGCAAGGCCGTGCCGATTACGGTATTACGTACAAAAAACGGCGGTCAGCGGGCGACAATGAGAATGCGCCCCGAACGCGAACCCGCACGGGGAGGATGCGCCGCCCGGTTTTTGCATACCGGAACAGAGAAGCCTGCGTGACCTGCGGACTACGCAGCTTTGCCGGAGATCGTGCGCACATCTTTACTCTTCCTCGCGGGGGATTGTACTCAAATCCTCACCCAGCCCCGACGGGGCACCGTGCGGCGCTCCTTACCCCGCGCTGTACACGGCTGCCGCACCGCGTTATCCTTTATATTCTCGCGGGTATCCCGGCGGCGGCCATGTCCCGCTTCAGTTCCTTTATGCTCACTTCTCCGAAGTGGAAAACCGACGCGGCGAGACCTGCGTCCACCCAGGGTAGAGTCTTAAAGAGCCGGATGAAATCCTCCGCGCATCCCGCCCCTCCCGAGGCTATCACCGGGACGGGCAGGGAAGAGCAGAGCGCGTCCAGCATTTGTGTGTCGAAACCGCCCTTGACCCCGTCGGTGTCTATGGAATTGAGCACCACTTCTCCCGCGCCGCTGTCCACGCAGCGCTTTATCCATTCCGCCGCGTCCAGACCCGTGTCCACCCGGCCGCCGTTTGCAAATACCCGGAAACCGCCGCCCGCGCGCTTGACGTCCGCAGAGATCACCACGCACTGGCTGCCGTACCGCTTTGCCGCCTCGTATATAAGAGACGGGTTGCGTATCGCCCCGGAATTCACGCTCACCTTATCCGCGCCGCATTTCAGCACCCGGTCGAAATCCTCCAGACTGCTTATCCCGCCGCCCACGGTCAGGGGAATAAACACCTTTGACGCTGTCCGGCAAAGTATGTCGGTGAAAAGCTTCCTTCCGTCCGACGAGGCTGTTATGTCATAAAAAACAAGCTCGTCGGCGCCGCAGCGGCTGTAAAATTCCGCAAGCTCCACGGGGGAGGATACGTCGTTCAGCCCCTCGAAATTAACGCCCTTAACCACCCGCCCGTCCTTTACGTCCAGGCAGGGTATGATCCTTTTGGTTATCATTTTGCCACCTCTACAGCTTCCTTAAGGTTTACCGCTCCCGTGTAGTATGCCTTGCCTATTATCGCGCCGTGTATATTGACGGCGGCAAGCTGTCTCACGTCGTCAATGGAGGATACTCCGCCCGAGGCGATTATATTGGCGGGCAGCTCCCGGGAAAGGCGTCGGTACAGGGAAACGTTGGGGCCCTGCATCGCCCCGTCTCTTGAAATATCCGTGCATATCAGCGTGCCTATGCCGAGAGCGCACATGCGCCCGCAGAACTCAAAAGCGTCTATCCCGGAGCTTTCCGTCCAGCCGTTTACGGATATGAGCCCGTCGCGGATGTCCGCGCCCACGGCTATCCTGCTCCCGTACTCCCTGGCGGCAATGGCGAGAAGCTCCCCGTCCTTTACCGCGGTGGTGCCGAGTATCACCCTGTCCAGCCCGGCGGAAAGATATGCCTCCACCGTGTCAAGGCTCCGCACGCCGCCTCCCGTCTCGCAGAAAAGACCGCAGCTGTGCTTTATTTCCCGTATCACGTCGAAATTCGGCGTTGAACCGCCCCTCGCGCCCTCAAGATCCACGATGTGGACGTGTGTTGCCCCGAGGGAAACAAAATCGCGGGCTATGGCGGCGGGGTCGTCCCCGTACACGGTCATTTTGGAATAATCGCCCTTGTAAAGCCTCACGGCCTTGCCCTCAAACAGGTCTATGGCGGGATAAATATACATGATGTCACCCTCCCGTGCGGCAGAATGCCCTCAGAATGTTAAGTCCCGTTTCCCCGCTTTTCTCCGGGTGGAACTGACATCCGAAAACGTTGCCCTTTGCCACGGCGGCCGTGAGAGGGACTCCGTATTCCGCATCGGCGGCCACATATTCGTCGCATTCAGTTGCGTAATATGAGTGAACGAAGTAAACGAAATCGCCGTCCTTGATAAATTCAAACAGGGGACAGTCGGGCTGGCGGAACCGCAGGGAATTCCAGCCGATATGAGGGATCTTGTACCCGGCGGGGATCACGTGGGCGATAGGACGGATCTCTCCGGGTATGAGGCCCAGACCATCGTGCTCCCCGTACTCGAAGCTCCTGTCAAAAAGAAGCTGCATACCGAGGCATATTCCGAGAAGAGGCTTGCCCAGCGAAGCCTCCTTCTTTACCGCGTCTCCCAGACCGGACGCGCGCAGCTTTTCCGCTGCGTCTCCGAAAGCGCCCACGCCGGGCAGTACCACGGCGTCGGCCGAGACTATCACGGAGGGATCGGAGGTCACGGCGGCCCTGACCCCTATTGCGTCAAACGAGCTTTTGAGGGAGAAAAGATTTCCCACCCCGTAGTCAACCACAGCTATCATCACAGCACTCCCTTTGTGGACGGCACCCTGCCCAGATACGCGGGATCCGTCTCCGCGGCGTCCCGCAGACACCGGGCGGCGGCCTTGAATACGCATTCGGCTATGTGATGGGAATTTTCTCCGGAGAGCTGCCTCACGTGGAGCGTAACGGCGGAAGCCCTGACAAAGGCCAGCCAGAATTCCTTTACAAGCTCCGAATCAAAATTCCCTATTTTCTGCGCCGGTATCGAAACGTCCCAACTTAGCACCGACCGGCCCGACAGGTCTGCGGCGCAGAGCACGAGAGCCTCGTCCATGGGGATGACGGAATGACCGTACCTGCGTATTCCCGATTTGTCGCCCAGCGAAGAGCAAAAGGCCTGCCCGAGACATATTCCTATATCCTCCGCCGTGTGGTGAAAATCCACGTTCGTATCTCCGCTGCACGACAGGTTCAGGTCAAAGCAGCCGTGGGCGGAAAACAGGGTGAGCATATGGTCAAGAAACCCGCAGCCTGTGTTTATATCGCTTTTTCCGCTCCCGTCCAAAACAAGGGAAAGGGTTATGTCCGTTTCGGCGGTTTTGCGCCTTATATCCGAGCTTCTCATATTTTTTCTTCCTTTCTCGTGGTTGGTTCTTGTATAGTGACATGTGCTTTTTAAAAATCGAATCCGCCGCCTGCGTCCCCGCCTCAGGCCGCCGCCTGCAAATCACTGCAGCGCCGCTTCTATTTGCCGCCGGCCGCCTCTCCTTCAGCGTTTCGCAAACCCCTCACAAAGCCGGCATGCGCGCCGTCTCTCGTCCTGCGTTTCGCGCCCACGGGCTGCCGTGCAGTATCTAACCGGCCGGACGTTTTTTGCGTGACCCTGACAAATTTGCCGCCCGCGGGACGTAACTTCGCTGCAAGCCCCGTTTTTTGGATCCTACCGCCAGCGCCCGAGGGAAATACCACGGTCCCTCATTTGGCGCGGGAATGCCGTGTGACGCCGTAGGTTCCGCATTGAACCGGCTGACGCGCGGTCATATGCTTTCGAGTATTTCCCGTATCGCGCCCACGAGAGCCGCCATCTGCTCTTCGCTGCCCACCGTGATGCGGTCGTAATCCTCTATCCTCGGAAGGGAGAAGTGCCGCACGAGTATCCGGCGTTTCCTGAGCTCAAGGCAAAGTTCCCCGCCGCCTATTTTCGGGTGCCGTGCAAAAATGAAGTTAGTCATCGAGTCGGTGAGTTCAAAGCCCATCCCTTTAAGCTGCTCCGACACGGCGCGGCGGGTGTCCGCTATCTTACGGCAGTTAAGACGGGTATATTCCCCGTCCTCCAGCACGCCTATGCCCGCAGCCATGGTCATGCGGTTGATGTTATACGGGTTAGTGGAATATTTCACGGTTTTAAGGTCGTTTATCAGCTCCGGGCACGCCGCCCCGAACCCTAGCCTTGCCCCCGCCATGGAGCGGGATTTTGAGAACGTCTGTGTCACAAGGAGGTTGGGGTATCTGCGTATAAGAGGCACGCAGCTGCGCGCGCCGAAATCCACATAAGCTTCGTCGATGACCACCACGTTGTCGGGATTGTTCGCGACTATCGCTTCCACGCTTTCCGCGGACAGAGCGAGACCGGTGGGAGCGTTGGGATTGGCTATGAAGACCGTGCCGCCGCACCCGAAGTAGTCCTCCGGCGCAAGGGTGAAATCCTCACGGAGCGGTATTTCCCTGAATGGCACCCCGTTGAGTCCTGCAAAAACCGGATAAAACCCGTAGGTGATATCGGGAAACACCGCCGGCACACTGTCGCTGCAAAAAGCCTTGAAGGCGAAATCAAGTATTTCGTCGGAGCCGTTGGTCATAAGGACACAGTCGCTGCCGACGCCGCACATTTCCGCGGTTTTCCGCGTAAGCTCCGCACATTCCGGATCCGGGTACAGCTCCAGTTTTTCTGCTGCCAGTGCGGCTGCCCTGACAGCTTTGGGCGACGGCGGGAACGGCGATTCGTTGGTGTTGAGCTTTATATACCCGTCCCCGGGCGGCTGTTCACCCGGCTGATACGGAGTGAGGCAGCGAAGCCGCTGACTTAAAAACCTGCTCATTTCTTCTCACCCTCGGTCCTTATCAGCGCGCTTTCAGCGTGCGCGGTGAGTCCCTCCGTACGTGCGAAGAACGCCACATCCTCCGCAACGGCGCCGAAAGCCTCCGCAGAATAATAGGTGTACTGTATCTTTTTTACGAAATCATCCACCGACAGGGGACTGGAAAATCTTGCGGTGCCGCCTGTGGGAAGGGTGTGGTTCGGACCGGCGAAATAATCGCCCAGAGCCTCGGGACAGTTCCTGCCCAGAAACACCGATCCGGCGTTCTCTATCCCGTCGAGGATGTCAAAGGGACTGTCCACGCACAGTTCGAGATGTTCCGGAGCAAGCTCATTGGATATTTCCACTGCCTCGGACAGGCTGCCCGTTATGATTATTTTCCCGTTGGTGTCTATGGAAGCTCTTGCGATATCCTTCCTTTCGAGAAGGGGGATCTGGCGTTCAAGCTCGTCTCTCACCGCGTATGCAAGCTCCTCCGAGTCAGTCACCAGGACAGCGCTTGCCAGCCTGTCGTGCTCGGCCTGGGACAGCAGGTCCGCCGCAGCGTGAGACGGCGGCGTGTTTTTATCCGCGATTATAAGTATCTCGCTGGGACCTGCTATCATGTCTATGGACACTGCTCCGAATACCTGCCGTTTCGCCTCGGCGACATACGCGTTGCCCGGACCGACTATCTTGTCCGCACGAGGTATGGTTTCGGTGCCGTACGCCATGGCGGCCACAGCCTGAGCACCGCCTACGGCGAAGACCCTGTCCACGCCGGCCACATATGCGGCGGCGAGGATGGCGGGATTGACCTTTCCGTCCTTGCCCGGAGGAGTGGTCATTATTATTTCCCCGCATCCGGCAATTTTCGCAGGTATGGCATTCATGAGCACGCTGGACGGGTACGCCGCGGTGCCGCCGGGGATGTAAAGACCGGCCCTGTGTATCGGAACGACTTTCTGCCCCGTCACAACACCCTTTTTGTTATTGAGTATAAACCCGCTCCTCACCTGGTTTACGTGAAAGGCGCGGATGTTTTCCGCCGCCCTCTCGAGCACGCCCCTGAATTCCGGGTCGGCCCCGTCGGCCGCGGCCTTTATCTCCGCCGCAGGCACTTCGAGGCTGCTCAGCTTTACCCCGTCGAATTTCTCGCAGTATTCCATAAGGGCCGCATCGCCCCGCGCGCGCACGTCGCTTATTATGGAGGACACCGTGTCCTCAAGGCCGGTTATCCGTTCCCCGCGCGCCAGGATGCTGCTCACGGGAGTGTCGCACAGTTTCATTATCTTTATCATAAGGCATCGTTCCTCCGAAAGAAATACGTATTCATATGATACCTGTGAGCTGCGAGGAAAGTCCGTCAAAAAGAGCGGATATCCTGTCGCCCTTAAACATAAAGCCCGCTTTGTTTGCAATGAGCCTCGCGCTTATGGGGAATATCTCCTCATATACCTCAAGGTCATTTTCCCTCAGTGTGGTTCCCGTCTCCACTATGTCCACTATCACGTCCGAAAGCCCGAGTATGGGTGCTATCTCTATGGAACCGTTGAGATGTATTATGTCGATATCGCGCCCGCGGGAAGCATAGTACCTCTTTGCCGTGTTCGCAAATTTTGTGGCGACACGCAGGGTACGCAGACGGTCGTCCCTGAACCCTTTTTTGGCGGCGACGGCCATACGGCACCTGCCGAGCCCCAGATCCAGAAGCTCGTACACATCGGGCTCGTATTCGGCGAGTATGTCCTTGCCGGCGACACCCACGTCGGCGGCGCCTCGTTCCACGTATATGGCCACGTCGGACGGCTTCACCCAGAAGTAGCGCACGCCGGCGGCCGGGTTTTCAAATATCAGCTTACGGCTGCTTTCAAGCACCGAGGGACATGGAAAACCCGCGCTCTCGAACATGCCGTATACCTTTTCGCCAAGCCTCCCTTTGGGCAGGGCGATGTTAAGCATATCTTCCATTGTCAGGTACCTCCGTCCATCTTTACGAGTTTGCCGTATCTCAAACCCTCGGGCAGCTGCCTGAGGGCCAGCACGCGGCTGCCGTCAGCCGACAGCTCCTCGGCCTTCTTCCTCACCGCAGCCGGATCACAGTCGCATCCGTATAAAAGGACCACGTCCGCGTCGTATGCAACGGAATCGGCGCCCAGGTACATCAGCTCATCCAGATACACGGCGAACCCCACTGCCCTTGAGGAACGGTTCATTTTTACCATCAGCCTGTCATACTGTCCCCCCGACAGAATGCCGGCGGGTATGCCGGGCACGTACCCCTTGAACACCACTCCGTTATAATATCCTATATCGTTGACCACGGAGAAATCCACGCGTATCATATCCGCAAAACCGGCGCGTTTCAGGGCGCCGAGCAGCGCCTCCAGCTGATAAACGGATTCACCCAGAACCCCACCGTCAGACAGCGCTTTTATCTCGTCCGGAATCGACGCCCCGCTGCCGGTCACGGAAACAAGACTCAGCATCGCGCGCAGGCCGTCACCGTCCGCGCCGCAGTCACGGCATATTCTTGCGAGCTCATGGGAATTTTTTTCGCCCACGCAGCGAAGCACGCCGGGACGTTCGTTTTCCGGTATGCCGCAGGCGTCCATAACGCCGGACAGTATCCCGAGATGGGATATGCTCAGTATCCCTCCGGACGAGACCGTGCGCAGGCTCTCCGCCGCAAGGGAGAGGACCTCGAAAAGGCAGTAGCTGTCCGTGTCCCCTATGCATTCCACGCCGACCTGAGTTATTTCACGGAAATCCCTCGTTCCCTTAAATACCCGGTATACGTTCTCATTATAATACACTTTCTGCACTTTTCCGGGCTCGTCGCGCCCGTTTTTCACTATGGAAAGCGTCACGTCCGGCTTTAACGCCATCAGCTTTCCGTCTGTGTCGGTGAAAGTTATTATATTGTCAGAGATGAGGAAATCCCTGTTGCGCGCGTAAAGCTCGTATTCCTCGAATTTGCTCATCCTGTAACGGGAATAACCGCTGAGCTCGTAAAGGGCGCTGAGCCTTGATATCATGGATTCCCCGGAGTTTTGCGTGGCGTAAACGGAATTCATTTCGCACTTCCTTCCCCGCCGTCCGAAGATTCGACCGGCGCTTCTCTCTTTTTAAGCCTGTCTATGGCCGTGCGGTACCCTCCGCTCCCGTAATGCAGACACCGGCTAACACGGCTTATGGTGGCGGTGCTCACGTTGACGTCCCGGGAAACCGCCTGATAGTTGGCGCCCTGATCCAGCAGCACCGCGACTTCCAGCCGCTGAGTCATGTCCTGTATTTCCTTTATGGTGCATATATCCTGAAAAAAGTCATAGCACTCGTCAATAGTTTTAAGGTTCAGAATAGCCCTGAAAAGCCTGTCTACGGCCTGCGAACGTATACCCGGCATTGATTATACACCTCCGAAATTTTAGAACATTATTATGTTATCACTTTATTACAGTAAAGTCAACGGTCGAAGATGTTTATTTTTTGTAAAGAAATTTTGTGAAAAACGTGTGTTGTACGCCGATTAAAATATTGTGGCGTATATCGGGATAAACTGACCTTTTGCAGCCGATAATAGTTGAAGGGAGCACGCTGCTCCGAAAAATGATGAAAGAAAGGGACGGTAAATATGTCACCGAAGGAACTACTCTATATCGAGGACGCTCTCGGACATGAGCAGCAGATGAAAAAATCGTGCTGCGACTTTGCCTCTCAGCTCCAGGACGCGGAGCTGAAGAATTTTGTACAGGGCCTTTGCGGCCGCCACCAGAAGACTTTTGACGGGTTTTTCGGTTTGCTGGGATGACCTGCTGCCGGAGCAATAACAGAGGAAAGGAAGAATAAAATGGACGACAGAACAATAATGGACAATATCCTGTCGGCGACCAAGGGCGCCTGCGACCTGATGATGCACGGGGCTATCGAATCGTCGACGCCGGAGGTACACGGTAAATTCAAGCAGGCTTTTGATGAGACGCTCTGTATGCAGAATGAAATATATTCCGTTATGGCCCAAAAGGGATGGTACCCCGCACAGCAGGCGGAGCAGCAGAAAATAGACGCGGCGAAGCGCAAGTTTTCGGCGCAGTAAAGCAGGTTCCCCGCAAAAAAGCGGGGAATTTTCTTATTCCGGGGGCGAACGGCTTTGCCCGTACGGGGCAGGCGGCGTTCCCGACGGGGGGCCGTGAAAGAGGACGCACACGAACCGGCAGCCGCCGCAGGGAAGCGTCCGGACCGTGCGCGGCGTCGGCCGCCGTCACACCTCCCGGCGTAAGTGTCCGAAATGTGAAAAACTCGTCAAAACCCTTGTGTGCGAAGGAAGTGTGTAGTATAATAAAGCGGATATTGCAAATTTAACGGGGAATGGCAAATGATATATTTTGACAACAGCTCTACCACGGCGCCGTCTCAGGCGGCCATAGACGCCGTAAAGGGCATGCTTGTAAATTTTGGTAACCCGTCGTCACTCCACAGGCTCGGGGCGGCGGCCCAGACGGAGATGGACGAGGCCCGCGAGGCCGTGGCCGGCGCGGTGGGGGCCTCCCCGTCGGAGATATTTTTCACAAGCGGGGGCACGGAGGCAAACAACACCGCGATAACCGGAGGCGCGGCGGCGCGCCGGCGCAGGGGAAACAAGATAGTGATCACGGCCGTGGAGCATGATTCCGTGCTGATGCCCGCCAAAAACTTGGAATCCGCCGGGTTTCGCGTGGAGACCGTCGCGCCCGGACAGGACGGGACGATTGATCCGTCGGCTTTTGAACGGGCGGTGGACGGGGACACCGTGCTTGTATCCTGTATGATGGTGAATAACGAGACGGGAGCCGTTTTCCCCGTGGAAAAGCTCAGAGACATAGTCGTCAGGGCGGGCGCACCGGCGCTGATACACGTGGACGCGGTGCAGGCGCTGGGCAAGCTGAGAATATCGGTACAGGATATCGGATGCGATATGATGACGCTTTCCGCCCATAAGATACACGGCATAAAGGGCTGCGGGGCATTGTACGTAAAAAAAGGAGTGACGGTGCGTCCCTTCATGCTGGGCGGAGGTCAGGAAAGGGGCTTCAGAGCCGGCACCGAGGCCACGGCGGCCATAGCCGCGTTCGGAGCCGCGTGCAGGGAACTCAATCCGGCGGAGGACGCGGCAAAAATGCTGGAGGTCAAGGAAGAGCTCCTGCGCGGGCTTGCCGGGATACCTCAGGTAATAGTGAATTCGCCCGGGCTGTCGGCGCCGCACATAATAAACTTTTCCGTGCCGGGTTACCGCAGCGAGACGCTGCTCCACGCCTTTGAGGCCCGGGACATATACGTATCGTCCGGGTCGGCGTGCAAAAAAGGGGCGCTGAGCCACGTGCTCATTGCACAGGGCCTTTCGAGGGAACGGGCGGACAGCGCGGTGAGAGTCAGCCTCTGCAGGGACAACACGCCGGATGAGGCGGCGCGCTTCATCGCCGCTCTTAAGGAGATAATATCGACGGTGGCGCATGTGAGGGCGAGGTCCTGAAGGCGCTTTGCGGAACACAGCACATAGGAAAGAGCGAGGATATGAAAGAAGTAATACTGATAAAAAACGGCGAGCTCGCATTGAAGGGCCTCAACCGGAGCACCTTTGAAAACATGATGATGACGGATATACGCCGGCGAATAGAAAAATGCGGAAAATTTTCCGTTACTTCGTCCCAGTCCACCGTGACGGTGTCTCCGGAAGACGGGTCGGCGGACATACGCTCGGCTTATGAGAACATCATGAGGGTTTTCGGTATAGCCGCGGTTTGTCGCTGCGCGGTGTGCGAAAAGGACATGGACAGCATATGCCGCACCGCTGAGGAATATTTGAAAGACAGGCTGACGAGGGCCGAAACATTCAAGGTGGAAGCCAAACGGGCGGACAAAAGGTTCCCGTTGAAGTCTCCGCAGATATGCGAAAACGCGGGAGAATACATACTGAACGCTTTCCCGGGCATAAGGGTGGACGTGCATAATCCGGATGTTACAGTACACGTTGAGATAAGAGAAAGGGAAGCGTACATACACGCGGGCCTGGAGCCGGGCGCAGGAGGTATGCCGGCAGGCTCCAACGGCAGGGCGCTGTTGCTGCTGTCCGGCGGGATAGACTCGCCCGTAGCAGGGTGGATGATGGCAAAGCGCGGCGTAAGCATAACCGCCGTTCATTTCATGAGCCCGCCGTACACCGGCGAAAGGGCAAAGATGAAGGTCGAGAGTCTTTGCCGCAAGCTTGCCGGCTTCTGCGGCAGAGTGAGACTGTACGAGGTGGGTTTTACGGAGATACAGGAAAGGCTGCGCGACAGCTGTCCGGAGGAGATATTCACCGTGCTCATGAGAAGGCTCATGATGAAAGTTGCGTCGCAGATAGCAGAAAAGGCGCACTGCAAGGCGCTGATAACCGGCGAGAGCATAGGTCAGGTGGCCAGTCAGACCATGGACGCGCTGGTGTGTACGGACGCGGCGGTCTCCATGCCGGTTTTCAGACCGCTGATAGGTATGGACAAGGAAGAGATAGTGCGCATAGCCAGAAAGATAGATACTTTTGACACATCAATTCTCCCGTATGAGGATTGTTGCACGGTGTTCACGCCGAAGCATCCGAAGACCCGCCCCGTGCTTGCCGACGTTATAAGAGCCGAGGAAGAGGCGGGGGACTGGGCGCAGATGATAATAGACGCGGCGGACGGAGCGGCCGTAGCGGAATACAGCTGCTTCTGATGTGCATGCGGAGCCGTGAGGCCTGAGACTGGAAAGGAGTGTTCGGCAGATGTCGGTAGAATATACCATGAATATCGGACTTTTCGGAGTGCCGGGAGACGAAGCCCTGCTCACCGCGAAGGGAGACGGGCAGGACGGCGCCGATATCCGGGCGGAATCGGGCGAGATGGTGACCTCCGTGACCGTCACGGCCGAAGCGGAGACGGAAGATGAAGCCAAGCGGATATGCGGCGCGGCGGCGGACCGTCTTGAGGCTGCATACGGGCAGAAGGTGTTTACCAGGGAGTACGGGACGTTGTGGAACACGGCGGTGTCCGAATGCCTGAAAAACGGCTCGACTTTCGCTCTGGCGGAATCCTGCACCGGCGGACTTATATCGAAAATGGTGACCGATGTCCCGGGAGCGAGCGGCGCGTTCAAATTGGGGGTGGTGGCTTATCACCCGGAGGCCAAGCGGGACGTGCTGGGAGTGCATGAGGAAACGCTTGAGAAAAAAGGCGTTGTAAGCGCTGAGACCGCGGCGGAAATGGCCGAGGGAGTGAGGATGCGCGCAGGCAGCTCGCTGGGCATCGGAGTGACGGGCTTTGCAGGCCCGGGCGGCGGAGAGAAGAATGAGCAGGGAAAGGTTTTTATAAGCCTCAGCGACGGCAATACCGCGTATACTCGCCGTATCGACTTGCCGGGCGCATCCAGGGGCGCGGTCAGGCGCACGGCGACCCTCAACGCGCTTGACATGATAAGGCTTTACGCTCAGGGGCACCGGGAAGGGATAGGAACCCCGGTACAGGCCCCGTCCGTTGCGGGCGTCGTGGCAGGTAAAGCCGCATCCAAAAAAAAGCCGCCTCTTTACAAACGTTTTATCGGCTTTTTCACGGAGTTCCCCAAAGACCCGGCGAAGGAAAAAATAAGGAAGCTCGTGTTGTGCGCTGCCATTGCCGTGATGTGCTACGCGGGCTTTCAGCTGGCAAGCGGAGCGTATTTTTACCTGGCAAACAGCATGACCGAGGGGCACATAAGCAACCTTATAAATCAGGGTAACGACCTTACCGATGACGAGAGAAACGATCTGATCGGCGAACTCGAGGGCGAGGGTGTGGACGTGCCCGACGAGATACAGAATTGGGCGCTGCTGCTTCTTAAAAACAACCCCGACCTTGTGGGGAGGGTACAGATAACCACATCCGACGGCAGCAAGCTTATAGATCAGGTTGTGGTTCAGGGAAGCGACAATGAGGAGTACCTCAAAAAAGACTTTTTCGGCAACTACAACACCATGGGATGCGTGTTCATGGATTCCAGATGCGATCCTGCCGGCGAAAGTATGAACACAATAATCTACGGCCATTCCACAAAACGGGTGGATAAGATATTTAATGGGCTTCAGCAGTACAAGAGTCTTGATTTCCTCAACGAAAATCCGCTTATAACCTACAGCACTCTCACGGAGGAAAGTGTTTACAAGATATTTGCGGTTATGATAATAAATACCAACGAGGCTCAGGGGGAGACTTTTTCCGGGTGCTATTACACCGGCACGTCTGTTTTTTCCAATATGGAAGCCATACGGGACCGTTCCATGTACGACACGACCGTTACGGTCAACGCGGCCGACAAGATACTCACCCTGTCAACCTGCACCTTTGAGATGGACGATCTGAGACTTGTGGTCATGGCCAGGAAGCTGCGGGAGGGCGAAAGCCTTGAGGTGGAGCCGGCGTCGAACAACCCGGATACCGTATACTTTGACGCATGGTATAAGGAATACGATATCGATGGGCCTACGACTTCCGGCGGTACATCGTCCGAAGGTACAACTTCCGGCGGCGCGTCGTCCGGCGAGGTATCTTCCGGAGAAGAAGGAAGATTTGATCTGTTTGATATGTCCATATCCTGCAAGGCCGCCTCGTCTTCAGGCAACAGGACCAGCATTAAGGTGTACGTGCCGTATATAACCGACTTTGATTTTGACTGCACCGTAGGCATAGCGGAAAAGCCGGAGAACGGCAGCATAAGCGTGCTTTCATCGGACAACACGGTGACATACAGTCCGAAAGTCGGTTTCTCCGGCGTGGATACGTTCGTGCTGTCCTTAAACGACAGCAGCGGCTTCAGATACGACACAGCCACGGTGACTGTATATGTGGGCGTGGAACAGCAGACGGGGGTTATCCTCAACAAGGAAAGCATAAGCCTGTCAGTGTCCGCAGGAGCCACCGGCACGTGCCAGATATCTGCGTCGTCCGTGTCGGGCGGGGACCTGCAATATATACTTGTGGAGGGCGAAGGACTTTATTCCGGTACAGCATCCGTGGACGAAACCGGTAAAGTAACGTATACATCCACGTCAGACGAGCGGTGGGCGGATACGGTAAAGGTAGCCATAGTTGACGAAACCGGTTCCGCGAGGGTGGCGGTGATAAACGTAAACAGCGGCCGTCCGTTTGAAACCGACCAGCACCCGGAAACCAGCAGACCGGACGCATCCGAGCCGGAAGATGAACCTGCGTCGTCCACGGTTTCCGGCAGCGGGACGTCTTCAGGCTCACAGACTGTCGTTTCCGATGTCACACCTGAAGGCACGTCGTCGGAAACAGAGACCGATCCCGATGAGACCTCCTCCGGTACGGAGTCCGGCGGCGAAACATCCGTTACCGTCTCCGAAGATCAGCCGGAGATAACGTCGTCGGTGTCGTCTTCGGATCAGGCGCCGGAGGATACGTCCTCCTATCAAAGCACGGAGCCCGGCGCGTCACAGGCGTCGTCAGTTTCGTGAAACCGGGTTTACCAAACGAACCCGCGCGGCTTTTGCATGGGGTCAGCCGAAAACAGACCCCGGGGAGTTGTGGCTTTTTAAAGAGAAAGGAAATGATGTAAATATGGCGTCACCCGGACATGGCGTGAGAGCGTTGAGCGCGTGTCTGGCAGCGGCGGTCATGGTAACCGTGACCGCGTCGTGCAGCCTTAACGCGGGAGGGATATTCGCCGGGATATTCGGCGTGGATACCGGAAGTTCACAGGACGGGGAGGATTTTGTGCAGGGTTCGCACAATTCCTCGGAGCAGTCTGTCCAGATACCGGACGACGCGGTGGGGCTTGACAGCGACCTGTCGTCTCAGGAGGATATATCGGACCCGTCGGTGCCGCTGAACGATGTGGAATTCAAATACGACAAGGCGTACATAGAACTCGGCGCGGCGACGCGTTTAAGATATACTCCCGTGCCTATAGACGGGAACACGTCGGATCTCAAATGGGTATCATCGGCTCCTGAGATCATATCCGTGTCTAACCGCGGCAAAATAACCGCCAACTCCGGAGGAGTGGCTACCATAACGGTGTATTCCGAAACCTATGAAGTCATGAGCACATGCCTTATCTACGTAAGGGGCGAGGCTGAAGAACCCAATGAGTCCATAGAGGGTGAGGACGGCGAAAGCGGACTGATTGCTCCGCCGTCCGGCGACGGGGAAACAGTGCCTCCCGACGGTTCAGGCGGGACAAGCTCAGGCGGAACCAGCTCAGGCGGGACAAGCTCAAGCGGAACCAGCTCGGGTGGGACAAGCTCGGGCGGAACCAGCTCGGGCGGAACCAGCTCGGGCGGGACAAGCTCGGGCGGGACAAGCTCAAGCGGAACAAGCTCAGGCGGGACAAGCTCGGGTGGAACCAGCTCAGGCGGGACAAGCTCAGGTGGAACCAGCTCGGGTGGAACCAGCTCAGGTGGTACAAGCTCGGGCGGAACCAGCTCAGGCGGAACCAGCTCAGGTGGAACCAGCTCAGGCGGGACAAGCTCGGGCGGAACCAGCTCAGGCGGGACAAGCTCAAGCGGAACCAGCTCGGGCGGAACCGGCTCAGGCGGAGTGAGCTCGGGAATAGTGGACAGCAACGATGAGGACGACGATTACGATTTTGATAATACAAAGCTGCTAAACAGCCTGATAAGGGTAAAACAGCCGGACGGCACGTTTGTGGTATCCAGCATACTTGAATTTGTGGCATTTCACACAGGCCGCGAGATCAGCAGTCAGTTCAGCGACGAGGCCATACGCGCCCAGGCGGTGACGGTGTACACATACTATATCTGCTATAATATGATAAACGGCGCCACGTACGCAACAAGCGAACACAGGGAACTGCCCATCGACCCGGAAACCGGCAGAG
Organism: uncultured Eubacteriales bacterium; assembly: GCA_949284545.1. GTDB lineage: Bacteria > Bacillota > Clostridia > Oscillospirales > CAJFTT01 > CASDVX01. The sequence continues at coordinate 24,310 of CASDVX010000099.1, forward strand.
TGGTGTTTGACTCGGTGTACAATAAGTTCCCGCAGCGTGACGGCAGCTTTGACAGGCTCATGAGCCTGTGCGCGTCGGTAATAGGACAGACGGTGCTTTACAACAATAAACCCATATGCGCGGTGTTTTCCGCGATGAACAGGGGAGCGTCCCAGTGCAACTCGCCCTATTGGAGCAGCTACGTGTACCCATATCTGATAAGAGTGGACAGCCCGTGGGACAAGGACGCGCCGGATTACGAGACGACAAAGACTCTGTCGAAAGCCGATGTGCAGCGTATACTGACGGGAATATCCCCGTCGCTGGTGCTGCCCACGGACCCGTCGGAGTGGTTTGACGAGATAGAGAGGGATGTGCCGGACGAGGGTTACGTGCTGTATGTTACCATAGGCGAAAGCTCAATCAAGGGCAGTACGCTCCGCAGCAAGCTGGGGCTTCGTTCCAACTGCTTCTTCGTTGAGTACGACGAGGATACGGAAATGTTCACGTTCACTGTTCACGGCTACGGCCACGGGATAGGGATGAGCCAGTGGGGAGCCCAGGGAATGGCGGAAGAAGGATATACGTACGTTACCATACTGCGCCACTACTATCAGGGCACTTATGTGGGTTACTATGAACCGTACCTTTATTCAGGCAGCATCGAAGAAAATATAGCGTCTTCAGCGCCTTCCGAGAGCGGCACGGAGTCCCGCGGTGAAGAGTCACAGGAGGCGACCGATCCTCAGGAGAGCACAGCATATTCCGACAGCGGAATTCAGGTGTCGGGCGAAAACGCATCAGAAAGAGAAAAGAACACATTGTCCGGAGTTCAGGAGGATGTTACCGCGGACGGTGTGACCCGCGAGCCGGACGAATGACGCGGGAGATTTGGAGGTCAGTGTTCCGATGACGGACGGAAAGATCCTGATTTTAGGGATTGAGAGCTCCTGCGACGATACCGCGGCGGCGGTCGTTGCCGACGGCAGGGAGATACTGTCGTCGGCGGCGTCGTCTCAGACGGAGCTTCATGAAAAATATGGCGGGGTGGTGCCGGAGATAGCATCCAGACGGCACGCAGAAACCATTGACGCAGTGGTGAAGGATGCGCTGGACAAGGCCGGTAAGGATATTTCACAGCTGGACGCGATCGCCGTCACGGCAGCCCCCGGCCTTATAGGTTCGCTGTTGGTGGGGGTAAGCTATGCCAAAGGAATGGCATATGTTTCCGGGAAACCGCTGGTACCGGTACACCACATACGCTCTCACATAGCGTCCAACTATCCCGCGCACCCGGATCTCGAGCCGCCGTTTTTGTGCCTTGTGGCCTCCGGGGGTCACAGCCACATAGTGCTGGTGAAAGGCTATACCGATTTTGAGGTGATAGGGCGCACCCGGGACGACGCAGCCGGAGAATGCTTTGACAAAACCGCGAGGGTGCTGGGATATCCGTACCCGGGGGGAATATATATAGACAGGGCGGCATCCCGCGGGAACCCGCACGCATTTGAGTTTCCAAAATGCAGGATAGAGGGGGCGCCGCTGGATTTTTCATTTTCAGGCCTCAAAACTGCCGTGATAAACACGGTGCACCGCCTGAAACAGGCGGGATCTCCTATACCTGCGGAAGACATAGCCGCGTGCGTGCAGCACACTATAGCGGACACGCTCACAAGCCATCTTGAGACCGCGGCGGAGATGTGCGGATGTGTGAAAATAGCTATTGCAGGGGGAGTGGCCGCCAACAGCGGGCTGAGACAGTACGCCGGTAAAATGTGCGAAAAGCACGGATACAGGCTGTTTTTGCCGCCCGTGTCCCTATGCGGGGACAACGGGGCAATGGTCGCCTCTCAGGGTTTTTACGAGTTTGAGGCGGGGGTGCGGGCAGGGCTTGATCTCAACGCGCGCGCTACTATGGAGATATCGGACGCGTTCTGATACCTGCGGGGAAATGCGGCGCACAGAGGAGAAAAGAAATATGCGGATAATGGCTGTTGACTACGGAGCCGTACGCACGGGGATTGCCGTGTGCGACGAGGCGGAGATGCTGGCGTCTCCCGTGGAGGTTATAACCGAGTACCATGAAGAGAAGCTTTGCGGCCGCATAGCAGAGGAGGCAAAAAAGCTCCGGGCGGCGCATATAGTCATGGGACTGCCGAAAAATATGGACGGGAGCGAAGGAGAGAGCGCGGCGAAGGTCAGGAGGCTTGCGGACAAGGTCCGGACCGAGACAGTCCTGGAGGTCAGCCTGTGGGACGAACGCCGCACCACCGTGGAAGCTCATGGTATACTGTCCGCAAACGATGTCCGCGGCGGAAAGAGGAAGAAAGTCGTGGACAGCGTGGCAGCGGCGGTCATTCTCGAGGGCTTTTTGATGAGCCGGAGAAATAAACGGTCGGCTGAAAACGCCGGTAAGGAGAAAAATTTATGATAAAATTGCTCAGAAGGATAATTCCTGCCTTTGACAATCTGCTGGAATCGTTTCTGGGATCCTTTGCGGATACGGTGATGGTGGTTATAGACATCGCCATTATCTACCTGTTTGTACGCATAGCCATACCCGTCATAAAAAGGATAGTTTCAGGCTCTGTCAAAAGAAAGGCGGAGAAGACCGGGAACGCGTCCAGGTACGCGACAATAGGCAAGCTTCTCGACCATGCCGTGACGGCACTTGTATGGTACGTAGGAATCGTAGCGGTACTCAGCGAGCTTGAGCTTACTACCACAGCCATGAGCATGCTCGCCACCGCAGGAATAGGCGGTGTGGCGGTAGGTATAGGAGCTCAGAGCTTCATACAGGACGTGATTAACGGAGGATTCATCCTGATAGAGCAGCAGATAGCGGTGGGGGACTATGTGCGCATGGCCGGAGTGGACGGCACGGTAGAGGACATCAATATGCGGACCACTCGTCTGAGGGCGTTTTCGGGCGAGCTGCATATAATACCAAACAGCTCCGTGACGGTGCTGACAAATTATTCGAGGGGGACCAACCGAGCGCTTATAGACGTACCCATGCCGTACGACGAGGATCCACGCCGGGTCTGCGACATATTAAGCAAGGCCATGGAGGAATATTACGAGGAGCACGGGGAACTGCTGGATAAGGCGCCGGAGGTCATAGGGATAACCGAATACGCCGGGTCGGCGATAATGATAAGAATAGTCGCGTTCTGCAAAAATCTCGGCCACTGGGAGACCGAGCGCGGAATGCGCGCCGCGGTACTCGACGCATTCTCAAAGAACGGCATATCCATACCTTACGACACCGTAGTGGTCATGGCTCACGATGGAGGGAAAACCGATGAATAAGCGTGATTTTGCACCGGCCGTAAGGCGCATATGCGCGTTTATCACGGCCTGCGCGGTTATACTTACGGCTTCCTGCGGGGATAAGGTGCGTGTTACCGACACCGACCAGCTCGCGCCGCCGGAAATAGGAGAGACAATAGCCGTGATGCATACGTCCCGGGGGGACATATATTTCAGACTTTTCCCCGAGGACGCGCCGAAGGCGGTGGATAATTTCACCTCTCTTGCTGAGGACGGGAAATATGACGGAGTGAGCATATTCCGGTCGGAAAGAAATTACCTTTTGCAGTCCGGAGACTACGAAAACAACGACGGCACCGGAGGAAAGAGCAAGTGGGGCAAGGGTTTCGGTGTTGAGATAAGCAGCAGCCTCCACAATATCCGCGGAGCCCTGGGCATGGCAAGATCCAGCGACCGCAACGGCCAGGGATCACAGTTTTACGTGGTGACCAGAGGATACGTGTCCGTATCGTATACGGAGCAGCTTAAGGATACCGACCCGGACCTTGCGAAGAAATACGAGGTAAACGGCGGCATTCCAGAGCTTGACGGAGACTACACCGTTTTCGGACAGGTTTTCGCCGGGTTTGCGGTGCTGGACGCGCTCAACAGCGTGGAGACGGACGACGACGATAAACCCGTATCGCCCATATATATCCTCAGCGTGGAAATCACGCAGTATTCCGAAGATATGCCGTCTCCGGAAACTCCTGCGGGCTGATTCTGCACCTACGGGAGAAAGGTCAATCACAGGAGGGGGACCTATGGACATATTGAAGCTTATAGATTCCGTTACCCACGGAAGGAACGGGAAGGGCCGGGACGCGGAAACGTGGCTCATAGCCTGTCTCGGCAACCCGGGCAGAGAATACGACGGAACAAGACATAACGCAGGATTTTCCGCGGCGGATGTTATAGCTGAGGAAAACGGGTGCCGTTTCAGGACGTCAAGGGGGTCGCTTGAATCGGTTTTCTTTCTTGACGGGAAAAGGATTGTGCTCATTAAGCCGCAGACATACATGAACCGCAGCGGCGAGGCGGTTGCGGCGGCCGCGAAGTTTTACGGGATAGTCCCGGAGCATATAATAGTGATATATGACGATATTAATCTTGAGCCGGGTGTCCTGAGAATAAGAAGATCGGGAAGCGCCGGGGGCCATAACGGCATGAAGAGCATCATAAGCTGCGTGGGCACGGACGGATTTCCGCGTATACGCATAGGGGTGGGAGCCAAGCCGGACGCCGGGGCCGACCTTGCCGCCCATGTGCTGGGAAGGCCGGGGAGCGAGGACAGGGAAAAGATATCCGGAGCCGTCAGACGTGCCGCAAAAGCCTTCCCCATGGTCATGGCCGGCAAGATTGACGAGGCGCAATCTCTTTACTGCAGGGAGAAATGAATATGGCGATCCTTAAAGGAGTCCTCGAGAGTATCGGGGAATTTGCATCGGTAACCGGAAGCGCGGGGGGAGGTGCCCGAGCGCTTGCCGGTCTTTGTGCTGCCGCAAAAGCCCATGTTGCGTCTGCAATAGCCGCAAAAGAGGGCAGAACCGCTCTTGTGATAGTGCCTGACGAGACGACCGCAGCCGATATGGCGGAGGACATGAGCTTTTTCTGCGGGGGCGGCTGCGAGATATTCCCTTATAGGGACATTAATTTTTTTGAAGCACAGGCCACTTCCCGCGATACGGAGGCCCAGCGTCTTCGGGTGATGGGTATGCTCCGCCGCAGGGAAATAAACGCGGTTATAGCCACGCCTGACGCGGCCATGAGCTTTCTCGTTCCCCCCGACGTTTTCGACGCCGGGGGCTTTGCACTGTATGAAGGCAGGGAATACAATTTGGATGCGCTCTGTGCAGCTCTTGCGTCTGCCGGTTACACGCGGACCGACAGAGTAGAAGGGGCGGGACAGTTTTCCAGACGGGGAGACCTGCTTGACTTTTTTGTGCCGGGGTTTGAAGACCCGGTGAGAGTTGAGTTCTGGGGCGACGAGATAGACAGCATCTCACGTTTTGACAGGGATTCTCAGCGCCGGGGAGACAGGTTGGGTTCTGTCCTTGTTACTCCCGCGCGAGAGATGCCCTGCGACGAAGCCTTGGGGAAAACTGTCTCGGAACTTGCGGCCGGTCTCACGGCGGATTCACCGTTAAAATACAGGATAACAGAGGACGCAGGAAGAATACTCGACGGCATGTCGCTGCCGTGGGCGGAAAAGTATCTCACCCTGCGTTACGGCGAACACAGAATAACGGAATACGCGGATTTTTCCGTGTTTATATGCGAGTACCACGCGGTCAAAAAAAGAGCCGAGACCTTCAGCGACAGGCTCAGCGAAGACATGAAGCTTCTCGCTGAGCGCGGGATGCTGATACCCGGCGTCAGGTATTGCCAGGACCCGGAGGAATTTATGGCGAAAACCGAGGAGAACGCGTTTCTTCTGGATGAGTTTCCACGTACGTCCTATCCCGTAAAGCTCAGCGCCTACGCCGAGATCCCCGTTTTACCCATAGGCCTGTGGAAAGGCGGGGTAGGAGACCTTGCGGACAGGATATCGGGGGTTAAGGAAAGCGGTAGCGCGGTGATCCTCGCGGGCACGGCGAAAGCCGCAAAAAACCTCGCGGGAGACCTTACTGCCGCGGGACTTACCGCAGTGAGCGGCAAGCTTCCGGATACGCCGGCGGAAAAAACGGTATACGTGACGGCCGGAAGACTGTCCTGCGGCATGGAATATACCTCCGCAAAAGTGACGGTGATAAGCTTTCAGCGCCCCGACGAGAAACCGCGCAGACGCAGGGGCGCGGCCTCGGGAGAAAAGATATCCTCTCTTACCGACGTATCCCCGGGAGACGCGGTGGTCCACGCCGTCCACGGTGTGGGTATATACGAGGGCATAGGTAAAATGGAAGTGCAGGGAGTGGTGAAGGATTACCTGCGCATCCGCTATTCCGGCGGAGATATGCTGTACGTGCCCGTGACCCAGATGGATATGGTGGGCAGATATATCGGAAACGAAGAGACGGTAAAACTTTCTAAAATGGGCGGGACCGACTGGAACAGGACAAAAGCCAGGGTCAGATCCGCCGTAAAGGACATGGCGAAGGAGCTTATAGACCTCTACTCCCGCCGCATGTCGAAAAAAGGGTACGCCTTTTCGCCGGACGGGGAGTGGCAGCATGATTTTGAAGCGCATTTTGAGTATACCGAGACCGAGGACCAGCTTTCAGCTGCCGCGGACATAAAAAAGGATATGGAACGCCCCGTTCCCATGGACAGACTGCTCTGCGGCGATGTGGGGTTTGGCAAAACGGAGGTTGCGCTGAGAGCGGCGTTCAAATGCGTGGCGGACGGTAAGCAGTGCGCAATACTCGTGCCAACCACCCTGCTTGCATGGCAGCATTATCAGAGCATAATGCACAGGATGGAGGGGTTCCCCGTGAAGGTGGGGCTTTTGTGCCGCTTCAGGTCTAAAAAACAGCAGGAGGATACCCTCAGGGACCTTGCCGCCGGAAGACTGGATATAGCCGTAGGTACCCACAGGCTCGTGCAGAAGGACGTGAGGTTTCACGATTTGGGGCTGATGATAATAGATGAGGAACAGCGTTTCGGCGTGGCTCAGAAAGAATTTCTGAAAAACCGTTACGACACTGTGGACTGCCTCAGCCTTTCGGCCACGCCCATACCGCGAACGCTTAATATGGCTTTGTCGGGCATAAGGGATATGTCATGTATCGAGGAGGCTCCCGCCGGGAGGCAGCCGGTGCAGACCTATGTGGCGGAATACGACGACGGCGTGGCAGCCGAGATGATACGACGCGAGCTGCGAAGGGGAGGGCAGGTGTACTATCTCCATAATAACACCGAGACCATAGACCGGGCGGCGAACAGGATACAGAAGCTCGTCCCGGAAGCGTCCGTGGCGGTGGCCCACGGGAAAATGAGCGAAGCCGAACTCAACAGAGTTTGGGAAGACCTGCTGGACAGAAAGATAGATGTGCTCGTCTGCACCACGATAATCGAGACGGGGGTGGACGTGCCCAACGTGAATACGCTGATAATTGAGAACGCCGACCGCATGGGTCTGAGTCAGCTGCACCAGATACGGGGCAGAGTGGGAAGAAGCTACCGCACCGCCTACGCTTACTTCACGTTTGCCCGTGGGAAGGCAGTCAGCGATATCGCCGCAAAGCGTCTCGACGCCATAAGAGAATATACGGAATTCGGGAGCGGGTTCAAGGTTGCGATGAGAGACCTGGAGATACGCGGGGCCGGTAACGTGCTGGGAGGAGAGCAGCACGGACATATGGATTCCGTGGGATACGATATGTACGTGAAGCTTCTGAGCGAAGCGGTTTCGGAGGAGATGGGCAAACCTGCCGCCGAGGAGAAGGAGTGCACCGTGGACATCCCCGTCACGGCGCATATACCGGAAAGCTATATCTCCCAGAGCCAGCGAATAGAGGCCTACCGCCGGATAGCCGCCGTGAGGACCGAGGAAGATGCGGCGGACGTGACGGATGAGTTGATAGACAGGTACGGAGAGCCGCCCAAAGCGGTTTCCGCTCTCATACGGGTCGCGCTTTGCCGCAGCAGGGCAAAGACGCTGGGGATAACCGACATTGTGGAGAAAAACGGTATGCTCCTGTTTTACCCGTCGGTTCCGTCGGCGGAGCTGGTATCCGGGCTTGCGTCAAGGTTTGGCTCGAGCCTGAGGGTGAACGCGGGAGCGAAGCCGTACTACGGCATAAAGTACAAAGGAGACATTCTTTCAGCGGCGGAAAACTTTCTTGCAGTCGCCGAGGAGATAACCGCCGGTGCCGCAAACCGGGAGGAAGCCAGGTGACCGGAGAAACGCCGGATGAAAACCGCGCGGCAGCGAAGGCGGGAGCCTGTAAGGGAAAATTCCGTTGACCTTACAGCGGCAAAATGGTATAATCACAGGAAAGGCAGCGGACCGGGGGTGGATTTGCGTGAGCCGCAGTAAGCTCCGTTTGACGGTGAAACGCCTGTGGGCGTCGGCGCTTGCCGCCGTTATTGCGGCGGCATCCTTTTCGTCCTGTGAAGGGGCGGGCGGCGCGCAGAAGCGGACGGTTTTCGCCATGGACACACTCTTTGAACAAACGGTGTGGGGAGCGTCTGAAGACCTTTTTACAAAAACGGCGGGACTGCTGTCACAGCTGGAAACCGTTTATTCCCACACGGACCCGGACAGCGAGCTTTATTTGCTGAACGAAGCCGGGAACGGGAAGATAAGCGATGACCTGAAGAGGCTCCTGGATATCGCCGCAGAGGTGTATGAAGCATCGGACGGCGCGTTTGACCCGGGACTCGGACTTGTGACGCAGCTTTGGGAGCGTTCGGAGGGGGCTGTACCTCCCGGGGATGACATTACGGCCGCACTGGCCGCCTCTGGTTACGGAAAGGTGTCATTTGAAAACGGAGAAATTCACTTAAACGGGGTCAGGCTGAATCTGGGCGGTATAGCTAAGGGCGCGGCCGCCGGACAGCTGCTGTACGAATGCATATGTTCCGAAGCCTCAGGAGGGATAATTTCATGTTCGTCATCCATCGGCCTGACGGGGACCAAGCCTGACAAAAGCAAATTCAAAATAGGCGTGAGGGACCCTGACGGGGACGGTAACGAATATATAGCCACGCTCGAGCTGTCGGACTGCATACTTTCCACCTCGGGCGATTACGAAAGGTACTTTATCTCACAGGATAACGTGAGATATCATCATATAATTGACCCCGCTACGGGGTACCCGGCGCAAAGCGGACTTCGCAGCGTCACGGTGGTATCTTCGGGCGTATCTGGGGACGACGACCTGTTTTACACGGGAGCGGTGACAGACGCCCTTTCCACGGCCGTGTTTGTCATGGGCCTCGGTGAGCCGTCGCTGAAACTTCTCGAGGATTTTTCCATGGAAGCCGTGTTTGTCTTTGACGGCGAAATATATGCGACCGACGGGCTGGAAGACAGCATAATCCTTACAGACGGCGGATACAGTCTTAAAACGGCGGAGTGATACGAGGTGAAACGGAGACTTGTGACCGTGACGGACGTGGTGCTGGTCCTTGCGGTGGCCGTCGCGGCGATTGCGGCGGCAGCCGCGGCGGCGTCCGGAGGTGACGGCCTTTTTGCGGAAGTGACCTGGGAGGACCGGAGCAGGGTGATCGACCTCATGGCCGTTGACGAGGAATACGATATGGAGATAGTCTCCTGCGGGATAAGGGTGGTTTTGACGGTAGACAGAGGAAGCATCAGGGTAAAGAGCAGCGAATGTCCCGACGGGGTGTGCGTGTCGGCGGGAGAGCTGACCAGACCGGGGCAGTGTGCGGTTTGTATGCCGGCGAGACTTACGGTTCGCCTGTACGGCAGCGCAGCGGGAAGCGAGGTCGACGCAGTGCTGTGAAAAAAACAAGTATCGTAACGCTTACGGGGCTGCTGTCCGCAGCGGCGATAGTGCTGTCCGCATTGGAATCTGCCATACCCACGGAAGGACTGCTTCCCCCGGGAGTAAAGCTGGGACTTTCCAATATAGCCACCATGTTCGCCGCGTTTTCAATGGGATTGCCGTCAGCGGCGGCAATAGCCGCTGTCAAGGGCGTATTTGCCCTTTTGACCCGCGGAGGCATGGCGTGCCTGCTGTCCCTGTGCGGAGGATGTCTGTCGGCTCTTGCAGTGAGCCTGCTCGCACGGGCGGATAGAAAGGGCAGGCTGGGATTTACGGGGATAAGCATCCTCGGGGCTCTCAGCCATAACGCCGGCCAACTCGTGGCGGTGATGCTCATCACGTCTCCCGCGGCAGCGGCGTACGGACCCGTGCTTGCGGTGTCGGCAGTGGTCTCGGGCACCGTGACGGGGGTTTTGCTCAAGGCCGTGTGGCCGTATATGAAGAGAATCGAGACGGGAATACGAACCGCGGCGAGACGGAAAACGGGTCCCGCCCACATTGATAAGGGGGAAAAACATGATCGAAAAGCCGGAGAAAGCCGGACGCGTCCGGGGAGGAGTGAGACTTGAACACCGCAAAAATACCTGCTTCACAAAGACGTCCGTTATGCCGCCGCCGGCGGCCGTGACCATCCCTATGAAGCAGCACATAGGTTCGCCCTGTACACCGGCGGTGAAAAAGGGAGACCGCGTAAAGGTGGGAACGCTTGTGGGCGTGTCCGCCGGGACGGTGTGTTCACCGATCTATTCATCCGTTTCCGGCACGGTTGCGGGTATAACGGAAACGCGCTGCCCGGACGGGACCCGGGTCACCGCGGTCAAAATAGAATCGGACGGGCTTATGGAGGCGGAGAAAACGTCGCCGCCTGAAATAACCGGCCCGGAGGACTTCATCGAAGCGGTTAAGCGCAGCGGCCTGGTGGGGCTGGGCGGCGCAGGCTTTCCGTCCCACATCAAACTCACACCGGTGAAGGGAAAACCCATCGACACGCTCATAGTCAACTGCGCGGAATGCGAGCCGTATATCACGGCGGATCACAGGGAATGCATAGAGGACAGCTGGGACGTATTCAACGGAATTTATACGGTGAAAAAATTTGTGGGAGCGAAAAATGCATATATAGCCGTGGAAAACAATAAGCCGGATGTGATAAAGGTCCTTTTGCAGATAGCGTCGGACGCTTCCCGCGACCCTGAAAACAGGGTCCGCGTGACGGAGCTTAAGTCGGTGTACCCCCAGGGGGCGGAGAAGATGCTGGTCAAAGCCGTAACGGGCAGAAAGATACCGCTGGGCGGGCTCCCGTCGGACGTGGGAGTGCTGGTCATGAACGTGACCACTGTAGCTTTCATAAGCAGGTACCTGAAGACCGGCGAGCCTCTCACGTCCCGCCGGGTCACGGTGGACGGAGGCGCAGTGGAGCGTCCGCAGAACGTCATGGTGCCTATAGGGACATCGGTGGAGGATGTTCTCAGGTTTACAGGTCTCAGATCAGAACCTGTCAAGATCATCATGGGCGGCCCCATGATGGGAACAGCCCTGCCGGATGCGTCTTTTCCCGTTACAAAGACCACAAACGCGATACTTGCGTTTAATGAGGAGGAAGCAAAAAAGACGCGCACGACGGCGTGTATACACTGCGGGAAATGCGTAAAAAACTGCCCGATGGGTCTTATGCCGCTGTACCTTGCCCAGGCGTCCGACGCCGGAGATGTGAAGGAACTTGAACGGCTTTCGGTAAACGCATGTATGGAATGCGGCACCTGCGTGTACAATTGCCCGGCGGGAAGGCATCTCGTTCAGGCGATAAGGGTGGGCAAACGCCTGCTCAGGGAAGAAAAGGCAAAAAAGGGGGAGACGGCAAAATGAGTATGCTGAAAGTGTCGAGCTCTCCCAATCAGGTATCCGGAGTAACTACCCGCCGGATAATGCTGACGGTTATCGCGGCGCTGTGCCCGTCACTTATAGCGGCGGCGGTGCTTTTCGGATATCGCGCCGTGATACTGACCGGCGTTACCGTGTTTTCCTGCGTGGCGTTTGAATTTCTTTTCAGGAAACTGCTGCACAGGGAAAACACCGTGGGTGATTTGTCCGCAGTGGTCACGGGGCTGCTTCTCGCCTTCAACCTGCCGTCAACGCTGCCTTACTGGATGGCGGTGATAGGCGCTTTTGCGGCCATAGTGGTAACCAAGGAGTTTTTCGGCGGTATAGGTCAGAATTTCGCAAACCCCGCCATAGTGGGAAGAATAGTGCTTATGCTGTCCTTTACCACCGCCATGACGAACTTCGCGGAGCCGTTTTCCGCCGGAGCTGACGCGGTGGCCTCGGCTACGCCGCTTGCGGCAGAGGAGGGCACATATTCTCTGACAGAGCTTTTCCTGGGCCTTCACGGAGGCACCATGGGGGAGGTGTGTTCCGCGGCGATACTTTTGGGAGGGATAATCCTCGCGGCCACAGGGACCATAGCCGTGTCCATACCCATTTCCTACATAGGCTCTTATTTTCTCCTGTCGCTGGTCGCCGGACAGGACGCGGTTTACATGACGCTTTCCGGCGGGCTGCTTCTGGGCGCCGTATTTATGGCTACGGATTACGTTACCAGCCCGGTGACGCTTAAAGGAAGAATAATATTCGGTATCGGGTGCGGTGTGCTGACGTTCGTCATACGCACTTTCGGAGCAATGTCCGAGGGCGTGTCCTTTGCCATACTCATAATGAATCTTCTTGTTCCGCTGATAGAAAGGTATACCCGTACAAAGCCATTCGGCTCGGGAACGGTGAGGGAGGTGCGGGCAGGATGAAAAAGAATCTTACGCCGGTTATGGTTCTGTTTGCGGTGTGCGTGGCAGTCACGGCGGTGGTTGCCTTCGCGGATTTTCTCACAGCGGACAAAATAGAGGAAAATGCCCGTGAAAGCGAGACGCAGACCATGCGCGAGCTCATGCCCGAAGCGTCGAATTTCACCGAGGCCTCCACGTCTGCGGACAAAACATACATAGGCCTTGACGATTCCGGTAAGACCGTTGGGTACGTATTTGTGACCACCGGCACGGGGGGATATGCGGGTGACGTGGTTGTCATGACCGCGATAGACGCCGACGGGATCGTGACTGGGCTTCAGATAATCGAGGATGAGGAGACTCAGGGCCTGGGGAAAAACGCCCACAACGAGGAATACAGGGAACAGTATGTGGGAAAGGACACGGACGCTTATACCGTGGTAAAAGGGGAACCGTCTGCCGAAGGCGAGATACAGGCTCTCGCCGGAGCTACAAAGACCAGCCGCGCCGTGACCGAGGCTGTGAATCTTGCAAAAGCGGCGGCAAAAGAGCTTTCGGGAGGTAATCCTGATGATTAAAACATTCACAAACGGAATACTCAGGGAAAATCCCACGCTGCGCCTTGTGCTGGGCACATGCCCGACCCTTGCCATAACCACCGCGGCGTTAAACGGGGTGGGTATGGGGATCGCCGCAACGCTGGTGTTGGTGTGCTCAAATGCAGCTATATCGCTGCTCAGAAAGGTCATACCGGAGCAGGTCAGGATACCTGCTTATATTACCATAATCGCCGGATTTGTCACGGTGGTCCAGATGCTTGTAAAGGCTTACGCCCAGTCCATAGACGAGACTCTCGGCATATACCTTCCGCTGATAGTGGTAAACTGCATAATCCTCGGCCGCGCGGAGATGTTCGCGTCCAAGAACCCTGTGCTGCCTTCCGTACTTGACGGGCTCGGAATGGGGATAGGCTTCACCGCCGCGCTTGTGACCATGGGAGCAATACGGGAGCTGATAGGGGCAGGCACCCTGTTCGGCATAACCGTGACGGCAGGATCAATAGAACCCATGGTCCTGTTCATACTTCCGCCGGGAGGCTTTTTCGTTTTCGGAATGCTCATAGCATTGGCAAATAAGCTGTCAGGCGGCGGGAACAAGAAGGAATTCGGGTGCATGGGCTGCGCGGGCTGCCCGTCTGCAAAGACCTGTTCCGAAGCGAACGGAGGCGGCGGAAATGAGTAACATACTTGCGATCCTCGTGTCCGCCATATTGTCGGACAATTATGTCCTTGCCAAATTTCTCGGCATATGCCCGTTTCTCGGTGTGTCGAAGAAACTGGATTCGGCAGTAGGCATGAGCGTGGCGGTGACGTTTGTCATGCTCATAGCCACCGCGGCCACATGGCCGATACAAATGTATCTTTTAAATCCCAACGGGCTGGATTATCTTCAGACAATAGTGTTTATTCTCGTGATAGCGAGCCTTGTGCAGCTTGTGGAAACATTTCTCAAAAAATTCATTCCGCCGCTTCACAAGGCGCTTGGAATATATCTGCCGCTCATCACCACCAACTGCGCGGTTCTTGGCGTGGCGATACTGAACGTAGAAGAGTACCCGGATAATTTTCTTGCAGCACTGGTGAACTCGCTGGGTGCGGGAATGGGATTTTTGCTGGCCATGGTGATTTTTGCCGGTATAAGGTCAAAAGTGGAGAGAGCAAACGTCCCGGATTTTCTTAAGGGACTTCCCGTAACACTTGTGTCGGCAGCGATAACGTCCCTGGCGTTCATGGGGTTCCAGGGTATGGGGGGCTGACCTTTCGGATAAGGAGAGGAAGAAATGAAGGAGATAATCATTGCCGTCGTTTTGGTCGGGGGAATAGGCCTTGCGGCGGGAATAGTTCTGGCGCTGGCGGGGCATTTTTTCGCCGTAAAAACAGACGAGACCGTGAAAAAGCTTCGTGAAGCCCTTCCCGGCGCAAACTGCGGAGGATGCGGATACTCAGGCTGCGACGGGTACGCGCAGGCGGTAAAAGAGGGAGCGTCCTGCTCTCTGTGCGGCCCCGGAGGAGCGGAAACGGCGGAGAAACTTGCTGAAATAATGGGCGTGAAAGCCGAGAAATGCGAGAAAAGAGCGGCCGTGGTCATGTGCAGGGGTACCTCGGAAGTGACTCATACACGCTTTCAGTATGAGGGTATAAACAGCTGCCGTGCCGCCGCATCTCTGGCGGGAGGAAGCGGGAGCTGTTCATACGGGTGCCTTGGGTACGGAGACTGCGTAAGAGTCTGCGACAGCGGAGGCATACGGGTGGTGGACAAAGTGGCGCGGGTGGATACGTCTCTGTGTATCGCGTGCGGCAAATGCGTGAGCGCCTGTCCCCGCCGTCTTATAAGCCTGCTGCCGGTGAATGCCGCCGTTCCCATGTGCATGAGCTGCGACAGCGGGGCGGACACGAGGAAGGCCTGCAAAAACGGGTGTATCGGATGCATGAAATGTGTTAAAATATGCCCTGAGAGCGCCGTCAAGGTGGAAAACTTCCACGCGGTGATCGACCATGATAAATGCGTGCGTTGCGGGCTGTGCGCCGAGGCGTGCCCGCTGGGAGTGATATACATACGCGGGGCGAGGACGTGAGATGTGGGCGCCGGCACAGAACGCCGGTTTCAGGCCCGTAAACGTTCCGACGTAAAGGGAGAGGTGTAAAGGTGTCCGAAGTCTCAGACGTGAAAAGCCTGCCGGAGGAAACGGGCGAAAGGAAGAAAAGACGTTTCCCCGCAGCGGTTATAATAAAGGCGGCGGCGATACTCATCATCGTTCTGTCGCTCCTGTACATGCTGCTGGTCTTTCTGACCCACGGTGATGACGATTCCTCAAACCCGTACAAGGTGGACTGGATAAGGGGCATCACGCTGGACGGAGGGTGGTGTGAAGACGCCGCGTCACAGGGGACGGAGGAAGCGATAAGGCTCGCGGCGGAAAACGGCGGCGTCAACCTGCTTCTGCGCGTGACCGCCGACGGGAACGGGGAAATCGTCCTCAACTATGAAAACGGCTGTAGTCTGGCTCAGGCCCTTGATATAACCACCGGCGGGGAATGCTCCGTGATAATACAGATAGACGGCGGCGGCGGAGCGGCGGCGGAAGCCCTGTGCGAATTTCTCACCTTACAGGGCTACGAGGGAAACCTGGCGGTGCAGTCGGCGGACATGGATGCGCTTGCGTGGCTCATGGAGAACCGTCCCAACGTTATACGCGGACTTGTGACAGGCGGGGATCAGACTGGTTCAGGCGGGTTTGAGGGCTTTCTCGCCGGCAGTATGCTGCTGAACTACAGATGCCGGCCGCATTACGTGGTTTACGACGCGGGCAGCCTTCCCAACATATCGGCGTCGTATATACGCGGACAGATGTACGTTCTTGCGGCGGGCGCGGAGGACGCGGAGCGCATAGCCGAACTTGACGGCAGCGCGGACGGGTTCCTGATAGACAGCTGGGCGATAGACATGGGCATCGGGACCGATAACGGGACGGATACGGGGGAAAAAGAGTGATATCCGGCGGCGGACGCCGCCGAAAACAGAAAGGAAGGTAAAAATATGTACAAAGCAGCAGACAACAGGTACGGGACGATGAAATACCGCCGCTGCGGCAAAAGCGGCATACATCTGCCTGAGGTATCCATAGGTATATGGCAGAATTTCGGGTCGGCCTCGGGAAAGTACGAGGACCAGAAGGCGGTTCTGCTCAGAGCCTTTGACCTGGGCATAACCCATATCGACATGGCCAACAACTACGGCCCTCCCTACGGTTCGGCGGAAGAGACCTTCGGAAGAGTTTACGCCTCCGACCTCAAGCCTTACCGCGACGAGCTCATCCTGTCCAGCAAAGCCGGATTTGATATGTGGCCCGGCCCGTACGGCAACTGGGGAAGCAAGAAATATCTTATTGCCAGCATAGACCAGTCGCTGAAACGCACCGGGCTTGAATATTTCGACATATTCTACCACCACCGCCCGGACGGAGGCACTCCCATAGAGGAGACCTGCGAGGCACTGGAACAGATAGTGAGGAGCGGTAAGGCTCTGTACGTAGGCATATCGAATTACGGAGCCGACGAAGCGCGCAGGGCAATAGAGGAACTTGAGCGCCGCAACGTCCACTGCCTCATACATCAGCCCAATTACCATATAATGAACCGCTGGATAGAAAACGGGCTTCAGCAGGTGCTTGAGGAGAAAGGCGTGGGAACGATAGCATTCGGACCTCTCGCGGGCGGGATGCTCACCGGACGTTACTTAAACGGAGCCCCCGCAGGCAGCCGCCGCGCCAGAGACGGATGGGGCGGTCTTTCCGAAGAAGAGCTCAGAAAGATCAAAAAGCTTAACGAGATAGCTTTGGAAAGAGGACAGACCCTGGCTCAGATGGCCATAGCGTGGGTCCTCAGAGACGAAAAGGTTACTTCCGCTCTCGTGGGAGCGTCCAGTGTGGCTCAGATAGAAGAAAACGCCGCCGCGGTGGCCAACACCGAGTTTACAAAGGAAGAGCTGGAGCTTATAGACGCGGCCATAAAATAAACAGAGTTGAGTTTACCGTGCCCGTGCAAAAAACAGTTGCCATCACTCTGAATATGTGGTAAACTGATACAAGTGCCGCAGCAAGCGGGCGGCAGGTCCTGTGCGGCAGGGACGGATGAATCATGTCAGGCGGGGAACCGAGCAGCATTAAGTCCGCCACCCTGGGCGCCGCAGGCGTTCCTGCCGTCCGCTGGCTGCGGCACCGTTTGCACACAGCGAACATAGACGCTGCCCGCCGGGGCGGGTCTTAGGGAAAGGACGGTCAGCATGTACCAGGCGCTTTACCGAAAATACAGGCCGAGGGTTTTTGAGGACGTGGTGGGTCTCCCGCACGTTACGGACACTCTCAGAACAGAGGTAAAAAACGGAAGGATAGCCCACGCATATCTGTTCACCGGCTCACGGGGCACAGGGAAAACCACCTGTGCAAGGATACTGGCAAAGGCGATAAACTGTCTTGACCCTAAAGACGGCGATCCCTGCGGATGCTGCGAAGCCTGCAAAAAAATAGACGGCGGCCTTTCCATGGACGTGACGGAAATAGACGCGGCCAGCAACAACGGAGTGGACAGCATACGCGACCTTCGGGAAGAGGCGGCCTTCACGCCGGCTGAGCTGAAGGCGCGGGTCTATATAATAGACGAGGTCCATATGCTGAGTCAGGCGGCGTTCAACGCCCTTCTCAAAACCCTGGAGGAGCCGCCTGAGCACGTGTATTTCATACTTGCCACCACTGAGGTGCAGAAAATCCCGGCGACCATACTTTCAAGATGCCAGCGGTTCGATTTCCACCGCATACCCAACGACGCCATATCCGCAAGGCTCAAGTACATCGCCGCCGCAGAAAAAATGGAACTGACGGACGAGGCGGCGGACATGATCGCCCGCATATGCGACGGCGGTATGCGCGACGCAGTGTCGCTTCTCGACCAGTGCGGCTCTCAGGGGAAAATAACAGCCGAGGGCGTGGCGCGCTGCGCGGGGCTCGCGTCAAAGCAGTATCTTATGCAGCTTGCGGAGATGATAGCAAAGCACGATACCGCAGGTGCTATAGGTCTTATAGATTCTCTCTATTCAGACAGCTGCGATATGGAGCAACTGTGCCGCGAGCTTATACTCACATACAGGGACATGATGATCCTCAGAGTGTCCGGCAACGACGGAAGCGTGAAAGCTGATCCGGCCGCCCTCGGGAAGACGAAGGAGCTGGCCGCTTTATACACGGTGGAGGAGATCATAGCGGTCCTGGACAGGCTGCAGACCGCCAGGGAAAGGATGAAATATTCTTCGGACAGGCTTGCGGATATGGAGATAGCCGCGGTGAGACTGTGCGAACCGTCGCTCAACGACGGAGCGTCCGCTCTGGCGGCCAGGATATCAAGGCTTGAAAAAGCCGTGGCGTCCTTAGGCAGCGGCGGAGCAGTAATGAGGCAAATACCCGATTCTGACACGGCCGAGCCCACAGGCGCGGCGGACAAAAGAGCGGGAAACGTGAATATTGACGACACAAAAAAGAGCGCGGCTGTCAGGAAAGAACAGACCTCGGGAGGCCGCGCTGAAAAAAAAGCCCAGGGATCGTCGCCCAAACCCATGCTCAAGTGGGCGGAAATCATGGCGGAACTTATAAAAATAAACCCGGTGGCAGCCGGATTCATGCAGGGCGCTAAAGCTGTGAGAGACGGGGACAGGATAATCGTTTCCGGTGTGATAGATTACGTTAAAGACGATTTCGCCAAAGGCGGAGGGATGAAGGAGGCTCTGGAAAAGGCCGCCGCGACCGTATTGGGCGAAAAAGTCTCAGCCGCAGCGGATACGGGCGGAAAAAATCCCGGCAAGCCGGCAGAGCCGGCCCCGGATCCATTTGAGGATATCCTGTCAAGGGCCAGGGAAGAGGGCATACCAATAGAGGAGGAATGACGCGGGATGCTGCTTCGCATGTGCGACGAAAGGACGAAGACAGCGATTCCGCATAACCGGCGCAGGTACGCGCTTTTTGCGGATGCGGTATTTTAAGCGGCGCGATGCCGGAGATAGAGCAAATCGCACCCGGAGAGCCTAAAAAGCATAAGACAGGGCAGCGCACGGACACTTGTCCGCGCGCTGCCCTCTGTTTGCGTTGCAGCCGCAGTTACAGTCGCAGCCACAGTCGCAGTCGCAGCCGCAGCCACAGCCGCAGCCACAGCCGCAGCCGCAGTCGCAGCCACAGCCGCAGTCGCAGCCACAGCCGCAGTTGCAGCCGCGGTCACAGCCACAGTCGCAGTCGCGGTCACAGCCACAGTCGCAGCCGCAGTCGCAGCCACAGTCGCAGCCGCAGTTGCAGTCGCAGCCGCAGCCGCGGTCACAGTCACAGTCACAGTTGCAGCCGCAGTTACGGTCGCAGCCGCAGTCACAGCCGCAGCCGCAGTCACAGCTTCTGAAGGAAAACGGTCCTACCCGCATATGAGCGCCTATTTGTTCACCTGTTTACCGTTATACATATGGCCGCCCGAGGATAAAAGCTCCGGAAAATCCGCGTCCGGGGCGTATTCGCGGTCTATCAGGATATATTCGCACCCGTATTCTGCGCACATGCGCAGATTCTTTTTGTTCTCTGCTATCATGGCTTCCTGACCGCACAAAAAATCATCCTTCCTGTTCTCGATAACACAGGAGTATCTGACAATATCCTCATAATTGGCCCTGATATAAGATTCAGTCATCACAAGACACCGAAACCGTATATCACACAGGCAGCTCTCCGGGAAATCCTTCCGCCAGTCAAAGGGTATGTAAAGCCCCTCAATCACAAGATTCTGACGATTTTCAATTGCCGTAATGGCGGTTTCGCGTATGATCGGCCACAGGTATTCTCTGAGCTCATCGTCATCTTCCGGAGTGAGAGAGGTGTTTCCGCTGCGTATAAGCCCCATCTTGAGGTGATCAATTGAAAGGTAGGGTATATGGTATTTTTCAAGAAGCTTTTGCGCAAACAGGGTTTTGCCGACGTGGGATGCTCCGGCAATCAGAATGACCATTTTACATCCTCCTTAAGTTTGCCGCAACGGTTGCTGAATTAACCGTAAATTCCGGTTCCAAGAAAAAACGCCTCAAAGTATTGCAGGATGCCACGCATATTCTCCATGACGGCGGCTGAAATATCGCCAGTGGCGCCGCATCCGCTCACACTGCCCCGCGATCCGCCCACACTGCCCCGCGATCCGCCCGCGCCGCCGCATCTCGCCTGCGCCGCCCTCTGCCTGCACTGCCGCATCTTGGCTGGACCGCCGTATTTCGCCCGAACCGTGACGGCTGTTTATTATTTACTCAGGGTTCCAACATGATGACAAACAATTTGAGACGTGGGGTTTGCTGCACGATGAAATGACAGAGAAAGAGTCGGCCGCTTAAAGGCAGCCGACTCTTTCGACAGCGTTATGAATGACATCGTAACGGAATACCGATCAGCCCGTTTTAAGCGGTCTGATTTTTTTCGCTGTGCGAAATCAGGAGTTGAGGTAGCGTTCCCATGCGGAGCGGTAAGTCATTATCTGTTCCTGAAGTCCCATGCTGTTCATATTTTCAACGAACGCATCCCATCTGGTACCGGTCACACCCTGACCGTCGGTGATCATTCCGCGAAGCTCGCCGGTCTGGGTCATCCAAAAGTTGCCAAACGTACTCATGAGTTCAGCCTCGGCACTGGTGAAAGCAAGGCTCGTGCTGCGGATGATGTTGTTCTCGTTGGTAGCCTGAGACCAGGTCTCGATAGCCGCAATAGCTTCGTCGGAATACACGAGGTCAATGAGGACGTCGCGATCAGCGTACATGTTGCCGAGATAGAGATACTGGTTCACGCCGTAAAGATATCCGTTAGGATGATTTACGATCTTATCGGTGAAAGTGATGTTACCGTCGCCGTCGACAGTGTAATCCTCGCCCTCGATACCGTAAGAGGCTCTCATGTAGGATTCCTCGGAGAAGAGCTGGTCTATCCACTTTGCGGCAAGAGCCGGAGATTCGTAGCTCTGGCAGATGTAAATGCAGTTTATCTCCCTGTTGCCCACGGGCATATAGTCGTTGCGGATCTTGATCTGATCGCCCTCGTTGAGCACGGGATACGGAGCGGCAACAAGCTCATAGTTGGCATTTACCGCGTCGGTGGATTTAAGGGAAATTATATCCGTCACGCTGCCGCCCCAGGCGCCGACGGAATCACTGAGCTTATCGGTGCGGGTGATGTTCACGCCGGTGGCCACAAGCCCCTCGGAATACCAGCGCTGCATCATTTCGACGTACTGCCTTGTGCCTTCCTCAGTGGCGCCGTAGTGAAGAAGTCCGTCCTCTTCATTTATGTACCATTCATAGGACTGACCGTAGCAGGTGATAAATGCATTGTTCACGCAGGTAGGAGCAAGGAGCATATCGCCGAGCCAGAAGGGATGCTCGACCCCGAGGCTTACCTTGAATGCCGTAAGCGTATTGTACCAGTCGTCTACGGTCACGGGAACGTCCATCTGAAGCTCATCAAGGAAGTCCTTGCGGATAACGAGACCTTCCTGAGCAGGAGTGTTCTGGTTCCTGTCCTCCACGCCGGTCACCATGGGTATGTACATGATGTTCTGATACGGGGTGATGGTCAGCTTGTCGATTTCCGCATACTGCTCGCGGAGAGCGTTGAAGTTGGGCATCTGCACCTCTACATACTCGGTGAGCTCATAGTAGAGCTCCTCCTCAGAGGCGGAGTCGATGGTGGAGCCCTCAAGGTCGGGGACGAACCAGAAGTGCGACACCATATCGGTGGTGGTTCCGGAGGTGATGCGGTTCATCCACTCGTCTCTGAGGTGGGATATGTCAACGACATCCACGGACGGGACCACAAACTCGATGTTGATGTTTGTTTCTTCCTTGAGATGCTTGAAGAAGGGGTGATCTGCGTACGACTGGTACTCGGGCATATAGGTATTGTCAAAGCAGATCCAGTAACTGATCGTTTCTTCCTTCTCGAGCGGCAGCTGTATAGGCTCGTTAGGGTAAACACGCTCTTCGTTGCACGAGGTCAAAAGAGCCATGGCAACGACCAGCATAGCAGCCGCAGCAAATGAAAAAACGCGCGCTAAGGTTTTCTTGGCTGACATAATTTTCCTCCTTGATTAAATTTTCTGCCGAACCTGCAAATTGCAACTCCGGCATTCTATAACTTACGCTGTGATTCTACAACCAAAATCAATTTTAGTCAACGAGTTTGATTTGATTTTCGCCATTTGGAAATATTTTTCGGCACTATGCTTAAAAAACAGGTAATTCTTTGTGCAAAATACCGCATATGCCGGCACTTTTACTTGCATTCCATGCCGCCTGAGAGATCCTTTTCGACCTTGATCACGGCAAACCAGGTGGGATCGATGTTCCTGACAGCTTCTTTAACCAGAAGTTCCACCTCCTCGTCGGAACGGGAATTGGAAAAAGGAACGACGACATCAAAAATAAGATTCGAGTGGGTAGGCCCGGATACCATACGGAAATCGTGCATGGAAAGAGACGGATCTATTGCGTGCAGAGCTTCCGCCGTGCGTCTTTTGGCATCGTTGACGGTTTCGTCGTCGGTAACGACGGGATCCATGTGTATCACGGCCTCGCAGCCCATGGTGCGCCGTATCTCGCCTTCCATTGTATCTATAGCGTCGTGCAGCTCAAAAATATCCTTGTTTCCGGGCACTTCCACGTGGAGAGAAATCATCATCCTTCCGGGACCGTAATCGTGTATTACCATATCGTGTATGCCCACGGCCTCCGGGTGCGCCGACACTATAGCCTTCACCTGGGAGATAAGTTCCGCCGAAGGCGGCTGACCCAGCAGCAGACTTACTGTTTCGCGTATGGAGGAGATGCCGGCGAAAATTATAAGCAGGCTTACCGCCGCTCCGGCCCAGCCGTCTATGTTTATGTGAAAAACGGCGGAAATTATGAGAGCTGCCAGGACCGCGGAAGTGGCGGCGGCATCGGAGAGACTGTCCGTAGCCGTCGCACGCATTGCGGCGGAATCTATTTTCTTGCCTATGCGCCTGTTGTAGAAACACATGTAAAGTTTTACGAGGATCGATGCGGCGAGGATCACAACAGACAGCACCGAAAAATCCGCACTTCCTCCGTCAATGATCTTTTCAATCGAGGACATCGCAAGCTCAAACCCCATGGTTATTATGGCCACGGAAACTATCAGGGCGGATATGTATTCCATACGCCCGTGGCCGAACGGATGTCCGGGGTCCGGCTTTTTTTCACCGAGCCGGAATCCCACAAGGGTGACTATTGAAGAGCCGGCGTCGGAGAGATTGTTGAAAGCATCGGCGGTCACCGCTATTGAGCCGGTTATGAACCCGGCTGCCGCCTTTCCGCAGAAAAGCAGAAAGTTCAGGCAGATGCCGATTATACCGCACAGGGTTCCCCATGCGCTGCGGGTGGATGCGTCCCGCACGTTGTCCGGGTCGCGTATGAACTTTTTTGCAAGAAGAGAGAGCATTCTCCATCTAACCTTTCCGTCTGAATGGATTCGGGCCGAGTTTATGCCCGCGGCCGTCCTCGGCAAAATCGGCATCCCTCGGCCTGTCGTAAGGCTGACGGACCGATACACCCGCCGCGCGGGGCACGGGACTTGCGAACCATACCATTATAAGATAAAAAAACAGAGATTTCAACAGTCAGTCGACCTGCCGTGCAGCAATAATTTTTAATAAAATCATGCTTCCCATCATGCGCATACTCTGTTATAATATCAAGAAAAGTTTTCGCGCAACGACAAATTCCGCAAGGTCACGGAAAGGCGATATGACAAAATGGTCAAAAGCATGACGGAGGGCAGCCCGTCGAGACATATACTTAGCTTTACCGCTCCGCTGCTGCCGGGAAATCTCTTCCAGCAGTTTTATAACATTGCAGATACCGCCATAGTGGGCAAGTTTCTCGGGAAACAGGAGCTTGCTGCCGTGGGGGCGACGGGCAGCCCGATGTTTTTGATGCTTGGCTTCGTCATGGGGATATGCACCGGGTTCGGCATAGTGGTTTCCGGATATTTCGGTGCCGGGGACGAAAAAGTCTGAGAAGGTCGGTTGTCAACATCATATATCTCGCCGGATTTGCGGCGGTGGCGCTGACGGTATTTTCGTCGCTGGCCACAGGCTGGCTGCTTGAGATTATGGGCACCCCGTCGGACATATCTGATTTTGCATACGACTATATACACGTAATATTCACCTACGGTATCATATCGTCGATGTTCTACAATGTGCTTGCCAACGTCCTGAGGGCGTTGGGCGACAGCAAGACTCCGCTGTATTTTCTTATAATAGCGTCGGTATGTAATGTGGTGCTGGACCTCTTTTTTATACTTGTGTGCGGCATGGGAGTTGAGGGAGCGGCGGTGGCTACCGTCCTTTCCCAGTTTATCTCCGGCGGACTGTGCATCGTATATATGATAAAAAAGTTCCCGATACTGCGCCTCACGCGGGAGGATATGCCCTTTTCCGGGAGCATGTCGGTACGGCTTGTGGGTCAAGGCCTTCCTATGGCGCTTCAATTTTCCATAACCGCTGTAGGATCGGTCATACTTCAGTCTGCGGTGAATTCCCTGGGGAGCGACGCGGTTGCGGCGGTGACCGCGGCCAATAAGGTTCAGCTTTTTGTTTCCCAGCCGATGGAATCAATAGGCATAACCATGGCGACCTACTGTGGGCAGAACCTGGGCGCAGGGCGCGCCGAAAGGATAAGGCGCGGCGTGCTGAGCGGCTGCGTAATAGAGCTGTGTTACGTCGTCATGGCGTTTTTCCTCATCTATTTCGGAAGCGGCGCGGCGGTGCTGTTGTTTCTCAAGTCGGACGAGACCGCGGTGATCGCCGATGCGGTGAGATTTCTCCGCACCTGTGCGTTTTTCTATCCTGTTCTCGGCCTCATATTCGTCCTGCGAAATTCGGTCCAGGGACTCGGATACGGCGTGCCGGCCATGGCGGCGGGACTGTTTGAGCTTGCGGCGCGCGCCTGCGTTGCGCTGGTGTTCGTGGGGAAATTCGGTTACGCCGCCATATGTTATTCCGGGCCTGCGGCATGGGTGGCGGCGGACGTGCTTCTGATACCCATGCTTTTCGTCACGCTCAGGCTTGTGAGAAAGCATCTTGATAAGGACCGCAGCCAACAGTCCCCGGCGGCGTACGGGCAGACAGGTGCAGGCGGCGGAGATATATGCGGTGCGGGAGGAGACGCGTGTGAAGGAATATCTTGAAATAGGCAGAATAACTTCGCCCCACGGGGTCAGGGGAGAGGTGAAAACGGAGGTATGGGCGGATTCGCCCGAATCGCTGACCGGGGTGAAGACCGTGTACATGGGTTCGGACGGAAGCGGCCCGGCGGAGGTGGAATGCGTCCGCCCGCACGGGGGCAGACTTCTGATAAAGCTGAAAGGGGTGGACGATGCGGACGCGGCGAACGCCCTCAGAGGGAAGGTACTTTACGCACACCGGGACAGTATCCGCATACCTCCCGGCAGCTGTTTCATAGAGGATATTAAAGAACTGAGGGCCATAGACGCCGATACCGGCAGGGATTACGGAAAAGTCTCGGACGTCATATCCACCGGGGCCAACGACGTATATGTGCTCAGAGACGATACCGGCAGGGAAAGGCTCATACCGGCCATATCCCAGGTGGTGTTGGAAAAGGACTTT
>CASDVX010000100.1 GCA_949284545.1 uncultured Eubacteriales bacterium
CTGTACTCGCATTGCCCGCAGCGAAGGAGGCCGTTTTTGACCTCTCCGTCTTCCTCAAGCAGAGTTTCGTCAACGAAATGGTAGTTCACGCCGTTTTCCCTGAGGACGCGCATGGTCTCCCTGAGACCGTTTTCCGTCTCGTCTATATTTCCGCCCTCAAAGGGGTTCACCCACCGCTTGTAATTAAGGTACGCGGAACGTATGGGGTGAAGGACCGCGGTGTTCACCACCTCGTCGCTGTCGGAAATGAGCTTTCCAAGCCGGGAGAAATAATCGTTAAATTCTCGGAATGCGCCGCTTTCCCGTACCCATGGGTTTATGGGAGAGTAATGGGCGGGGTAATCCCTTTTGCGCTGGCCGTGCTCCGAATAGGGGATCAGGTGCTGGCACATGACGTTTATACCGCCCACGAACTGAAACTCGCCTATGCGCCGGAGCTCTCCGGGCGTCACGTCCCAGCCGCAGCAGCCAAAGGTCTCTGACAGGAGTTTCTGTTTTCCGTACTGCGCGGCTGCGCTGGCTATCTGACGGAGGGGGAGCTCGTTGCCCAGAGACCGGGCCAGCCAGTCTATTCCGGGGATGTGCTGATATTTATAAAAGGGCATCACCCCGGCACAGCACATCATCTGTCCGGCCAAAGAGCTTTCCTCCACATAGTGGCCGGTAAATTCAAGCCCACGTTTGTCGCACCAGAAATATATCTTTTTGGCAAAACTGTTCAGCATAAGGCTCTGCATGGCGAGATAATACCTGTACCTAAACTGCGCGTACCCGTCCGCGTCCTCAAAAAGCAGCCCTAAACCGTCGGCTACATCCTCGCCGTACTCGCGCATAAAAAAGTCCTCCATCGTTCGGGAGTAGGGGACCCCCCAGCGGTAATACTGAGGCTCGTCGGTAAAAAAGCCCCTTATGAGCCCGAATTTTTCTCCCAGCCGCTTTTCATACGCTTCGTGGGTAAGACCGATGAACTCGTCTACCACCCGGGGATTGAGGATATCGGCGGTGGACGGCGAAACGTGCACGTACACATTGAGACATTCGACTCCCGAGGACCCGCCCCGGACCCGCACGAGTCTGTTTCCGTCCGTAACGTAGCTTGCCTCGGCCTCAGGGTCGAATGCCCCCCTTGCAGAGGTCAGGAAGCAGTCCCTGTTCTCTTCTTTTTCAAGGACTTTACCGCCGGCAAAACCGCTTGGCCACCCGTTTTCATCGTATATCCATGCGCCTATGCCCAGCTGTTCGGCTTTTTGAGCGCAGGTTTCGACGCACTTCATCCACTCTTCGGAGAGATACTCGGTCCTCAGCCCCCCTCTGGCGTGCAAGAAGAAGCCGGCTGCTCCTGAGTCTCCAAACCACTCAGCCTGCTTTTCCAGCTCATTCCTGTCGAGCCTGTCGTTCCAGGACCAGAAGGGTATGCAGCCGTTTTCCTTTTCCGCGCCACGCAGCTTATCGCGCAGCTTTTCCGGTGAAACCTTGCCAAACATTTGACCACCCTTTCAAAAAACACGTCCGAAAGCCGGCTTGACAAACCGTCCCGCGTCGTGTATAATCTCCGCGTGGGAAATCACTGCGGATTTAGCTCATCCGGTAGAGCGCCACCTTGCCAAGGTGGAGGTAGCGAGTTCGAGTCTCGTAATCCGCTCCAAAGATCGACGGGCGCCGCCGGGCGCCTGTCGATCTTTTTACTTGTTTTTACCTGTCCGCTCTTCGCCTTTCACCAAACTCCGCAAGTCGGTTCCTTAAACTAAGGGTGAACCGTAAAGAGCCGGAAAGCGCGCCGCACCGCTGAAGCGGCGCGTACCTTATCGTTTTTATCCCTTTTTATAAGACGGCATGCTCCGCAGGACGTGCCGTTTTTTATTTTCCCCGCTGTCCTGCAATCCCGAGAGATCTTTTAACAGACTTCGGGCGAACATCAGCCGTCCAGGCCGGACAGGCGCTTTATCGCCACTCCCGCGGCGATGAAGCCGGCCACCGGCGGCACGAAGGGGAGAGAGCCGGGAACGGGTCTCCGCCCGTCCGAAGCCCCGCGGGGCCCTGCGGCCGCCGCGGGCTCGTCGGAGAACACGACGCAAAGCTCCGTTATACCGCGTTTTCTCAGCTCATGCCGCATGACCCTTGCCAGAGGGCAGCCGTGGGTGGAATATATGTCGGTCACCCTGAAACGGGTGGGATCGGTCTTGTTTCCCGCGCCCATACATGAGACGAGAGGCGTGCCTGCGTCCCGGCAGCGGACGGCTATCTCCGTTTTCGCACTTACGGTGTCCACGGCGTCTATAACGAAATCATAGGAGGCAAAATCAAAATCCCCGGCGTTTTCCGGCAGGAAAAAGCAGTCCCGGCATATGACGGAGGTTTCCGGCGAGATGTCCTCTATCCGCTTTTTTGCGGCCTCAGTTTTCATCATTCCCACGGTGGAATGCAGCGCTATCAGCTGCCTGTTGATGTTGGACAGGGACACCCTGTCGCTGTCCACAAGCTCCAGCGTGCCGACGCCGCTTCTTGCCAGCGCCTCCGCCGCGGCAGACCCGACGCCGCCGATCCCGAAGACCGCAACGCGGCTTTCGCGCAGCCTTTTTACGCCGTATTCCGTAAGCATCATGGCGGTGCGCTCAAATTCCTCTTTCATCCTTGCTTTCCTTTCTCACATAGCTGCATGATAAACTTCTTAAGCCTGCCGCGCCGCGACTGAAAGACGTGCCGGTACGAAAACGCGGCCGCCGCCGGAATCGGCAAAACCGCACGCCCAACGCCGGAATCGGCAAAAATGCGCGGCCGCCGCGCGGGCAGGGTATCGTCAAAACAGAAATGCGAATGAGCCGTATATGCATAAAAGGACGGTCATCACGATCCCCACCACAATGTTTTTCGTGTACCTGCGGCCGTCGGACTTTACCGCAAACCCGAAGACCGCCGACGAGACCGGGACGGGCGTCAGCAAGAAGAACAGCCACATGTTCTCTGTAAACAGTCCGTTCAGCTCCGATACCGCCGACACCAGACACATTGCGCCCAATACCGACAGCAGCGAGGCCGCAAACAGCAGGGCGGACACGGTTCTCCGCTTGCGTGAAACCGGGCTTTCAGCAATTTTTTCCGGATTTTTATACATAAACGCATAGAACGCGGAATTCTGTTTCAAATCGCCTTTCCGCAGGATAAATATCTGCCCGCCGAACTGAAAAAAGATCCATTTGTCCGACTGCTGTATCCGCTCTATATCCGTGTAATAACATTTTGATTCCCTGATTTTTTCGTTTTTCCGGTATATGGATACGCTGATGTATTTTTCAAAAAACCTGTACTCATAGGTGGATTCGCACATACGGCCGATATTATTTCTCCGGTACCTGTTATACGCGCGTATCCCCTTTGCAACTGACAGCACATATATGAAAAAAACGCCGAAAGAAAAGCCAATCACAGAGTCCGGGGCGGACGTGCCGAGAAATAACAGGATCAAAAGCAGCAGGACCGCGGAAAAAAGAGCGGGCCTTCCGTAAACGTCGTGTTTGTGCAGACGGTACACGTCGTTCAATTCCGCCTCGGTGTAGCTGAACCGGTATACTTCCGCGGGCGGCTCCTCCGAATCCTTTCCGTCCCATTCAACTCCGAGTATTTCGTCTGCCGAAACTCCGAACACCTGCCGCAGACGTATTAGATTATCGACAGTCGGGACAGTCTGACCGTTTTCCCAGAGACTGACGGTTTGTCTGCTCACGGACAGCTTTTGCCCCACATCATCCTGCGACAGCCCAAGCTGTTTTCTGTATGCCTGGATTTTTTCGCCGACAGTCATAAGCTCCGCCTCCTTTAGGTACGGTCTGATTATATCAAAAAGCCCCTCAAAATAAAAGAACATATTGCTTGATTTTGTTAAGCAGCGCTTGCCCCCGCAAATTTTGCGGGCTTTTGAGACTGTTTTTCATGTTATCGCCGGGAAAGCAGGCGTCTTTGCCCGTATAAGCTTCACTTTTGCTCAACTGCCTCCGTCAAAACATCCGGCAAGCAGATTGCGGCTTGCTTTATGCTACAAGAAGATTCCGAAAGAAAATGTTTTATCGCGCCGTAATTTTTACAGCGCCGGTCGCAGGCGGTTACCTCTGCGCAATGCAAGCAGTCTGACGCCGCAGGCCGCCGCTGCCCGTGCTTAAACGGCATGAGCCGTACCGCCGGAAGCGGGTGCCGTCCGGGCAGGGCAAAGGCCCGCTGCCGCGGAAACGACTTGACGTGGATTCCTTGAAATCCAGAGAAGGGAGGGGTATAATGAGGGGACTCGGAGCACCCTCCGGGCACGACTTAAACAAGGAGAAACGCTATGTATGACATTGCCATTATCGGGCTGGGACCCGCCGGTGCTACTCTCGCAAGGCTGCTGGACCCGAGATACAGGGTCATCGCACTGGACCGGAAAACGTTTGGGGGCGACGGGTTCCAAAAGCCCTGCGGCGGGCTGCTTTCCTCCGACGCCCAGAAAGCGCTTGCGGCGTTCGATATGACCCTTCCCAAGGACGTGATGGTCGATCCGCAGATTTTCGCGGTCAAGACCATCGACCTGAAAAGCGGCCTCACGCGCCACTATCAGAGGTTTTACATAAATCTGGACCGGCACAAGTTTGATATGTGGCTTGAATCCATCATCCCGGACGGCGTGGAGGTCCGCAGCAGTTCGAACTGCACGCATATCTCCCGGACCGACAGGGGCTTTTCGGTGACTTATCGGGAAAACGGGGAATCGCATACCGTTGAGGCGCGGTATCTGGTCGGGGCGGACGGGGCGAATTCCGTCGTGCGCAGAACCTTTTATCCGCGTAAAAAAATCCGCAATTACCTTTCTATCCAGCAATGGTTTCCGGAGACTCATGCAAATCCTTTTTATTCCTGCATTTTCGATCCCGAAGACACCGACTGCTGCTCATGGTCGATATCCAAGGACAAACAATTTATTTTCGGCGGCGCGTTTCCCAAGAAAAACGCCAGAGCGCGGTTTGAGAATCAAAAGAAAAAGCTGGAGGAAATAGGGTTCCGGTTTGGCGAGCCGCTTAAGACCGAAGCTTGTCTGGTTCTCCGCCCGTCCTCTATGCGGGATTTTTGCTGCGGAAGTGGGAATGTGTTCTTGATAGGGGAGGCGGCTGGATTTATCAGCCCGAGTTCCCTGGAAGGCATAAGCAGCGCGATAAACAGCGCGCTCGCCCTGAGCAAGGTGCTTAACGGTGGGGGAAAATCGCTCAACCGCAGATACCGTCGCAAAACTTTGCCCATCCGGCTGAAGCTCTTTCTGAAGGTGCTGAAATGCCCGTTCATGTACCGGCCGTTTCTGCGCAGGCTGGTCATGCAAAGCGGCCTTCGGGCGATAAGGATCGTGCCGTCGCCGGCCGAGGAAGGGGCAAAAGCGAGGCTTTAGGTAGCTTTGCCCGGAAAGCCGTTGCGCAAACGCGTTACCCGGGGGAAGAAGACGGAAAATACGAACGCGGCACTAAATTGCGCCGCCCGACGTCGCTGTCTACGCTTTGGAGCTTTCTGCAGAAGCCGGTGTTCCGTCGCGTTCTTCTGCTCGTCATTTTCTTTTACGCCGGCAGCGTTCCTCCGCGGCAATTCGCTCCCGATTCGGTCGGAGCCTCACACCGAAATATGAAAATCCGGGTGAAAACCGCGGGCGGCTCAGCCGCCTTGCCCTGAAGGCCGGACTCCGTCTTCGCCGCGGGCATATGAGTCGGACAGGAAAAGCCCGAAGCGGGAAACGGCTTCAGGTCATGCCTGCATTGTCATGACAATTTACATACCTATTTCGGCACGCAACTGCTTGCATAGATAAAAAAGAGACCGGATGCAAACTGCATCCGGTCTCAGCTTGTGCTTCTTTAACAAAATAGATGCCACTTCATTTTTGGGGAAAATGGCTTGAAATCAAGGCTTTTTAAACTTTTTTCTCAGAAAATGACCTCCGGGTGAAATACCTGAAGGTCTATTTGGGGATTTTTTAAGTGTAAACAAAATAGATGCTTTCTCTTGGATTAGATAACACAACCTCACTAACCCCCTACACCTGTGTGCATTAGATCATTGTCAACTCTCCGAAAGTTTCATCTTCGGGTTCAAAATATCCCGACTCTATGGTTTTGAAAGGAATGTGCTTTTGAGCAAAGTCACATCCTTCTTGTCCCCAATTTTCGATTACCTCATTAAGAACCAACGAGTAGAATCTGTCTGTCGGGATGCTCTTTTTAGCTTCTTCGTATGACCCGCTCCCAAAATCACTTCGGGCTTGATTAACCATAAATGAGGGCGGGTTATCTCTATAGTATTGGAGCTGTTCATAAATGAAGTGTACAATTTCCTGCTCTGTTCGGGTAAGCCCATATTCCTTACAGGCGATAGGATTAAGCTCGAGGCAGTCGCTTTCAGAATATGCTGATTCCTCACTCATCATTTCTCCATCGCTTACTTGAACTATTTCGATAATGTCATCCAGCTTACAATTAAGAGCTACACAGATTCGCTCTAACACATCCGTGTTCACATGGCTGCCGACTGTTCCCATTTTGGTTATAGTTGCAATGCTGATTTCGGCTTTTTCGGCAAGATCTTTTTTCTTCAGACTCTTATCAATAAGAAGTTTGAAAAGAGGCTTATAGCTTACAGTTGTTTTTTTCATGACAGCTTTATTGGCTTGATGTCGATGTGCCTTCTCTGCATAGATTTTCTTACCAGCCTTTGTATTTAAGGCATCATCAGATTCCCTCCACTTTTCAACCTCACTCATTTTGAATCTCCAAAGTCCACCCATTTTTATGGCAGGCAGGTTTTTATTTTTGATCCATAGGGCGACTGAGTCATGACTTGCACCGAGACGCTCACAGACTTCTTTCATTGAACACCAACGCTCTGTTGTCATTTAAGCATCTCATCCCTTTCTAATATTGTTACTTTTTGGCTATCTTTATGTCTATCATTCTCTTTACACAATTAGTCGTACATATGTCTTACTCATTGCCGATTCGTTTGAGTAGCCTTTGGTACTGCCAATTGATTCGAGCGAGCCTATCCCAAGACATACGGTCGGAGCAGTAGAAAATGTCTCCGATAAAATCTCGGCATATTTCTTCTGTCGGTTCTTGTTCTTCCTCGGGAGTGAGCCACATCTTCTTCCAATTTCCTTGACCAAGGTTATCACATAACAACAAAGCCTGTTTGCGACTGAGCTTAAAGTTGTAATTGCAAAGTGCCGGACATATCTTCTCACGGTAGTCCATCGATATATTCAACAGCACCCTACGGTTCTTCTCCATATCGTGATAATTATGGTAAAACCAATTTATGAGGGCATAATACTTTCTGTCCGTCACTTCTTTTGCTTCCTTTCTTGGATGGATTTTCAGTCGCCATCCATGACCACTCAAATGAGTTTTAAGTCTTCATTCCGTCAGGTAATTATTTACCTTTTCGTGTAGGTAAGCCAGACGGGCGATCAGCTCATCCTTTAGATTCTGCCACATTTCAGGATCATCAACATTGTCCGCTTTCAGTTCTTCCTCTATGTCCTTGATGGCGACATCAATTGTTTTTGTATCAAGGATGTTTATGTACTTGCGGATGAAGTTTACAACCACACCGGGCATATATGTGTGTCTATTAATGGAATACCGCAGGGCACTGTTGATGATGCACCCGAAGTCATCATCGAAGCAGTAATCCATCCAATGAGCAGGACAAAGAATATACCTGTCCTTACTTTCATCATCGAGAATCACAAAG
Source organism: uncultured Eubacteriales bacterium (assembly GCA_949284545.1). Lineage (GTDB taxonomy): Bacteria > Bacillota > Clostridia > Oscillospirales > CAJFTT01 > CASDVX01. The sequence continues at coordinate 7,756 of CASDVX010000100.1, forward strand.
CCTGTATCTTCCTTGTCCACTCTGTCGAGTATATTATCGAAATCATCACACAGCTTTTGCCGCGAAATCCTTTCCATTGTGTCCAAAGGTTTTAAGTTTCTGAATTGATGCATATCTCATTCTCCGTTTCTTATTGGTCTGAATAGAAATCTTGCATATCGTCAAGGCGAAGGCAGCAGAGTCTGCCGGGATAATCATATCCACACCCGCAATCGATGCCGATGTATTTCTCATTTTTCCAAAGTTTCAGCGGCTCATCATTTTGAAAATGATTCGTAGGTGTATGTCCGAAAATGAGGATTGTATCATCGGGGATCACTTCATGACGGCTTTGTCTTGACCACACGGCATAGGTAACCTTATCATCGTGCTTGTAGTTGTTCTGCTCGAAGTTTGCTTCTACGCCGCCGTGGATGAGTAGATATTTTTGACCGTTTACCTCTACATGAATATTCAGCGGTAAGTTGGACAAAAACTCAAACACCTCTTGCCTGATTGCTTTTCGGATGTGCTTTAAGTAGTAATGGGTAATATCGCCGCCGTTGTAATACCATAATTTC
>CASDVX010000101.1 GCA_949284545.1 uncultured Eubacteriales bacterium
CAAAGGCTCCGAGATAAGCGCGGAGATCATATCCAACAGGTACGACCAGACCCCCATATACCTTTATGTGGCGGTGGACGGCAAGGACCTGCCCGAGGAATCAAACTACATCAAGGTTGCCGGAAACGAGCTGGGAACCTACACCCTTGCCAGCGGCCTTGAGGACGGGGAGCATATAATCACCGTAAGGCGCGGCACTCAGTGTGTGACGAGCAATGACTTTTCTGATGAACGTACCCTTGCAGGAGTGACGGCGCTCAAGAGCGTCACCGTGAAGGGCGAGGCTCCCGAACTCATGGGAAGAGTTTATGATAAAGACATACAGCTTGAGTTTATCGGAGACTCCATCACCTGCGGCGATTCAATCTTTCAGTCGGAGGACATAAACGGAAACACGGTTAATGTGGCCGACGGTTACAGGAACTACGCGGCTTACTGTGCCCGTGCCCTCGACGCGGACTACAACGTTATGTCCATATCCGGAAACGGATTCATATGCTCGCTTTTCGGCACGCCGCTTCTCGACCTTCCCGACAGGTATCTTTACACCTGTGATGTGTGCATGAACGCTGATAAGCACGGAGACCAGTATAACTGGGATTTCTCCAAGTACCAGCCCGACGTCGTCATAGTCAACCTGGGCACCAATGACATAGCCGGATACAACAAAGGCAATTTCACCCTTGATGAGATCAAGTACGGCTGCGATAAGGCCGTAGGCGGCGGCGCGGTGGAACACCATACGGGTGTTTTCGATTTCCTTGATATGATACACGAGAAGAATCCGAACGCAAAGATCCTGTGGGTTTGCGGAGCGATGGGCGTGCGCCTGAGCGATACCATCAACGAGGCGGTAAACGAGTGGAACGCAGCCCGCGGGCTGGATATAGCCTACTTTAAGCAGATGGTCGACTGCAACACCGTTGAAAACGGCAAGGCGTATGACAACAGCCACCCGTCTGAGGAGTACGGAAAGATATACGGAGCCGAGATGGCCGAGTATATCAGGACGGAGATACTCAAGCTCGATTCCGAAAGCGCTGAATGAGATCGAGCCCAAACAATTGAATCTGGGGGTATTGCGTTGAGCGAAAAAACCTTTAAGATCGAGGAAAGCGGCACGGCGAAAGCCGTGCGCTTTCTCGGTAGAACGTACACATACGATTATGCGGCAAAATCCTTGAACGAAAAATACGAAAAGACAGTGTTTTTCGATTGGACCATGTCGGGTTTTGAGTTTTCCTTCATCGGAACAGCCGCGTCGGCGGAGATAGTGAGCAACAGGTTTAAGGATAAAAAAATATGGTTGTACGCTTATGTGGACGGAGACACCGGACCCGGCAAGGGAAGGATGTTCGCGGTAGGCGGCAAGGAAAAGGACTCGTATGTCCTGTGTTCCGGGCTTCCGGAGGGGAAGCACACGGTTGAAGTAAGAAGGGCGTCGGCCTGCTGCATGGGCGGACTGGAAGAAGAAAACGGCCCGGCGGGCATGTCAGGGCTTGTGAGCCTGACGATAACCGGGCGGGACCCTGAGCTGTGTAAACGGCCGGCGGACAGAAAGCTCAAGCTTGAGTTTATAGGCGATTCCATCACCTGCGGCGACAACATAAACAGAGTTGACGGGAACAACATTGAGGACGGGACTCTCACCTATGCGGCGTTTACCGCTCATAAGCTGGGCGCGGACATAAACGTCATGTCCATATCCGGTAACGGATGTATCTGCTGCCTGTTCGGGACTCCCCTCCTTGATCTGCCGGACCAGTACATGTATACCGACAGCCTGGCAAAGGGCACGCCTGGGGAGGACAGGTGGGACTTTTCAAAGTACCGCCCGGACGTGGTGGTGGTAAATCTCGGGACCAACGACAGGGGAGGGGTTCCGAGAGTGTTCGGATATGATGAATTCAAAAACGGCTGCGACAAGGCCGTGGGCGGCGGAAAGACAGAGCACCATACGGGGGTAAAGGATTTTCTCACAATGATACGGGAGAACAATCCTCAGGCGAAAATCCTCTGGGTGTGCGGAGCCATGGGAAGAGAGCTCTGCGGAGTGATAAACGACGCGGTAAGGGAATGGAACGAAAGCATCGGCGAAACCGTTGCGTATTTCTCGCCGCTTCCGGAAAACTGGTCCTTTGACAACGGAAAGGGTTATGATGACTGTCACCCGTCGGTGCTTGCATCCAAGGTCTATGCCGAGATACTTGCCGTGAAGATAAAGCAGATACTCGGAGAAATCTGACAAAATGCGCGGGGCCTCAGATGCCTCCGTGACAAACGGAGCATAAAGGAGAAAGGGCGGTTTTATGAAAAAAATATTCAGCGCGCTGCTTGCCGCGGCGACAGTGTTTATGTCCTGCACGGCGCTTTCATCCTGCGATACGGCGGGAGGGGGAACGGAATCAAAGGAAGAAATCAAAAACTTTTACCACAACGAGGAAGGCTTTATAACCGCAACCGAGGAAAACACCACCATGCTCGGGCGCACATTTTCCTCTGTTTTCCGCGTGTATGACGCAGAGACGGAGACCACGGAAAAGCGGGAAGACGTGCTTATGTTCAATTGGCCGGCCTCCGGCTTTGAGGTGACCTTTGTGGGGACCGGACTTGAGGTTGAGCTCTGTTCCCGTCCGGGCAGGACGGATAATGCGGCGCAGCATATATTCCTGTACGTGATTATCGACGGCAAAGACGATCCGGACGAATGCGAGATAATTGAGCTTGACGATTCCGTGAAATGGTACACGGTATGCCAGGGGCTTGAGGAAGGGACCCACACGGCAAAGCTCATAAGGAAGAACGCAAACGACATGACCGGCCAGAGCCTTACGGGGGTCGCCTCGTACAGGGTTTTGGGGGATAACGGCTATATGACGAACCCGCCTAAGCTTTCCGAAAGAAAGATAGAAGCGTTCGGCGACTCGATCACCTGCGGCGACGAGCTTTTTGACAACGGCGACGGCACCACGTCCAACGACGCGTGGCGTACATATGCTGCATACACCGCGAGAGCGTTCGACGCGGAGCTTAACGTTATAGCAATATCCGGAAACGGGCTTATATGCAGCCTGTTCGGAACGAAGCTTTACGAGATACCGGATCGTTTCCCAAATACGGACGAATATAACGGCGGGAACGAAAAGTGGGACTATTCCAAGTATCAGGCCGGAGTGGTGCTCATAAATCTTGGGACCAACGATACTGCAGGAGTGCCGAACAATTTTTCCTTCCAGGAATTTGAGGACGCGTATGTGGAGTTTGTGACCGAGATCAAGACAGCGTATCCCGACTGCATAGTGATAGCCATGCTGGGCATGATGGACGGAAGAGGAAAGATGTGGCCGTCCATAGAAAACGCCGCCGCGAGGATAAACGAGAAATACGGCGAGTGCATGTACACACTGTGGCTGGAAATCGAGGGCATAAGCGACAGTCCGGTTGAGGGCGGCGCTCATCCCAGCATAGCGGCGCAGGAGCTCGCGGGAGAAAAGGTCATCGAAATAATAGAAGCCCATACGGATTGGAAGAGGACCGACTGA
>CASDVX010000102.1 GCA_949284545.1 uncultured Eubacteriales bacterium
CGAGACGGAAAACGGTCTCAGGGAGACCATGCGCGTCCTCAGGGAAAACGGCGTGAACTACCATTTCGTTGACGAAACTCTGCTTGAGGAAGACGGAGAGGTCAAAAACGGCCTCCTTCGCTGCGGGCAATGCGAGTACAGATACCTTGTTATCCCTTACGGCATACTCACCGTGGGCAAAAACACCGACCGTCTGCTCAGGGAGTTTGTGTCCGGCGGCGGGAAGCTTCTGGTCCTGGGGAAACCGGGATATCTGGAGGGTGTACCGGCCGATTTCTCCTACCTTAAAACAAGCACGGACACGGCCGAGCTGCGCGGCGCTCAGGCCTGCGTCGCCTCAGCCTATGACACGCGGCTGCACTACGTCGTTCGCCGTACCAGGGACAAGGATCCTCTGTTTTTTGTTTATGTTCAGAACACGGACCCGGACGAAAGCGTAACCGTGACTTTCCTGCCGCCCGAAGGCGTGAATTCCTTTGATTCAGCGGATCTCGCCGGCATCTCGGTTAACCCGTGTCCCCTCACGGTCACCATTGAACCGTCGGGGTCAAGGGTGCTGTTTTTCAGCGGAGCCCCCGCTCCTGAGCCCGAGGAGGATCCCGACACGGTCATGACGGAGCCCGGGGAATTTGAGGTGGTATCCTGCGGGGAAAACTATCTTCCGCTGGACGTTGTGCGCTGTTCCACGGACGGGATAAACTACGGCGAACCTCTGAACCACATGGGAGCGTTTGATAAGCTCCTTCACGACGGATACCGCGGGCCGCTGTGGATAAAATACTGTTTTGAAGCCGATTTCGTGCCCGAAACGGTAAGCGTGATAGCTGAAGCCGGTAGCACGGCCCGTATGACCTGCAACGGAGCGGAGCTTAAGTTCAACAACCGGGCATGGGGCGATCCGTCATTCCTGCAGGCCGATCTCAAAGGACTGGTCAGACGGGGAAAAAATGAAATAGTTTCCCAAATAGACTATTTTCAGAGCGATCATGTGTACAGGGTTTTATTCGGGGAAAACGTCACAGAGAGCCTGAAAAACTGTCTTTCCTATGACAGTGAGATAGAGCCGATATACATTGCCGGGGATTTCGGCGTGATGAGCCGCACCGGTATGCGCGCCGGCGACAGCGAAAACGTTGTGCTGGGGGACGATTTCTATATATGTAGGCGCCCTGACAGATTTGCGGATCCTGTCACGGGCGGATACCCGTTTTTTGCCGGAAAGATGCGGCTTAAATCGGAGATATCCGTCCGCCGCCCCGAAAAAGCGCTTCTCAAACTCAGGGGACGGTGGCATTGCGCTTCGGTGTATGTCAACGGCAATCACGCCGGGCGGCTTCTGACCGGGGACAGAATCGATATCTCACGGTGGGCTGCGCCGGGAAAAAATTCCGTGGAAATTGATACTGTCATCGGTAACAGAAACCTTTTCGGGCCGCACCACACGGCCGGCGAGGAGGAGCCTTTCGGCGTGGGGCCGGGGACGTTTGAGCTGACAGGCTCGTGGAAGGACGGGAAAAGCGACCGCTGTCTTAACCGGTATGCGCTGGTTTCCCCGGGACTTTTTGACGGAAAGCGCCGGATATAGCAAAAATTTCTTTACATTGAGCGGGCGAACGTCTATAATATTCCGAAAGGCCGAGGCGGGTACGGCTGCGCCGGAAAGCACAGCCCGTCGTTTGTGCGCCCCAGGACGACCGCTTTGAGCAAACGCGACGGCCGTATCTGCCGTTAAACCGATGGGAGGGCATTAAAATTTTACAGTTTGAAGAACAAAAGCTGCGCCTTGAAGGCATCAAGCCCAAAATAGACGACCTTAAGGACGCTCTGAAAATAGATAAGCTGCGGGGAGAGATATCCGAGCTTGAGGAGCAGGCGTCTTCGGAAGGGTTTTGGAACGACCTGGAAAAGTCTCAAAAGGTGCTGAAAGCCACGGCCGCTAAGAAGCAGTCCGTGGGCGAATATGAAAAGCTGTGCGCCGATTACGAGGACGTGCACACCCTCATAGAGCTCGCCGACGAGGAGGGGGATCTGTCACTTCTCGATGAATGTGTTTCCGCTGTTGACAAGATAATAGAGCGCGAGGGAGAGATACGTCTGAAAACCCTTCTCAAGGGCGAATATGACAAAAATAACGCAATACTCACCCTTCATGCCGGAGCAGGCGGCACCGAAGCCATGGACTGGGCCCTGATGCTCTACCGCATGTACGTGCGCTGGGGAGAGGCCCACGGGTTCACCGTCACGCTTACCGACATGCTCGACGGAGAAGAGGCGGGCATAAAGTCCGCCACCATACTCGTCGAAGGCGAAAACGCCTACGGGTATCTGAAAAGCGAGTCAGGTATACACAGGCTCGTGAGGGTCTCCCCGTTTGACGCGTCCGGGAGAAGGCATACTTCCTTCGCATCGGTGGAGGTCATGCCGGAGGTGGATGATTCCATCGAGGTGGACATACGCGACGAGGATATAAAGATGGAGGCTTTCCGTTCAAGCGGCGCCGGCGGCCAGCATATAAACAAAACGTCCTCCGCCGTAAGGATCACCCACATCCCCACCGGTATTGTGGTATCCTGCCAGATGGAGAGAAGCCAGCATCAGAACAAGGAAGTATGTATGCGTATGCTGCGCTCCAAGCTGATAGAGATAAAGGAACGGGAACATCTTGAAAAGATATCCGACATAAAGGGCGAACAGCTTCAGATAGCCTGGGGAAGTCAGATACGCTCCTATGTGTTTATGCCGTATACGCTGGTCAAGGACCACCGGACGGGGTTTGAAAACGGCAATGTGGACGCCGTAATGGACGGGGATCTTGACGGATTTATAAACGCATACCTCAAATATACGTCGTCAGAAGCCGGGTGACACGGCGGCGGAAAGCGGTTGTCGGGACTTTTTCAAAAAAGTCTTGACAACCGCGCCGGGGTATAATATAATAATGTCCGCGTCTTCGCGTGTTCATTTTTCTAAACGGCGGTATAGCTCAGCTGGCTAGAGCAACCGGTTCATACCCGGTTTGTCGTTGGTTCAAATCCGACTACCGCTACCATTCCCGGCGCGTTGGTCAAGCGGCTAAGACACGGCCCTTTCACGGCTGTAACATGGGTTCGATTCCCGTACGCGTCACCAGACCGGAGCAAGCTCGTTTGCTCCGGTCTCTTTTTACTTCTTTTCCCGTGTCCCGTGTGTCATACGCATACGGTACGGTATTACGATACAAACGAAAGGAGCGGCGTTTTATGATAATAAGACCTTACAGGGGCGTTTTACCTAAAATAGCTGCGTCGGCCCGCGGGGCCGAAAACATCGCCGTTATAGGCGACGTGACCGTCGGCGAAAGGGTATCCCTGTGGTACGGCTGCGTGCTGCGGGGGGACGTATCGCCGATAATTGTGGGAGACGGCTCCGACATTCAGGAAGGGTGCATCCTTCACGGGGCCGACGGATGTCCCACCCTCATAGGCAGCAGCGTAGTCGTGGGACACGGCGCCATAGTACACGGCTGTACGGTGGAGGACGGCTGCCTCATCGGCATGGGAGCGGTGCTTCTCAACGGCTGCCGTATAGGCGCAGGGTCGCTTATCGGGGCCGGCGCCCTGGTTCCCGAGGGAAAAATAATTCCTCCCCGCAGCCTTGTTCTGGGCGTTCCGGGGCGGGTAGTCCGCAGCGTTTCAGACGCGGAAGCCGCTCAGATACTCGCGGACGCCGCGCGCTACGCAGACGAGTTCTCCGCACAGCTTGACAGGATACCGCCCATATAGCAAGGACCGGTGCACGTAGGATTAGGCACACCGTGTAGGCGAACCGCGTATAAAAAGGCAATGAGGGGGTTAGGATTTGGAAAACGACGTGTGCAATCTTTGCCCCAGGCGCTGCGGCGCCGTCAGGGGATTCCATTCGTCGGGGCCCACGGGCTTCTGCTCCGTCGGCACCGTGCCCAAGGTTGCCCGGGCGGCGCCCCATTTCGGCGAGGAGCCGTGCATAAGCGGCAAAAACGGCAGCGGCGCGGTGTTTTTTTCAGGATGCAATCTCGGCTGCATATACTGTCAGAACCATGAAATATCCTCCGGCAAAATCGGTGCGGAGGTCACTGCCGCCGAACTCAGGGACATATATTTTTCCCTTATAGCACAAAAGGTACATAACATCAACCTTGTCACGCCCATGCATTTTTGCGCCGAGGTATCAAAGTCCCTTGACGGCGGGCTGCCTGTGCCCGTGATATGCAATACCGGCGGGTACGACAGCATTGAGGCAGTGGATATGCTGCGGGGCAAAATAGACGTTTATCTTCCCGACTACAAATATTCCGAGTCATCGGTTGCCGCGAAATATTCCTCCGCTCCCGATTACCCCAAGGTCGCCCTTGAAGCCATACGCGCCATGTGTGACGCGGCCGGCCCGCTCACGTTTGACGATGACGGCATGATCACGGGGGGAGTCATCGTCCGGCATATGCTCATCCCCGGCGAGCTCGACAACACGCTGGGCTGTATAGACGCCGTGGCGTCTCTCCCGAGGGACAGGGTCATGCTGAGCCTTATGTGCCAGTACACCCCCGTCCGCGGAGGAGACAGGTATGAGAACCTTTCCCGCAGGGTGACCGAAGAGGAATATAAAAAGGCCTGCGATTACGCGCTGCTGTGCGGCATGCGCCGGGGATACTTTCAGGCTCCTGACGCTGCGGATGAGAGCTATATACCGCCCTTTGACTTAACGGGAGTGAAAAAACATAATTAAAAAACGCGCCGCCGCGGTTTGTTTCATCCACGGCGGCGCGTTTCTGCGTTCAGGTTCTCAGCTGCCGTCTGTGCCCCCGCAGATGAGAGCGGGAAGCTCGTCCGGAGAATCCGCCGTCACGGACGCCCCGTTTTTAATTAGAAACTCTTTTTCCTTAAATCCCCAGGTGACAGATATGCAGTCCACTCCGGCGTTCGCGGCGGCCTCTATATCCACCTCCGAATCCCCTATGTATACGGTTCGTCCCCGGGAAACGCCTGCGTCGGAAATCACCTTTAATATGCCGTCGGGGGCGGGCTTTCTCGCCATGCCCGCGACTTCGCCGGTGATTTCATCGAAAAGTCCGGGAAAATACCGGTGGGCAAGCTCCTTTACGGCGTAATCCGCCTTGTTTGATACCACTGCGGTCATAATTCCGTTGAGCCTGAGCGTTCTCAGCGCCTGCATGATGCCGGGATACGCGCGGGTATTGTCCCCGCAGTGAACGGGGTAGTATTTCGTGAAGTATTCATACACCTCTCGCGTCTTCTGGGGCGGGGTGCCTTCCGGAACTCCCCTTTCCACCAGCTTTCCTATCCCGTTGCCCACAAAGCCTTTTACCTGCTCCAGGGTACGTTCAGGGAAGCCGCAGCTTCTCAGCGACGCATTCAGGCTGAGCTTCAGATCTTCAAGGGTGTCCAGCAGCGTGCCGTCCATGTCAAAAACGGCGAGTGAGTATTTTTTCACGAAAACCGCCTCATAAAATCATTTTTTAGAGCAAAAATAGGACAGCCCGGCCGCCGCCGCAAAGCATCCCGCTCCCACAAGGGTTTCCATCCCGAAAGTCAGCGGCAGTATAGGCATTATTATGGGTATGAGGGACCCGAACACAAGCCCCAGTATCACGCTGTACGTCATCCCTCCGAATTTTTTGAGCATGAAGCTTACGAATCTGGAACCCAGCAGCAGCCCGATGACCGCCCCGATAGCTATCGGAGCCAACAGGGGCCAGTTGAATTCCTTTATGGCGGTGGTTATGGTGCTGTAAGCTCCCATCGCCATCATTATAAGCGAACCGGACACTCCCGGAATTATCATGGCAAAGGCCGCGAGCGCCATCATTGCCACCAGCCAGCCGAACACGGTGATATCAAGCTCTCTCACCGCCGACGTCGGATCCACTCCGCTCAGCGTCGCCATGAACACCATGATCCCTATACCCATCGCAAACCCGACGAAATGCGACAGCGACAGTTTGCCCGCCGCACGTCTCGCATGGCTGAATATCAGCGGCATGGAACCCACTATCAGGCCGGCAAACGTCAGGGCTGCGGCAACTGCGTACCTCTCTATAAGGCTGCTTGCCACCATGGAGAAAAACCATATGGACACGAGCATCCCTGCCCCGGCGGTGAGGAGAAAGAAGAGGTTTTTCTTAAGTTTTCTCAGTCCCAAGGTCTCAACATACTCATCGTAGCAGTTCATTGTTACCGCCATAGTGCCGCCGGACACCCCAGGGACGATGTTGGCCAGCCCCAAAACCACGCCTTTAAAGAAATTGACAGCTCCGTTTATAAATTTTTTCAATTTAAAACCATACCTTCACTGATTTATTCACGGGCAATTATATATCCTGACATGCCGTTTTGCAAGCAGACATCCGATATTTCACTCATTTTTAACATAAATCCTCCTGTTTCCCGCAGGCTTTTTATTCACATTTTTCATTGACAAAAAGCTTTTGCGCGAATAAGATATCTATGTGTCAAACCACCGAAAAAATCGAAAAAGAGGTGAATTGCATGGACGTTGGCTTGACCGGCGGCAGTACCAAACCCCGACGGCGACACGCCGCGGAGGTCACGACGGTTGGCGCGCAGCAGCGCCGGCGTGAGACCCGTCTGTGCTCACCTGCGGCTTCCCGGAGGTTAGGTACTCTGCTTTCATAAAAATGAAAGGAGAGATGTTGATGGAGAATGAGGAGCTTTGTTCCGCCCAGCTCATCGGCGACATGCTGGACGAGAAGCGATTTGTTGAGGTCCGCAGCATTGTCGTGGACTTCAATCCCGCCGATATAGCGGCTCTCTTCGACGATCTGAGCGAAACACACACACTTATGCTTTTCCGCCTTCTTCCCAAAGAGCTGGCGGCGGAAACCTTTGCGGAATTGGAGGGCGACACACAGGAAAGGCTCATACGTTCTTTCAGCGATAACGAGCTGAGGGAAGTTATCGATGAAATGTATCTTGACGATACCGTGGACCTCATAGAGGAGATGCCTGCCTCGGTGGTAAAGCGTATCCTGCGCAACACCGACAGCGAAACCCGTGCCGTCATAAATGAGCTTCTCCATTACCCGGAAGACAGCGCCGGCAGCATAATGACCATAGAATATGTGGATCTGAAGGCCGGCATGACCGTCGACGATGCTTTTACGCGCATCAGGCGTACGGGTGTGGACAAGGAGACCATTTACACCTGTTATGTCACCGGAAATGATCGTAAGCTTCTGGGAACCGTATCTGTAAAATCTCTTTTGCTGTCTCCTACCGACTGCCTTATAAGCGACATAATGGAAACAAACGTCATCAGTGTGCGTACAAACGACGACAAGGAATTTGTGGCGCATCAGTTTGAAAAATACGATTTCCTCGCCATGCCCGTGGTGGATAACGAAAGCAGGCTCGTGGGGATAGTCACGGTCGACGACGCGCTCGACGTCCTTCAGGACGAAAACACCGAGGATATCGAAAAAATGGCGGCCATCATGCCCAGCGACAAGAGCTATCTGCGTACCGGTGTTTTTGAGACATGGAAGAACCGGATCCCATGGCTCCTTCTTCTGATGGTGTCCGCCACGTTTACCGGTCAGATAATCACTTCCTTTGAAAATTCCCTCGCTTCCATGGTAATCCTCACCGCCTATGTCCCGATGATAATGGACACCTGCGGCAACGCCGGAGGTCAGGCGTCGGTAACCATCATAAGAAGCCTGTCCCTCGGGGATATCCAGATGAGGGATATCGGGAGGATAATGTGGAAGGAAAGCCGCGTTTCCATTCTCTGCGGAGTCACGCTCGCTGCGGCGAATTTCATAAAAATGCTGCTGATAGACAGGCTGCTTCTCGGTAATACGGACGTATCCGTCATGGTCTCTCTTACGGTTTGTCTCACTCTGGTATCCGCGGTATTTTTTGCAAAGCTCATAGGCTGCACGCTCCCTATCGCCGCAAAGCGCATAGGCTTTGACCCTGCGGTGATGGCAAGTCCCTTCATTACGACTATAGTTGACGCTATAGCTCTTGTGGTGTACTTCAATATTGCTACCATGCTTCTGGGGATATAGGCGCACGGCAGCTTGCCTCACTCTACGCTCCGGCTGACGCCGGAGCGGCTTTTACTGTCGGATAAAAAGAATAAGGCACAGGAGGCGGCCGCGCGGCCGCCTCCTGTGCCTTATTCTTTGACGTTTTCTCACTTTTCGTTATTCTTCAGCGACGGTCATGCCCTCATGGGCGGGTTCCTCTTCCGTACGCAATCCCTCCTGCGCTTTTCTTGCGTCCTTTGCCCTGCGCACCTCAGACACGACCATACCCGATAAAGCCGCCAGCGCGATAACGTTCGGTATCACCATAAGCTGATTGAAGGTGTCTGTCAGTTCCCACACAAGGTCGTTGGACAGCACGGACCCGAGAAAAACGAATGCCACCGCAAGCAAAGTATATATTTTGTCGCTTTTCGCCCCGAAAAGGTATCGTACGTTTATCCTTCCGAACAAATTCCATCCTATTATCGTGGAAAAGGCAAAAAACGTCAGGCAGACCGTCACAAACGAATCTCCCGCGGTATTACCGAAAACCGACGAGAAAGCAAGCTGCGCCATGTTGGTCTTGTCCACGCCTTCGGGAACATTCTCAAGCCCTCCGGCGAGTATGCCGTCCCCTGTGAAAAGCGTCGATATGACCACCAGCGCCGTCATAGTCAGCACCACGAACGTATCTATAAAAACTCCGGTCATTGCCACCACGCCCTGCTCGTGGGGAGTTTTTACGTTGGCCATTGCGTGCGCGTGAGGCGTAGACCCCATGCCGGCTTCGTTCGAAAACAATCCGCGTTTTACCCCCTGGCTCACGGCTGTTTTCAGCGCATAGCCTATGCTTCCTCCTATTATTGCGTTAGGCACAAAAGCATACTTGAATATCATCCCAAACGTTTCAGGGATATATTTCGCCCTGCATATGAGCAGCACAATCCCCCCGGCGATATATAGCACCGCCATAACTGGGACGAGCTTTTCCGTAAGTGACCCGACCCTCTGGAGGCCGCCGTTAAATATAAACAGGGATATCAGTGCAACCACCGCGCCGGTAACCCAGACCGGTATCCCGAATGATGTATGCACTGACGCACTCACCGAATTTGACTGTACCATGGCTCCCATGAATCCCAGCGCAAGTATCACCGCAACGGCAAAAAAGCCGGCCAGAAATTTCCCGAATCTCCCTTTGAAGGCGGTTTTGATATAATACACGGGGCCTCCGCTTACGGTGCCGTCTTCATGAACAACTCTCGTTTTCTGCGCAAGGACCGCTTCGGCGTATATGGTAGCCATTCCGAAAAAAGCGATTATCCACATCCAGAATATCGCCCCGGGGCCCCCGATAAGTATTGCCCCGCAGGCACCCACTATGTTCCCGGTCCCCACCTGGGCCGCCACGGCAGTGGCAAGAGCCTGAAACGAGCTGAGCCCGCTCTTGTGCTTTTTGCCGGACAGAGACAGCCCGCCGAAGGTTTTTTTGATGCCCTCGCCGAAGAAGCGCACCTGCACAAAACCGGTCCTGACCGTGAAAAAGATACCCGTTCCCACAAGAAGAATGATAAGCACATAATCAGACAGATATGAGTTTATAAGGCGAACGATACCGAGCACGGCGTCTTCCATTGGCTTCTCTCCCAAAAACTTAGTTGCGGCAAAAGCGCCGCTGTACTGCGTGCGGACGGGTACGCGGCGCTGCTGCCCCCTCAAGCGCACGCTGCACATTATAAACTATTTGTTCCCGGAAATCAATACCGGTGCTTTTATTCGCCCCGCTTTTGCAGCGGATCCCCGTTTTCCCACGACGCCGCCCGGCCGTGCGGTATGACCGGCTGCGAGGGTCTGATCCCGGCGGAAGACATTTATCCGCGGGCCGGCCCGGAAAACCGTCGCGCGGCGCGCCGGGAAGAAAGGCGTGCCTGCGCTTAGCCCTGCACGTAAGGAACGGCAAAGGGCGGAGGCCCTTAATGAGCCGCCGCCCTTTTTCTGTTGTTATATTCCCTCACAGTTCTGTTTCTCCGCCCGGATGCCGTGACGCACGCCGTAAACGCCGCGGTTTTCACACGGGTCACAATCAGACTGCCCGCCGACTTGTTCGGCTGCAAGGGTATGGCAGTCGGCCGAGTCGCTGTCCGTCACGCAGATACACGTTCCTCCGTCCGGCGTTATTCCTCGGCAGTCGCAGCCTGAGCGACTATTTTCTCAACCACCGGGGCCGGGGCCTCCTCGTAGCCCGAAAATTCCAGCTCGAAGCTGCCCATTCCTCTCGTCACCGAACGGAGTGTGACGGCAAAGTCGCCCATTTCGGCCATGGGTACCTCAGCCTGGATACTCTGCATCCCGTCTCCCGCAGGCTCCATTCCCAGGACTCTGCCGCGGCGCTTGGTTATATCTCCCATTATGTCTCCCATGTTTTCGTCGGGCAGCATGACGGTCAGACGTCCCATAGGCTCAAGTATCGTGGGGGACGCCTGCTTCATGCCCTCCTTGAACGCCAGCGACGCCGCCGTCTTAAACGACATTTCAGAGGAATCCACAGGGTGATACGAGCCGTCCACCAGCGTGGCCTTCACTCCTACCACCGGATATCCCGCCAGCACTCCGCTTACCATGCTCTCCCGCAGTCCCTTTTCCACAGCGGGGAAAAAGTTGCGCGGCACGGCTCCCCCGAAAACCTTCTCTTCAAAAATCAGCTCGTCGCTGACGCAGGGTTCGAATTCTATCCACACGTCTCCGAACTGCCCGTGGCCTCCCGTTTGTTTCTTGTACCGTCCCTGGACCTTCACGGGCTTGCGTATGGTCTCGCGGTACGCAACTCTGACCGGCTCGAGACTGACTTCTACTCCGAATTTGCTCTTGAGCCTGGACACCATGACGTCCAGATGTATCTCGCCCATTCCGCTGACCACCTGCTGCTTTGTCTCCGGGTCGGTGCGGACGGTAAATGTGGGATCTTCCTCCGAAAGCCGGAGGAAGCCCTGCATTATTTTTTCTTCCTCCCCTTTTTTCTTCGCAGCCGCAGCCATGGACAGGCAGGGACGGTCAAATTCCACTCCCTCGAGTTTTATCCCGCTTCCGGGCAGGCACAGAGTGTCCCCCGTTTTCACGCCGGAAAGCTTCGCCACCGCGCCTATGTCGCCGCAGCGTATGTATTCCGCGTCTACCTGCTTTGCGCCGCGCACATGCATGAGCTTGCCTATCTTTTCCGTTTCCCCTGTACGCGCGTTCTCAAGGAGCATATCCGGTCTCATGACCCCGGAAGCCACCTTAAAATAGGAAAGTTTTCCCACAAACGGGTCGGCTACGGTCTTGAACACCACTGCCGAAACGGGAGACGACTCCGTCATCTCTATTTCCTTTCCCGAAACATCCCGTTCCGGATGGCTGTCAGGCCCGGCAAAATATTCCGTCAGTCCGTCAAGAAGGAAATCCACCGCGGCTAGGCTCATGGGGTCTCCGCAGAATATGGGCGCTATGCGTCCGGACGCAACTCCCGACCGGAGTCCGGTGACAAGCTCGTCTCTCGTAAACGGCTCGCCGGAGAAATATTTCTCAAACATATCGTCGCTGGTCTCCGCCACGGCCTCATATATGGCGACCATGGCTCCCTCAAGCCTGTGCCCCAAAGCGTATGGCATGGGAACCTCGGTAGCCGTCCCCTCCCGGTCGTACTTGAATGCTTTCTGCTCGATAAGGTTTATGTATGTAGAATCGCCGGCGGGAAGAACTATGGGGCACACGCACGGTCCGAACACCGTCTTCATCTGTTCATGAACCTTGAAAAAATCGGCGTGCTCCTCGCTCATCTTCGTAACGAAAAACGCACGCGCACAGCCCCTCTTGCCGGCAGCCTTCCACGCCTTTTTAGTCCCCGTGTTCACACCGCTCTTCCCGGATACCGCTATAAGGGCGATATCCGCGGCCCTGAGACCTTCCGCCGCTTCTCCGCTGAAATCAAACATTCCCGGCGTATCCAACAAATTTATTTTGACATCCTTCCACTCCAGCGGAAGCACCGACAGCGATACCGACGTGCCGCGCTTTTTTTCTTCCGCGTCAAAGTCCGACACGGTATTGCCTTCGCTGACCCTGCCTTGCCTGTCTGTGGCCTTGGCAAGATACAGCATGGCCTCCGACAGCGTGGTCTTTCCGCACCCGCCGTGTCCGAGGATGACTGTGTTTCTTATTTTTTCCGTTAAATACTGCTTCAACGCAGACCGCCCCTTTCGAGATTTAACAACTTTTTGTTATTTTGCACATATATACACAGTTATTAGTGTTGATTATATATCATTTATCATAAAAAATCAACTGTTTTTTGCTGCCGGTTCATATTTTTCTCATATTTTCCGCTGCCGGAATAAATTTGTAAGGGGGTACGTTGACACGCGCCCCCTTTCTCGTTACTTCATCAGCATTTTGACGCTGTCCGCTATGCCGCTTACGGATTTTGTAAGCTTTCCGACATTTTTTTTGAGATTAAGTCCCGCAGACGCCTTGCTGTTCATCGCCGCAGCCATCGCAGTGCCTACCGCCATGCCCACCATTGCGCCCGTAACATACTTCATCGCCTTTTTTTGCACGTTTTCACGTCCTTTCGCGTTTTGTAAAACTGATCTTGTCCGCTTCGGGACACGCTGTAAATATTTATGCGGCAGTATGTCCCGTTATGCAGACGGACGGATTATGCTTTTTATTTTATCCGTCAAAAATATTTTGCCCTGAAAACATCCTTCGCATTTCGCCATTTTTTTGCAAAATATTGTTGCTCAAATGAGTTCAAATTGTTATAATATCTACGTGGCCATCTGGCCGGAATACCGGCGTTTCGCGCTTTTGAGATTGATTTTTTGAGAGGTCTGGCTTTTTATGAAAGATTTTTGCGGCTTTGGGTTTTATCCTGCGGACATACTCGTCCCCGGCAAGGGGACTCAGCTCGGCAAGTGGAGCGTGATCGCCTGCGACCAGTATACGTCCGAGCCTGATTATTGGCAGCGAGTGCAAAATGCCGTTGCGGGATGTCCGTCGGCTTTGGATATAATACTTCCGGAGGCGTTTCTTGATGAAGGAAATCTTGATACTCAGGTAGACAAAATAAACTCCAATATGCGCAGGCTGCTGTATGAGGATTTCTTCGATCTTTACCGAAACTGCTTCGTTTATGTTGAACGAACGCTGAGAAACGGGCATATTCGCCGGGGTCTGGTGGGCGCGGTGGATCTTGAAGCGTACGATTATGACACCCACAGTCTTTCTCTGGTTCGCGCAACGGAAGGGACCGTTGAAGACAGGCTCCCCTGCCGCGTACGCATCAGGCGCAACGCTCCTCTGGAAATGCCGCATATTATGCTTCTTGCAGACGATCCCGAAAAGAGACTGATAGAACCTCTCTCCGATATAAAGGAACGGCTTTTCAAACTCTACGATTTTGACCTGATGGAAAATTCCGGTCATGTGCGCGGCTGGCTGGTATCCGGAGATAATCTTTCCCGCGTTTCAAACGCTCTCTCATCTCTTGCCGACGCCGGCAGACAGAATGCCCGTTACGGCGACGCCGGAGGTTCTCCCATGCTTTTCGCCGTGGGAGACGGGAACCATTCATTGGCCGCGGCAAAGCTTTGCTGGGAAGAAATACGGGAAAACCTCCCGGAAGAGGAACGGGCTTCTCACCCTGCCAGGTTCGCCTTATGCGAGCTGGTGAATCTCCATGACGATTCGCTGGAATTTGAAGCTATACACCGCGCCCTGTTCGGATGCAATCCCGAAAAAGTCCTCGCGGCCATAAAGGTTTATTTTCCCGGTTCCTATGAGGGACGAGGCGACGGTCAGCGGTTCTCCTTTGTTACCTGCGCGGGGGAAACCGTGATAACCATACCTGACGCTTCCTCCGGTACGGCGGTGGGAAAGGTACAGGCTTTTCTCGACGATTATGTTTCCGCCATGGGCGGAAGAATCGATTATATCCACGGAGACGATGTGGTAAGGCAGCTCTGCGCTGACGAAAACACCTGCTGCTTCATTCTCCCGTCCATGAATAAAAACGAGCTTTTCCCCGCCGTCATGAGCGGCGGAGCTCTGCCCCGCAAGACGTTTTCCATGGGAGAAGCCTGCGACAAACGGTTTTATCTTGAGTGCCGCAGACTTGTAAAATAAAGCCCTGCCTCAGGGGCCGGACGCGGCCGGCTGAGCAGCCTCGCCGGCGTCAGCCTGCATTCCGTCTGCATTGCTCCTGTATTGCGTCCGCATTTCATCTGCCTGGCCCGCATTCCGCCTGTATAAAAAGAAAAAGCACCCGCCGTAACCGATATCGGCGGATGCTTTTTTTATGAGTTTTATTTTGCGAACTCTATCGCTCTGCTTTCCCTTACCACGTTCACCTTGATCTGGCCCGGATATTCCATTTCTTCCTCAATCTTCTTAGCGATCTCGCGGGCGACAAGCGTCATC
>CASDVX010000103.1 GCA_949284545.1 uncultured Eubacteriales bacterium
AAAAATATGGAAATCATCACAATGCACAAAACCGCTCTACGCTTTCGGAAAAGGTGAACAAAAAATCAGCGGCAAGGGCTTAACCCTTGGCCGCCGATATTGGGAAAATGGCTCCAAACACCCCGCCCGGAGCAAAAAACAAGGCGTAAGTGTTCGGATTTCTCTGCACTGGTGGAGACGAGGGGAGTTGAACCCCTGTCCGAAAACCGGTCCGCAATGCTTTCTCCGAGCGCAGTCACTCTTTTAAGATTCCCCTCACGCGCCGCCGGGTGACAGGCTGCACGCTGCGGTAGGCTTCTCATGCATACTCCGCCCCAAAGCCCGAGGACGGGTACGTTCACCGCTAAACGACGCCCTTATCCCGGCCGCGGTATTCCGGGTAAGAACGGCAGCCTGTTAAATCAGGCTGCGTAAGCTAACTTGTTGTTGTCAGTTACTTTGATTTCGGCACTTTTATAGCGGTGCGCCGCCGCTGCTCGCTTACTTTGCTTCACAATCCCCGTCGAAAGCCTGTCGCCCCCGAGATGTGATCATATGTATAATATCATTAAGGCGTCCCTTTGTCAATGAAATATTCTTCCATTATATGTAAATACAAGGAGTTTCGTGTGCGCCGGCGTGAACCGGGCCCTCGGCACGGCGGCGGCATTCATGCAGCGGCCCGCTCAGCCCTCCGCCCTGCTTTTCACGTATTCGAGCATGTCTGCAAAATGCCCGCATCTGTACTGCGACAGGTCGGCTCCGTCGCGGTTTATCAGGCAATCGGTTATGAGAAACAGATCCATGCCCGCGCGCACGGACGCGGCGTCCTCTTCCGCGTCGTTTCCCACCATAAGGCATTCGTCCGGTTTCAGGCCCAGCCTGTCGGCAACTTCCAAATAGTACATCGGGTTGGGCTTGCAGAAACGGCTGTTTTCATATGAAGTGTAAAATTCAAAATCCTTCTCCGAAACCCCCGCCCACTCCATTCGGTGCTCCGTGGCCACGGATGGAAAAATCGGGTTTGTGGCCAGCGCCGTTCTCAGACCCTTTGATTTCACGGCGCGGACCGCTGCCGCAGCCTCCGGGTTATAGCCGCAGCTGCTCCTTGCTCCCTGAAATTCCACGCGGTAGAATTCGTCGAAAAGTTCCCTGTCCCTTTCGGCTTTATCCCCGTATATTTCCGTAAACCTCTTCCAGAACGCCTTCTCGTTGGACACGCTCCCGTCGTTTCTTACCATTGCTCCGGTCCCGTCCCAAATGCTTTTGATAAGCTGCTTGGGATCGTACCCGTGAGGTGCCATTTTGGCAGCAAGCAATTTGAAATACGCCCCGGTAAACTTTTCCTGATCCATGGGAAGAAGCGTGCCGTCAAGATCAAACAATACCGCTTTAAGCATAAACTGCCTCCGGATAAATCATAAGTGTCAAAAACGGCCGGCGCCGTTTCCGCCGTGCATTGTACCACGGCCCGTCCGACCTTGTCAACAGCGCGGGGCCGACGCCGGGTTTCTAATATGGTTGACAACGGACGCTTTTGATTGTAAAATCAATTAAGAGGTTTTGTCTTTGCAAGCTGATCTCTGACATTTTCAAAAGGGAGGTTGTGCCATGAGCGATCACAAGCCGTTGCTTCTGCTGGACAACAGCAACACCATGTCCGTTCTCAACCAGGGAGAATTCAAATGCCAGAACCTTACGTTTGAAGAAGCGAGGAGCATTATCGAGATGCATGATGAGTCCGATATCCTCCGCTGCTTCAGCAATCTTGACCTTGAGACTGTCATATACGACTATCTCGGGATTTCCAAGCGCAATTTCGAGTACAAACGCATCCGCAATATGCGTCCCGGGCAGGACGCCATAGTTTTCAAGCTCTATATCACCCCATCCGAGACCCAGCCCGTCATACAGGCCGACGACGGGGTGGAGGCGAAAAAGATACAGAATGTTTATGTGTACTGCCAGTATCTCATGAGGTTATCCTGACCGGGTTTTGATTATTTGCCGGCGGCGGTCAGTGTGGGAGCCCTGCACGCGCCCGTCCGGCGGACCGATGTTTCCCCAGCGGCCGCGCGTTTCGGCTGTCCGGAAAAAAGAGACGCCTTGCGGCGTCTCTTTTTTGTTTGCTTCCGTTGTCAGCCGGGATACCGTCGGTCTACGCACATCTTGTGTCCGTTTTTGTTAAAGGAATAAACTTTGTCTGGAGGAAAATTTTATGGATTCCAAATACGAGGCTCTGTTTACCCCCTGGAAGATAGGAAACTGCGAAATAAAAAACCGTATCGTTCTTTGCCCCATGGGAGGCACGTCCCTTTTCGGATGGAT
>CASDVX010000104.1 GCA_949284545.1 uncultured Eubacteriales bacterium
GGGTGCAAAGCGCGGCGGCGCGGCGGTCTTCATCTATGTGCTCCTGGGTGCGGCGGGGGTGCCGGTCTTCGCGGGCTTCAAGGGAGGGCTGTCGGCGCTTGCCGGACCGACGGGAGGATACATAATAGGATTTATAATCACTGCCGCGGTGACGGGGCTGCTATCCGCCGGGTCCGTCCGGCTCGCGCGGCTCATCCTTTCCATGGCGGCGGGCGTGATACTGTGCTATATCTTCGGCACTCTGTGGTTCGTTACGGTATATCCGCCCGAGGAAGGGACCTCTGTCTGCGCCGCTTTGATGACCTGCGTAGTTCCGTTTATATTTCCGGACGGAGTAAAAATTTTTCTCGCCGCATATCTGGCAGGAAGGCTGAGACCGGTACTCCGGGAACATATGCAGTAACGCGAAACGGTCCGAAGCGGATTATTTGCCGGGACGGGCTTGCTTTTCCCCGCGGGAAATAGTATAATCTGCTTTAGATGATAAATTCCCTTATAACGGGCTGAAAGGTTGGTAGTAAAAACATGTTAGTATCGGCTAAGGAAATGCTGTGCAAGGCTAAGGCCGGCCGCTATGCGGTGGGTCAGTTCAACATCAACAATCTGGAATGGACGAAGGCCATACTTCTCACGGCTCAGGAGCAGAACTCCCCCGTCATCCTCGGCGTGAGCGAGGGCGCCGGCAAGTACATGTGCGGCTTCTCCACCGTGGCCGCCATGGTCAAGGCTATGATAAACGAGCTGGGCATCACCGTTCCGGTGGCTCTCCATCTGGACCACGGCACCTACGAAGGCTGTCTGCGCTGCATTGACGCAGGCTTCTCTTCCGTAATGTTTGACGGTTCTCACTATCCGATAGCCGAAAATGTGGAAAAGACTTCCGCGCTGGTAAAGCTCTGCGGCGAAAAGGGCATATCCCTTGAAGCCGAGGTCGGAGCGATAGGCGGCGAAGAGGACGGAGTCGTGGGAGCGGGCGAATGCGCCGACCCCGACGAGTGCAAAGCTATAGCCGATCTCGGCGTCACCATGCTCGCCGCCGGGATAGGAAATATCCATGGAAAGTACCCGGCAAACTGGAAGGGGCTTTCGTTTGAGACTCTTGCCGCCGTTTCCGAAAAGGTCGGCGATATGCCTCTGGTCCTCCACGGTGGGACGGGCATACCCGAGGACATGATAAAAAAAGCCATTTCTCTGGGCGTTGCCAAGATAAACGTAAACACCGAGTGCCAGCTGGCGTTTGCCGCCGCTACAAGGACGTATATAGAGGCGGGCAAGGATCTTCAGGGCAAGGGCTTCGATCCCCGCAAGCTCCTCGCTCCGGGCTTTGAAGCAATAAAGGCCACCGTCAAAGAGAAGATGGAGCTTTTCGGCTCCGTGGGCAAGGCCTGACAGTCCTTGCGGGACGGGACGTAAAGCCGCAGGGCCGTCCCGCGGCAGGTATTTACGGTCATGCGGCAAACCCGTCTGCCGTACGGTGTACCCGCCGGAGGGCGCGAACGTACTGTATTTTGCTGACCTGGAAGACCCGGGGCGAAAAGCCCCGGGTCTTCCTGCTGTGTACGGGAGTACGCCGGGCGGAGGGCACTCTCAGACTCAGGCAAGTCCGTGCCGAAGCCACCCCCTTCTCACTCTCAGGCGGCTAAGCCCGTCCGGAAATCCGCGCGTATCTCGTTCTCGGCTCCCGTCGGCTTTTTTCGCTTAAATTTAACATAATTTTAGCATACATTTGAGGGGGATTTTATGTTATTTGCCGCTCCATCTGGTATAATTTCAGTGTAAATAATGTGTAAAGACTGCGGAGGACTGATCATGGATATTTTTGACGCTCTTACGCTTTTGGGCGGGCTTTGCCTTTTCCTTTTCGGCATGAATATAATGGGACAGGCCCTGGAAAGGAGAGCAGGAAACAGGCTGCGCACGGTTCTTGGCAGACTGACCACCAAAAAATCCACCGGATTTCTCACAGGTCTCGGTGTGACCTCGGTCATACAGAGTTCCTCGGCGACCACCGTCATGGTGGTGGGATTTGTCAACTCCGGGCTCTTGACCCTCAGTCAGGCCATAAACGTTATCATGGGGGCTAATGTCGGCACCACCGTGACCGCATGGCTGCTTAGCCTCAGCGGCATCGACAGCGAGAACGCCTTTGTAAATCTCCTCAAGCCCACGTCCTTTACCCCTGTGCTGGCGCTTTTCGGCATAATCTTCTATATGTTCTGCAAAAGCAGCAGGAAAAAGGACACGGGAGAGATTCTTCTCGGGTTTGCCACTCTGATGTTCGGAATGGACACCATGTCCGCTGCCGTGTCCGGGCTCAGTGAGGTGGAGGCCTTCAAAAACCTCTTCCTGATGTTTGAAAACCCACTCCTCGGCGTACTTGCCGGAGCGGTCCTCACGGCTATCATACAGTCAAGCTCCGCTTCCGTGGGTATCCTCCAGGCTCTTGCCGCCACCGGACAGGTGACGTACGGAGCAGCCATTCCCATAATCATGGGGCAGAATATCGGCACCTGCGTCACGGCGCTGCTTTCCTCCGTCGGTGCAAACAAAAACGCAAAAAGAGCCGCCATGGTTCATCTCTCCTTCAACGTTATCGGCACCGCGGTGTGGCTTACGGTCTTCTGGATAGTGAAGCTCGTATTCAGTCCCGTCCTTCTGGGAGAATCCGCGTCACTGTTCGGCATAGCGGTGGCTCATTCCTCCTTCAACATACTGTGTACCGCGCTGCTCCTGCCCATGTCCGGGCTTCTGGAAAAGCTGGTAACCAAGCTGGTTCCGGACGGGAAATCCCCGGAAATGGTGTCCGAGCTTGACGAACGCCTTCTCGCCACACCCTCTGTGGCCCTTGAACGCTGCCGCGAGGTGGCTTCAAATATGGCCGCCTGTTCTGCTTCCGCTCTTGACGCCGCCATATCCGCCGTAAGCTCATACAGCCCCGAGCTCGCTTCAAAGGTGAGGGCGGAAGAGGAAAAGAGCGACAGGTACGAGGACGTTCTCGGCACCTATCTCGTCAAGCTCAGCGCCCTTCAGATAGACGAGGCCGCCAGCGCCGAAGCCGCCATGCTCCTCAAGGCTATCGGAGATTTTGAACGTATATCCGATCACAGCGTGAACATACTCGAATCAGCGGAGGAGATACACGATAAAAAGCTGGTCTTCTCACAGTCAGCTAAAGCGGAAATGGGGGTGCTGACGGACGCGGTGGAGGAAATAATGTCCCTCGCTCAGAGCGCTTTTGTAAACGGCGATCCGGACGCGGTATCCTCCGTGTCTCCTCTGGAGCAGGTTATAGACGTTCTCAGGGAGCAGATGCGCGCCTCCCACATTTCCCGTCTCCAGCACGGCGAATGCACCATAGATGCAGGTTTTGTGTGGTCTGACCTTCTCACCGATCTGGAGCGGGTGTCCGACCATTGTTCAAATATCGCCGGCGGGCTTCTGGATCTCTCCAACCGGGACATGAAGTTCCACGAGCATCTTCGTGCGGTAAAAGCGGACGACGCCGCGTTCGGTGAGAAGCTGCGGCGATACGCGTCGAAATACGCTCTCCCGGACAGCGATTCCTTCTGATATTTCCTCCTTCGGTAAATACGCACGGAGAAATGCGGGTCCCTCGCCCTGACGGGCGGGACCCGCATTTCTCTGTTTCGGTCCTCTGTTCTGCTTCTTTTCGGCGGCGAACCTACGTTGCCCTCTCCGTCCTGCGCCGCCGGAGTCACGGGCCGGGTTGTCCCTTCCCGATATCGTATTCCCTGAGGTGCCCGTAATTTTTAAGCTGCGGGAAACCCCACTGCCGCATAACTTCAAATACCCCTACGGCCACTGTATTCGACAGGTTCAGGCTTCTCGCCTCTTCCACCATGGGCAGTCTCACGCAGCTGTCGTACTTCTCCGCCAAAAGGGATTCCGGGAGCCCCTTAGTCTCCTTACCGAAAAAAAGGTAACATCCATCGGGGTATTCCGCCTGTGAATACACCTTAGATGCCTTGGTGGTGAAAAAGAAACAGCTTGCTCCGGGGTTCTTTTCGAAGAAATCGTCCAGCCCGTCGTAATACGTTATGTCCAAAAGATGCCAATAATCCAGGCCCGCGCGTTTGAGTTTCCTGTCGTCTATTTCAAAGCCCATGGGACGTATGATGTGCAGTCTCGTCCCCGTGGCCGCGCATGTTCTGGCAATATTCCCCGTGTTCTGCGGTATTTCCGGTTCCACAAGCACCACGTTGAGGGTCATACTCTGTCCTCCTCCTGCGCGGCGGCTTCGGCGATGCCCGCGGTTGCGGCGGTGTTCGCGGTTTCGGAGATGCCTGCGGTTTCGGCGGCGTCCGCGGTTTCGGCAGCGCCCGCGGCTTCGGCGGCATTCGCGGTTTCGGCAGCGCCCGCGGTTGCGGCGGTGTTCGCGGTTTCGGCGGCGCCCGCGGCTTCGGCGGCTTTGCGTCCACGCCCTTTCTTCACCGCATGTCTTATCAGCAGAAACACACCGACCGCCACGCCGACTGCGAGAAGTCCCCCTCCGATAAACCACATCCATACAAACCAGGGCAGCGTGGGCGCCACGGGTTCCGGCTGCGGTTCGGGGAAGAGCGACACCGTATAGTCCGACGCAAGCGTATTCATAAATATCATCACCGTTTCCATGTCTGCGTCCTCCGTAAAATATTTGAAAATCATATTACATTTTTCATTGGTCCTTGTCAATAATTTGATGCTTTTTCGGAAATGCTATTACATGTGCGGACGATGTACGTACGTATGCGGTACTGAGTGCGTGAAACGCCATGTATCTGCGTCGGGCTGAAAGGCGGTGGTTTTATGGGCGAGCTGATACGTATTGAACACGGGTATAAGATATACGGAAGCGGTGCGTGCCGTGTCTGCGCCCTTGACGATGTATCCTTAAGCGTCAGCGAGGGCGAATTTCTTGCCATAGTGGGGCAGTCCGGGGCCGGGAAAAGCACGCTGCTCTCCGTTCTCGGGTGTCTTGATTCCCTGACGCGCGGAACTTATTTCCTTTGCGGAAAAAACGTTTCCCTCATGGGGCGTAATGAGCTTACGCGCGTGCGCGGAAGCAAAATAGGGTTTGTATTCCAGGGCTATAACCTAATAAACGATCTCACCGCCCTTGAAAATGTAGAGCTTCCCCTCAGATACCGTGGTATAAGTCCTAAAAGGCGCAGAGAACTGGCAGAATCCGCTCTCTGCAGCGTGGGTCTGGAACACCGTATGCACCACAAACCCTCCCAGATGAGCGGCGGACAGCAGCAGCGCGTGGCCATAGCGAGGGCGGTGGCAGCCCAGCCTCCGCTGATACTCGCCGACGAACCCACCGGTAATCTGGACACCTCTTCCGGCCGGGATATAATGGAACTGCTTTATTCCCTGAACAGGGCCGGCAAAACCGTGATACTGATAACTCACGACCCCTCCGTCGCCGCCGCCGCTCCACGGGTCCTCAGGATCCTCGACGGCCGCGTCTTCGGCTGATTTGTACA
>CASDVX010000105.1 GCA_949284545.1 uncultured Eubacteriales bacterium
GGGAGGGGGAAGCGTCTTGTTTACGGGCACATATGAAAACAAGATGGACACGAAGGGCAGGACGTTTATTCCCGCCAAGCTCAGGAGGGACTGCGGCGACCGCTTTGTGCTGACAAGATGGCTTGATAACTGCGTAGCGGTTTACACGTGCGAGGCGTGGAACCTGCTGGCGGACAAGCTACGGGCGCTCCCCTCTGCCAAGGCGCGCGACATGCAGAGGTTCTTCTTTTCGGCGGCAGAAACCGTGGAGCTGGACAGGCAGGGGAGAGTTCTCATACCGCCCCCTCTTAGGCAGTTTGCCGACCTGCAGAGCGACGTCGTGGTGATAGGAGCCGGAGAGCGCATGGAGATATGGAGCAAGGAGCGTTGGGACAGCTATAACAGCGGCGAGTCCATGCAGGACAACATAATAGAAGCCATGATGGAGCTGGGAATATAAGCCATGGAGTTTTCACATAAACCCGTGCTTCTCGACGAGTGTATTTCCGGTCTCAACATACGGCCGGACGGGATATACATAGACGGAACGGCGGGCGGCGGGGGGCACTCGCTTGCCATAGCCGAAAAGTTAACAAGCGGAAGACTTATTGCCATGGACCGTGATCCGGAGGCGATTTGCGCGGCCAAGAAGCGGCTTTCAAAGTTTTCGGACCGGGTGCTTTTTCTCAACCGAAAATTTTCGGAGATGGGAGAGGCAGTGAGAGAACTCGGAATAAGCGGCGTGAACGGGATACTTCTTGACATAGGCGTGTCGTCCTACCAGATTGACAATCCCGAGCGCGGATTTTCGTACATGGCGGATGCGCCTCTGGACATGAGGATGGACCAAAACTGCGGACTGACGGCCGCAGATATCGTGAACGGGTATCCTGCCGGGGAGATAGAAAAAATCCTGTATGAGTACGGGGAAGAACGCTGGGCGAAAAGAATAGCGGCGTTCATAGTGGACAAGCGGGAGAACGGTAGGATAAATACCACATTCGAGCTTAACGAGATAATCCGGAAAGCAGTTCCGGCAGGAGCCAGGGCTGACGGTTCCCACCCGTCAAAACGGACATTTCAGGCGTTGCGGATCGCGGTCAATAACGAGATGGGCGAGCTGAACAGCGCGCTTGAATGCGGAACGGAGATTTTGGCTCCCGGCGGCAGGTTCTGTGTTATAACGTTCCATTCTCTGGAAGACAGGGCGGTAAAAAGATTTTTTGCTGAAAAAGCAAAGGGATGCGTCTGCCCGCCGCAGTTTCCGGTGTGCGTTTGCAACCAAAAGCCAACTCTTATTCAGGTAACCAGGAAGCCGCTGGAGGCGACCGCGGAAGAGCTTGAAAACAATCCGCGCAGCCACAGCGCAAAACTGAGGATAGCGGAAAAGATATGAAACGGGGGACTTTGTTTTGCCTGGGAAGTATCAGGATAATTTAGCATATGACCTCAGCATGTTCGAGGAGAGAAAACCTGTGCCGGTGAAGGAAAAGGAAGAGGAAAACGCGCGGGTGAGGCAGCCGCGCGCAAAAAACGGCATTAAGCTGCTTAAGATACTTGCCGCGGTCACCGTCTGCGGTTTCCTTGCGGGGGCGCTGCTGTATTCCAACGCCACATTGGCGGAGCTGGATTCAGAGGCAATATCGCTCCAGAAAGAGCTGGACAGTCTCAGGGACGATGAGCTCAGGATGAATCTTGAAATTGACAACAGAGTATGTACCCAGGACATAGACGAGTACATCACAAAAGAGCTCGGGATGGTGAAAGTGGAAAAATACCAGGTGAATTATATTGACCTCTCTGAAGGGGATGAAATGGATATTGCCGAGAAG
>CASDVX010000106.1 GCA_949284545.1 uncultured Eubacteriales bacterium
AACGGAGACATGTACACGAGGAAGCTGGAAGTAATAACGGACATGGTACACGACAATCCGGGAGGGACGCCGTACGAGACGAAATATGACGACGCGGCGTTTCTGAGCTCGAGGGGGCTGAGCGGGAAGGTATTTTTTCTGTCTGAGGCGGCACAGCTGGCGATAGATTGGCAGGATTACGACAGGAATGTGTTTCCGGAAGGGAGCGCGGGATATAATTGGGTGCAGGCAAAGAAGGAGGAGCTGCACGAGAAGTATAAGGAGGCAAAGGACGAAGGGCTGAAGGTATATTTCATGATGGATTTCATCTCACTTCCGAGCAGCATGAAGAGCCTGTACGGAGATGAGATAATGACGAACGGTAAGATAGATATAAACAAGGCGAAGACGCAGGAGATCATGAAGGAGATGTTCCGGGAGATATTCGAGGAATTTCCGGAAGTGGACGGTATATACCCGAGGTACGGGGAATCGTACGTTGGGTATTATTCGTCGTATCATTTTGGGAACAACCCGATAGGGGTGAGCAGTACGGCGAAAAACGACCATGTGACGCTGTTGAAATTTTTCCGGGACGAGGTGTGCGAGAGATACGGTAAAGAGGTAGTGTACCGCACATGGTCCACAGAGACGGGAGCGAACAGCTTTACTACGTCGCCGGAGCTGTACCTGGAGATAACGAATCAGGTAGAGCCGCATGAGAATCTGTACATAGCGATAAAGCACACGGCGGGAGATTTTTGGAGGAACTATACGTTCAACGAGACGATAGGGATAGGGAACCACCGGCAGATCATAGAGATACAGTGTTCGAGGGAATACGAGGGGAAGGGAGCGTACCCGAACTATGTGGCGGGGAGCGTGATAAACGGGTTTAAGGAATACGAATGGCAGATGGATGAAGGAGAGGACAAGAGTCTTAGGGACGTGGTGAACAGGGCGGACAGCAAGGTAGTGGGGATATGGACCTGGTCGCGTGGAGGCGGCTGGGGAGGGCCGTACACGAACGGAGAAGAGAACCCGGAAGGAGACGAGCTGTGGAGTGACTTAAACGCGTATGTGCTTCACAAGTGGGCGCAGGACACGTCGCGGACGGACGAGTCGCTGGTGAAGGAGTACGCGAGGGAAGTGCTGTCGATGAGCGATGAGGACGCGGAGAACTTTTACCGGTTGGCGGTACTCTCGTCGGACGCGGTGCTGTACGGGATAGGGACGGACTGTGAGCCCGTAACGAATCCGCTGTGGACGCGGGACGCGAGCGTGAACAAGGATTTATTTGACAGGAACCTGTCGATAATGTTCACAAATCGTGAGGGAGACACATATCCGAAGCTTGAGGAGAAGAGGGAATCGGTAAGGCTGTGGGAAGAGATACTTGCGCTTGCGGAAGGGTTTGACGATTCGGTGGCAGCGAAGCCGTACATAGTTACGACTGCGACATACGGCTACTATCTCTTTTCCATATTCGAGCGTATGTGGACCACCGGTATCCTCTATACGGAGATGAACGGGCGAGGGAAACGCAACGCCGCGGAAATAGCGGCGGCGAGGACGGAGTTTGATGATTTGTGGGAGGCATGGGAGACCTTTGAAAAGGAAAATCCCTCCTGCCCGACGCTGTATAATAAGTCGGATTTTACGGCGGTCATGGACCAATATAAGTGCGGAATAAACGCGCCGGCAAAAATAACGCTTTCCGTCGGCGCCTCGGCGCCGCTGCAAGCTACGGTGGATTACTATAAAACGGAGGACCTTGTATATTCGTCCTCCAATGAGTCTGTGGCGACTGTGGACGCCGCGGGAAACGTTGCCGGGGTCGCCGACGGATATGCCATGATAATAACGGCCACGTCGGACGGGCAGCTCAAAGCCGCTACCGTGGCTGCCGTGGGGGAGGCGTCGTCGTCGGAAGTGCTCTTTGAGGAGGATTTCGGGGGATACGAGGCGGACAAAATCCTTGATTTTGAAAAGACCGCCGAGGACAGCAGAACAAATGTCAAGGTTGTTGAAATATCGGGCGATAAGGTCCTCAAGCTTGAGCAGACGGCCATGGGAGACGCATCAGCCACGGTATTCCACACGGTAAAAGATCTGGGCGCTCTTACGGGTACGGTCACAGTAAGCCTGGATATGATGACGGCTAACAAAAATTCGGCGTTTTTCTGCGTATACGACAGCAGCGGAAAATTCATCACACAAGTGGATTTCCGCGGAGACGGGATATATGTGGACACCGGCGGACAGGTGACAAAAATAAGCGACTTGCCATATAACGCCATGGAGTGGTATAATATCGATATAGTGTGCAGCACAGACACGCAGACATTTTCCATATCGGTAAACGACACGGATCCCCGCTCGTTCACGTTCAGGGAGGACGCAAAAAATGTAGGTCTGCTCAAGGTGGGAATAAACAGGAGCTATGCAAACGACGCATATTACGACAACATTTCCGTGACCCGTGACACCGGGTCGGAACTTACTGCGGAAGAAGTGGCGGCGCTGATATACCCCACCGGCGTGAACTATGACGAACGCAGACTGTATTTCCCGGCTGTGCCGGCGGGATTCAGAGTGAGTGTCACGCCCGGCGGAGCGGTGGATCTGGATACCGACGGGACGATATACCGCAGGACTGCGGACACGCATATTGAAGCCACGCTTACGGTCACGAAGAAGTCGGACGGCACAACCGCCCAAACGGCAGCGTTTGCGCTGGACATACCCGGGGCGAAAACGCTGGATGATCTGAGGATACTTATTTCTCAGCTTCGTGACGGATACGGGGCGCTCCGATTGTCAGCATATACTAAGGAATCCGCCGAGAACTTCAGACAGGCTCTGGCGTCCGCGGAATCCGTGGCGGCGGATGATGGTGCAGACGAGGCGGCGGTAATTGCCGCCATAGACGGTATTTTCGAAGCCATGGATTCTTTCGAAGCAAAACCGGAAGAGAATACGGGGGAAGCAAGCCTCGTGTGGCTGTGGTGTACGATTGCCGGTATCGCGGCTGCGGCCGTTGCTGCGGCGGTGTTCCTTGCGGTGAAAAAAAGAAAGGGTGCGTCCGTTAAAGCGGAAAAATCGGAGCAGAACGAATGACCGGGCTATCCGAGTAAAGCGGCACGCAAAGCTCGCTGCTTGCGCCGAAGTGTATTGCGGCAAACGATGATGCAGAACGGACGTCGTATAGGCGGCATCCGTTCTGCCGAACCGGGAAGCAGACTGACAGCGCGGATATTCAAAAAAGGCTGCCGCCGACCACTGAACAGGAGGCGTGACGATGACAAGTAAAAGACTTATAGCCAGCGACTATGACGGAACGCTGAGCTGCGGAGGAGATTCGTTGGAAAAAAACGCGCGGGCTGTGTCCGCGTGGAGAAAGGCGGGAAATCTCTTCGGAGTGGTGACAGGGCGGGGTACGCACATAACCGCGGAGCTTGCGGAACACGGCTTTGAGACGGACTTTGTGCTGTGCAACAACGGGGCCGTCTGCATATCCGGCGGGGAAATGATTTTTGCAGAGAGAAACGACATGAGCCTTGTGAGAGATGTCACAAAGTTCATATCTGTCTGCGGAGCGGGGTATTTCGGACTCGTGGCGCCCGAATACGAAAAGGGGTTTGTGGCGGGCAAACTTCCCGAAGATCTTGACAAACTCCCGCAGTTTACTCAGCTCACGGCGATATGCGCCGACGATGATGATGCTTCGCGCATATCGCGCGAGATAAACGTGAAATACGCCGATTCACTGATAAGCTATGCCAACGGAAAATTCATAGACATAGTCAAACGGGGGATAAGCAAGGCCGAAGGAATATCGCGCGTCGCGCGTATTCTGGGCGTGGAAGAGAATCATATCAGCGCAGTGGGAGATAACTACAACGACCTGATTATGATCGAGGCGTTTGACGGATATGCCGTGTCCGGGGCGAGAGAGCTTGTGAAGAGGCGCGCCGGCCATGTGGTGGAAAGTGTGGCGGATATGATAGACGAGCTTATAAAAAATCAGTCTTATTAAACCAAAAACGAAAAAACAGGGCGGCGGTCAGAACTTTGTCTGACTGCCGCCCTGTTTTCGCATAACTGAGCGCGTACCGCGGGGTCATTTGAGAAATCCGTTTATTATCTGCTCCTCGGCTTCCTTTTCGGTGAGACCAAGGGTCATAAGCTTTATAAGCTGTTCGCCCGCTATCTTTCCTATGGCTGCCTCATGGATAAGCGAAGCGTCCACGTGGTTGGCGGACACCATCGGTACGGCGCTCACCTTTCCGCCGTCCATTATTATGGCATCGCATTCGGAATGACCCGAGCAGCGGTTGTTTCCGCGCATATCGGAGTTAAAGATTTGGGTGGACGATCCCATAGCTACTGAACGGGATATGAGGTGCGCTCCGCAGTCCTTCCCGTCAAGATCCACGGTGAAATTAGTCACGGCGTGCTGAGTTCCGTCTGTAAGCATTTTTTCCTTTATCACCAAGACGGCTCTGTTGCCGAGCCTTGCGTTTGTGGTTCTGTTGCTTGAATCCACGCCCCGGATCTGTACCGTCTCGATCTCCATATAAGCGTCGTCATCAAGCAACGCGGAAGTTACCGGGTCCATTACCCGTTTGCCGCTTCCTTCCCCGGAACCGTAATGCTTTTCTATATACCTAACCTTGGCGCCCTTGCCGACAAAGAAGCTGTGTATACCGCTGTGCTCGCTCAGGTCGTCGCCGCCGTTGTGTATGCCGCAGCCAGCCACGATGGTTATATCCGCGCCGGCGCCTATATGGAAATCGTTGTACACGAGCTCCTTGAGTCCCGTCTGGGATAAAAGGACGGGTATATGCACGCTCTCGTTTTTGGTCCCTGCGTCAACGTAAATATCTATTCCGGACTTGCCGTCGGTCTTAGGCTCTATGTGTATATGTTCGGACGAATTGCGGGCAAAGGCTTGTCCGTTTACACGTATGTTGTAAGCTCCCTGGGGGATCTCGTGTATGCCGGATATCTGCCTGAGCAGCTCCGCCTGAATACTGTCAAGATTCATTTTCAGCAAACCTCCTCCAAGCCGTCACTGCGCCTCGTCCCGAAACAGCAGCCCGATTGCACGTCGAGCAGTGTGGGAAGGATCTCGTCCTTGGTTCCCTGGGCGGCTATGCTGCCGTCGGCTACGACGATTATGCGGTCGGCAATGTTAAGTATTCTTTCCTGATGAGAAATTATGATTATGCTGCCTTTTGTGCGTTTGTACATATTTTCGAAAACCTTGATGAGATTGTTAAAGCTCCACAAATCTATGCCGGCCTCGGGCTCGTCAAAAACGGCTAATTTAGTACTTCTTGCATTTACGGTGGCGATTTCTATGCGCTTCAGTTCGCCGCCGGACAGAGAAGAATTTATTTCCCGGTTAATATAGTCCTTTGCGCACAGCCCCACTTCGGACAAATATCCGCAAATTTCCCCTACGCTTATTTTGTGACCGACTGCAATGGTTATCATGTCGCGCACGGTTATTCCCTTAAAGCGGACCGGCTGCTGAAAGGCGTAACTTATACCGAATTTTGCCCGTTCTGTGATGCTCATGCCGGTTATGTCGGTACCGTCAAAAAGGATCCGCCCCTCAGTGGGGGTTATTATTCCGGCGATGAGCTTTGCCAGAGTGGATTTGCCGCTTCCGTTAGGCCCTGTCACCGCAATAAACCTTTCGTCGGACGTGAAAGAAACGTTTTTAAGAATTTCGGCTCCGGGAACCGAATAGGTTACATTTTGGAATTCAAGCATTGTATATCTACCTCTAAATTTATTGATCTTTGCCGCTCCGCGGACAGCATTCCGTGCGGAAACACAGGGAAGAAGGATGTCATTTGAAACGCCGGCCGCGGCGGCTGACCCCCCTGCGGTATGACGTGGAATTTCTTCTTCTCGTCCTGTGCCGTCTGGTGTTCACGATTATTGCGATGACAATATAAATTATCAAAAGCGCCGCGAGAATCCCTATTATGGCCCAGAACCACCATGTTCCCACAAATTTTTCAAACTTGTCCACTATGTCAAGAGTGACGCTGCGCTCTATGTCACGGTCCGCGATGAGGTCTACGGAACCGAGAACCTCACCGTCAAAAACAACGTCCATACTGCCGATGACGTCCCCCTTGGATATGGGAGCCACGAGATTGTCGGGGAGATTGAATTTGTAGGCAAACAGCGAAACATCGTAGTCATTCGGTATAAGGGCGGTTATTTCCTGAGCCGGGAGGACAGAGACAAATTCCGAATCAAAGGACAGGGAAACGGGGACTTCTGCTACTTTTTGTGAGGTATCGACTATCGCCCTTTCCGACAGACTGGAGAAAGCCCAGATGTATGATTCGCGCGTATCCTTCATGGCGTAGTTTGTGGTATACTTGCTTTCGCGCTCGCCGCCCAGAGCTACGCATACGTAGGTTTTCCCGTCCTTTTCCGCATATGAGGCGAGACACGCCCCTGCGGCGGATGTGTTTCCCGTCTTACCTCCGAGCAGATACTCATATTCATAGGTGTATCCGTCCTGGATGGTACAGCGGGAATCGTCAAGGAGATAATTACCCGTCCTCACAGTATAGCTCTCACGCAGATTTGTTGAAAACGTGTATTCCTTGGTGGACATAAGCGTGCGCAGGAACTCATGCTTTATTGCTTCCTTGAATATGATGGCTACGTCATACGCGCAGCTGTAATGGCTCTCACTGTGAAGACCGTGAGGATTTATATAATTCGTGTCGATACAGCCGAGTTCCGTAACACGCCTGTTCATTTCACCCACAAACGCCGCGGTGCTGCCGCTTATATATCGGGAAAGAATGTTGCAGGCTTCGTTTGCGGAAGCAACCATCATGCAGTAAAGGAGCTGTTCGACGGTGAGAGTCTCTCCTCTGGAGATTGCAGCTGTGGAACCGTCCGGTACCATATCGTTAAAATCATCATATATGGCGGTAACCTCGTCGTCAAGGGAGATATCTCCGCGCTCTATTGCTTCTACGGCCAGAAGCGCCGTGGTGAGCTTGGTGACGGAGGCGGGGTACAGACGCTGCTTTGAATTGAGATCTACCACCACGGTAGAGGTATCTATATTTTCCATATAAAAGGCTTTGCAGGAATAGTTGAACCCGGGGTCGAAAAGGCCGGTGAGTCCGTCCGCAAAAACAAAGTTAAAACAGCAGGAGAACAGCACAGCTGCTGCAGAAACGGAAGAAACAAATTTTTTAAAAACATCCTTTAATGGCATTGTCCTTATTCTCCTTGTTGTGGTATAATTCAATCACCGTACGCTGCAGATCAGCTGTGGCACATGTCCCAAATACGAACACAGTGATTATATCACAAATGCCATTAAAATAAAAGGCGATTAAAAAAATTAACAATGACGGCAAAAGTACGGAAGAGGTGCGACATGATATACATTACGGGGGATATTCACGGCAGACGGGAGATACTGAAAAAAAGGCTCAGAGGTCTTAAAAAGGATGATGTTCTGCTCGTGGCGGGGGATTTCGGATTTATATGGGACGGCAGCCAGAAGGAACGCAAATTCCTTGAAAAAATGGCTAAACGCCCCGTGCTGTTCATTGACGGTACAAACGAAAATTACAGCCTGCTGGAGAAATATCCCATTGTTGATTTCTGCAAAGGTAAGGCGCGACACATTTGCGGGCGCCTGTATCAGCTTTTGCGGGGTGAATGCTATGAGTTCGGAAATGCGACTCTCTTTGCGTTCGGCGGAGCCGAGACGGACGCCGACATGGCGGATGCTGACGAAGAAGCGGCAAGATATGTACAGCCCACCCTGGAACAGCTTAAAAACGGGGTGGGATCGGTTTCGGCACGGGACGGGAAAGTAGATTACTTTGTCACCCACGAGGCCCCTGCGACTATCAAGGCGACCGTTACCGATAACCGCGGTGGAGCTCTGAACGAATATTTTGACAGGCTTATGAAGGCCTGTCGCTTTTCCGGGTGGTATTTCGGCTGCTATCACACGGACAGGTCCATAGCCGGGATATACCATTCGTTATACACGAGAGTCCTGCCGCTTGAAAAGACAGACGGCTTTACAGTAGAGCTGCCGGTAAAAAACGCAAAAAAGAAAGCCGAAAGGTTGACGGAGCCGGTTCTATGATGAATTTTTACGGAATGACGCGGGAGATGCTCCGGAAATACTTCGTGTCCCAGGGAGAGGGAACGTCCAAAGCCAAATTTCTCATGCGCGCCGTATACGGGGGCGCAGAAGGTCCCACAGAAGGTATATCCGAAGAGCTTATGAGAAAGGTAAAGCGCGATATAAGCTTTGAGCTTCCCACGGTGGAGGAAAAAAGGGAGGACGACACCGCCTGCAAATATCTGCTCAGACTGCCCGACGGCTGTACCGTTGAAACGGTACGCATGAAGGAACCTTACGGGGATGCAGTGTGCGTGTCCACGCAGGTAGGCTGCAACATGGGGTGCGTTTTCTGCGAGAGCGGCCGACTGAAAAAGGTGCGCGACCTTGAGGCATGGGAAATAACGACGCAGGTCATCGCTGCAGCGCGGGATTCGGGCAGGAAAATATGCAGCGTTACCGTGATGGGGATAGGCGAACCGCTGGATAACTACGGCGAAACCGTGAAATTCATTGAAATAGTGACAGACCAGTTTGGCTTGAGCATACCGCCGAGGAGGGTCACGGTATCCACGGCGGGGCTCGTTCCTCAGATAAAAAAGCTTGCTGCAGACGGGGTTTTGTGCAACCTTGCGGTAAGCCTTCACGCGCCTGACGACGAGCTCAGACGCAGACTTATGCCGGTGAAC
Organism: uncultured Eubacteriales bacterium; assembly: GCA_949284545.1. GTDB lineage: Bacteria > Bacillota > Clostridia > Oscillospirales > CAJFTT01 > CASDVX01. The sequence continues at coordinate 8,806 of CASDVX010000106.1, forward strand.
CGCAAATATCCTGTGGGAGAACTGATATCCGCAATGAGGGAATTTTCAGAGATGAGGAATAGACGTGTGGCGGTGGAATATATGCTCATGTCCGGCGTCAATTCATCGCCGGCCTGCGCGCAGAAATTGGCGGAGCTGCTCGCCGGGATCAAATGTTATGTTAACATCATAGCCTATAACCCAACCGGGCGGGGAGAGTTCAAAACCGCAGAGAGAGAAGAAACAATGGCGTTCTACGACGTTCTCAAAAAGAACGGCGTGCGGGTCACTTTGAGACGGAAAATGGGAGAAGGCCTGAGCGCCGCGTGCGGGCAGCTTAGAAGTGACAGTATGAACGCTTCACGGCATGAATCCATGCCGACATAGCAGCGTGGGGGAGAACCGATTATCGGGTCATGCCACATGAGCTCTCAAAGCGCGAGCGGGACGGCGGCACAGTCGGCGAATGGGAAAGTTTTTTTGTAAAAGGGCGCAGTTAACGAGAACGCATTATGGTTGGGATACAGTTCCGGTGCCTGCAAGGTTGAGCGTGAGCTCAAAGAAGGCGGAAGATGCATCGAAAGAAATCATAGTTAATATAGTTTTCCGGCACCTCTTCTGGGGTGCCGGTTTTTATCATTGCTTTAGCAAGAATCCCCAGCGCGATGAGCGCAGAGGATTGAAACACCGCCCACTATGCGGGTGCACATCAAAATGATATTTTATCCGGATATTCCGGGTTAAAGTGCTGTTCCGGCAGGCCCGCAGACGACAAAAAGGTGAAGCTGACCGGCTGTAAGAAGAGATAAAAATTGCGTCTGGACCCAGATAGCTTGATCCGGCGCCGCGCTTTGCCGGAGACCGAAAGGATGCCGGGTTTTCATGGCTGCCGGACTTGGACTTTTACGTCATACTTTTTTTAATAACGAAGGAATCGGTAACGGACAAATTCAGTCGTCCGTTGCCGATTCCTCTAAGTTGTCAAATTTTCAGTCAGCTTGTTTCTTTTTCATGTATGTTACCGCACTGAACACACCGCCTGACACAAACAGCACAACTGCCCACAGCACAAGTCCTGAGTCGTAGCCGGTCTGAGGCGGTTGGCTGTCGTCGGTGATCGGAAGCTCTTCGACGGTAAACTCCGTTGTTGCGGTACCGGTATCAGAAACGACAGACAGAGTGTGTTTTCCGGCAGAGAGGGTCTCAAGGTAGCCGGCTCTCAATACCACTATGGTGCTGCCTTCTGTTACGTCACATTCAGAGCCAACCACCACGTCCTTGCCGTCCACAAGTACTTTCTGGAAATCCTCAAAAGCCGCGTTGGACGTAAAGCTCAGGCCGTCGCTGTCGCCCTTCTGCCATGTGCCGTCAGCGCCCTGAATGATCTCGGGAACAAAGGGCACATAGTCCGGGTCGGTGGCGCCGCAGACCGTGCAGACGCCGTCCTTATAATTGTGGGTAAGTTTTTGAACCGGTTTGCCCTCTTCCAGTATCTCGCCGCAGAACGCGCACACCGTGTTGCCGGTGTAGCCTTCCTCCGCACAGGTGGGATCCTTTGCGCCTATTACCGTCGGCGTGTGGGCGGTCAAATTTCCGTATTGGCCGTTGCACACACTGCATACCGCTCTCTCCGTGCAGGTAGCCTTGCCGCCGGAACACTGCTGCGTTTCCGAAGCCGTACATCCGGGCTTTTGACATGTTCTGCTGTGCGTGCCGTCATTTCCGCTTTGCCATTCGCCCCAAACATGGTTGCAAACCGTAATCGAATCATCTTTCGGAATCTCCGTGCCTTTGAAAGAGACGGTTCCGTCCCCGCTGTTTTGAATCACGACGCCGTCGGGGACATCAGTGAGTTTAACGTCGCCGCAGAGCACATTGAGGATATCGCCTTCCGCCATATCCGCTGCGGTTTCTTCAACGGTGTTTTCGCCGACAAGATACTGCCCCGCAGTTCCCGACTGAGCAGACTGCGCCACGGGGGTCCCATCAGGTACCCAACTCCGGGGGTCCGAGTCGTACGAACCGCCGTCGATGCTGATGGCTGCCTGCGTATCCGGGCCGCCTACGCCGCCTACCGTTTTGGGAGCGTGGAACGTGCCGCCCTTGACGGTGATCTTTCCGTCGCCGCTGTCGTTCCGCTGTATCACCATTGCAAAGCTTTCGGCATCCACCACTGCGGTGGAGTTTTCGGAAACTATGATCTCACCGGCGCCGTTGCTGCCGGCTTTCGCATACAGCCCGTACGGAGCATAAAAATTCCCGCCGTTAACGGTCGTTACGCCGCCGTCGGACGAAAGCACAGCGCTGGAATTGCTGTAAAACGTGCCGCCGTTGATCTGTGCAGTACCACCTTGTGTGCTGACCGCCGCAACATAGCCGGTGAACGCATACCCGCTCTCACAGCGGAATGTACCGCCGTTAATAATAAGCTCACCGCCGTTTGAAATGACTACTAAGCTGCTTTTATCCGAATCAGTGCTGTAGGTGATGCCGCCCGTCTGTTCCTCCGAGCTGTCCATGATGGTTAGCCTGCCGTCGGTTATGAGCCCGATACTCTGGCTTGTGATGGTGCAGCCGTTCAAATCCAGGCATACCGGGGGGGAGCGACATGCCGCCGGAATTGTACTCGTTGACTCGAAAATCATGGCCGGGGGCCATGACGATGTTCTTTAAAAGCTTGATGGTGTAAATCGTCTGCCCGCCGACCTCGGACGAGGTGCACTCTATGATGCCGTCGCCCAATGAAGCATCAATATCTGCCTGGGTGGTGACACCTGCGGCAAATTTGAAAGTTTTTACATTTTCAACGGTTCCGTTGGATGCCAATACAGTGGCAGGTGGCAAGGCACACACCAGTACGGCGATAAGCAGAAAGGCGAGAATTTTATTTTTCATACCGTTATTTTCTCCTTTGTTGACTTCGTGTTCCGGATCAAAGCATGGACAGTATCAACAGCAACTGTAAAAATGCTTACATAAATGTTATCAACATTTATGCTTTGTATGTCAAGCTTTTTTCAATTCTTTTGCAATTATAAAAATAATTTGTGTTATGAGGAAATTGCTGCATCATACCTTTGGGTGTGCTGTTTTTCTTGAGCTCCGCCGGGGCGATGATTTCGGCGCTCGGCCGGTATTAAAATTTGCAATAGGGCCTGGCACAAACATACGGGAAAGCCTTGATTTGCCTGGCTTTTTGTTCCGAGCAGCTCGTGTGGAAGTTATTTAACAGGGACTGAAAAAGATACGGCTTTTGACGTAGCTACCATTGCTTGACAAAAAGCAAGGGCCCGAAGAACAAATCAACACCGGGCTCTGACTGTATGCAGAAACTGAAAAATACGCCGGGTTGACTTGTTTTGCAATAAAAAGGTAATGCTGAATCAGAAACAGATCGGATCCGGCGTCACGCTGTAAAGAGTGACTGAAAAAGACGCTGTCCTTGTCACGGTCGTCTTGACTCAAAAAAATGGCCCGGAGCACGTATGGCTCGGGGCCATTGCCTGGTTCGGGTGTTTATAATCTATCTGGCAAAAAAAGTGCCTGCAACATCCGCTACGGACACTCTGACTGGAACCGGAGACTAAAAAAGATGCCGGCATCGACGCAAGCACCTTATTTAGACAAACAAAAAAAGCCCCAAACGCAAATTGCGCGTCGGGGCTCTCAATATGTCTTTGGGGATTAAAAGAGACGCCAAGCTGTTGTTGCGGTCGTCTTCATTCAAAAAAGGAAAAGGCTCGGAGCGCGAATCGGCCCCGAGCCCTGCCTGTAAAGAGGGAGTAAAAACGATGCCAGCTTTGTCGCGTGTGCATTTTATAAAAATAAGAAAAGGCTGGTAGCGCGTTTGGCTCCAAGCCTTGCTTGTAAAGAGGAACCCAAAAAGATGCTAACTTTTTCACGGGCATATTCTTCATAAACAAGAAAAGAACCCGGAGCGCATTTGGCTCCAGGTCCTTACCTGGTGCGGGTAAGAGGACTTGAACCTCCACAGCCTTGCGACTATTAGAACCTGAATCTAACGCGTCTGCCAATTCCGCCATACCCGCTTATTAAGTTTTCGTCCTCTGAATTTTACACGGCGAGGACATCCGAGGTGGAGCACATGGGCTTAATCCACATATATAAAATCGCGTTACCGCGGTTTTATCAAACCTTACATCCCAGGCGGCGTTACCTGAATCTAATGCGTCTGCCAATTCCACCGCACCCGCACATTGATTGCGCTTTGGGTACCGCTGACCCGAGACCGCCCGATTATGATAGCACAAAGTGCGTAAAATAGCAATACTATTTTCAACGAATTCAAAAATTTTTCCCACTCATGTGCATATGGTAAGGAAGAATACAACAAACTCGCACCTGTAACGGAAAAATATATTTTTACATGAATAATACCTGCAACGGAGTCAATAATAAGACCGATAAACGGTGGAAAAGCGTTTGTACCGCCGTTTTATCCGGCGGTACATCGCAGACATCGTGTCGGCAGTGTGCCGCTTGTTATTTATTCAGACTGTTCACGGCACTCATGCATTTGTAGGCGCAAATATACATATATCCGGTGACGGAAAAAAGAGCTATGTCAAATATCGTAACGGCAAAAATCAGCGAAAAGAGCGAAAGAATCCCCTTTATAAGCATTATAACCGCGAACGGACCGCTCAGACCGAGCTGCGGCCGGTTAGTGTTTACAGACTGCTTCACAGAGGAGAAAAACATCAGTTCAATACAGCTCATGAGAAGCTGACCGGCGCACACAAACATCCCGATAACGCAGACAAAATACAGGGAAGTGTAAAACATATCTACGCTGACACTAAGCCCCGCGCTTTCTGCGACGGTCACAAATTCCGATGCCATGTCCATTCCGGAATACTTTTCTACAAGCGACATCAGAAACTCAATGGTTTTTTTGCCTCCCAGACATACTCCGATGCACGATGCTGTACCGAATGCCATGATAACGGAGTTTATGCAGGCCGAGACGGTGAAGAAAGTAAACGGAGCTCGCGGCACGGCGCTTTCCCCGAAACGGTTAAAACGCCCGACAAGGAGATAGATCCCTATTGCCGTAAGCAGAGAGACAACCGAGGGCCTGAAATACCCGGAGAAAAGCACGCCGACAAAGGAAACAGCGTAGATTATCAGAAACAGTCTGGACGCATCACGCATTGCTCTGAACGCCCTGGACTGCACGGCTGCCGAATAGAGGTAAGCCGTGTCGCTTCGCATAAGCGATAGATCCGCCCCGCATCTGGGACATATCACGTTCCCGAACGAAGGAGCATTACACCTTGGGCACTTCATGTCAACCACGGTCCTCTTCAGCGATAAAGGTTACTGTATAATATTGCCCGGCTCCGGGGGAATAAACGGTCAGAGATATACTGTCGCCCGGCAGGCACTTATCGCGTTCCGAACGGAGCTGATCCACGCTTGCAACGGGCTGACCGTTTACCTGAGTGATGAATACACCGCTTTCGAGTCCAGCACCTGCGGCGTTCGAGCCCGGTTCCACACTTTCAACAAAAAGACGGCAGCCGTCGGGCAGACCTATTGCCTCGGCATATGCATCCGTGTATGCCGTCACAGTGATTCCCAGTGAAATACGCCCCGGCACATACCCGTACTCAAGGAGCATTTGCACTATATCTACCGCCAGGTTGGAAGGTATGGCAAGACCAAGTCCTTCGGCAGAAATATCCGAAACCGATATTATTTTCTCAGATGTTATACCTATGACCTGACCGTAAACGTTCACAAGCGCACCGCCCGAATTTCCCGGGTTAATTGCCACGTCGGTTTGAATGAACCCCATTGTGCCCAGATTACGGTTGATACCGCTGATGAGCCCCTGAGTAATAGAAGCCGATAACTCCAATCCGCCAGGGTTTCCTACCGCGTAAACCGTTTCTCCGACGAGTATCTGATCAGAGTCGGCAAATTCTGCGGGTATAAGACCTGACACGTTTATTTTGAGAAGGGCTATATCGGTGGTACTGTCTCCTCCCACTACATCCGCGATGTAGGAGTCGCTTTCACTCATTCCGGACTCAGAATAGAGTGTGACGGCGACCATATCCGCCCCTTCAATAACATGGTAGTTGGTTACTATAAAGCCGTCTTCCGACAGAATTATACCTGAACCGGTGCCCAAAAGCGTATAGCCGCCGGTTCTGTCTGACTCGTAGTTGAGTACGCCCACTATCGAAGGACAAACCTTGTTTGCTACAACGACGCCTGTCTGTTCGGCCGTTGACGAGGCAACGTCGGAAATGGATATGTCAAGGTCGTCTCCTGAGTAGGAATGCACACCGGACGGGATACCGTCTGCCTGTGAAGTCGCGGACTGTACGCCGGATTGCACGTCGCTGCCGGTGAGGGAAGGGAGTCCGCCGAGGCCGAGGCCAAGGATGCCTATTACCGCAAGACCTGCCAAAAGAAGGAATACAGCCACACAAACCACTATAACTATTACCGTACCGGAATTGTTTTTAGGCGGTTTGCCGCCGTTGCCGGATCCGTCAGGGGAAGTGTACCCGCCGCGAAAATCGTAATACGGCTGCCAATTATCCGAACCTCCGCCTTCCGCAAATGCCAACAAACGCTTTCTCCCCGTCAAGCTTTTCTGAACACCGTCAAACATATAACAATACTCCGTTTCTGAGGAATTACACATTCCCCGAATTATACATGAAAAGTGTTAAGGCATGATAACTGCTGTAAGAACGTTCTGTCAAAGGGGAATTCACACCGCTTCCAGAGTAAATGTGAACTCGGCGAAATTCTTTCCGTCGGAAGTGACGGAAATAGTTTGGCCGTGGATCTTTAGAAGCGTGTGTACAAGGTACAGGCCCAGTCCGGTACTCTTGCTGTCAAGCCCGCGGGATTTATCAGCCTTGTAGAAACGCTCAAAAATATGCTTGCAATCCTCCTGACTTATTCCGGCGCCGTTATTCCGCACTGATATATAATGCTTTCCGCCACGTAAAGAGAACGAAAAAGTTATCGTCTCGCCGTCGGGGGAATATTTTATGGCGTTCTCGACAAGGTTGTACGTGACCTGATATATCATATCCCTGTCGGCGCAGGTCATGATTACATTATCCCACTCCAGTCCGTTGATGTTCAGGTTTTTTTCGGAAAGACGTGGTTCCAGGGATATAATGACTTCGGTCAGCACATCGGCGTAGTTAAAATCGGAGAAGTTTGCCTTTTCTTCGCCGGCCTCTATCTTGGACAAATAAAGAAGAGTTTTCACAAGCCTTGCCAGCCGCTTTGTTTCGGAAGAGACAATGGAAAGATAGTAGCTGTGTTTTTCGGCGGGAATGGTACCGTCCAGAATGCCGTCCACAAACCCGCTTATACTGGTCATGGGAGTCTTCAACTCGTGTGAAACATTGGCGACAAAATCGGAACGCATTTTTTCCAAGGATTCCAGCGAGTCGGCCATGGTGTTGAAGGTCTCACTGAGCTGCGAAATCTCGTTATGGCCCTTGACTGTGACTCTCGACGAAAAATCGCCTTTTGCCAGTTTCTTGGCAGCGCCGGTCAGTCTCCTTATTGGAAGCGTCAGCCTGTATGTGAGCACATAAAGCAGGGATGACGCAATCAGGAGAGCGATCACCAGTACCGTTACAAAAGCTCTTCCCAAGTCGGATACGAGAGAATCTATGGATTCGGTGCTCTTGGAAGCAAATATATACGCGACGCATTCACCGTTATAATATATCGGTCTGGCACAGGTAAAGAAAGTAGCGGAATAAAGACCGTCGAGATGGCCGATCTCGGTATATTGTCCGTCCGCCTTGGCAAAAGAAAGTATTTCCCTGTCAATGGTGGAGTAAACGTGAGTACAAGGGTAAGCTTCGGTACACATCATGGTGCCGCCGGAAGTATTGGTTATGAAAAACCTGGCGCCCAGAGTGGCGGACATGGAATACATGGACGTCCGTATTTCGATAGGTACGGTCGCAGAGGCCGCAGGTTCAAAATTGTCCGCATACTGTGACGCGAGTATGCCGCAGGCGCCTTCCAGCTCGGAACGCTGGCTTTCCACCGAGTCATTGTAAACGAGGGCGTAAATAAAACCGAAACTGCACAGCATCATGACCAGAAGCGCACAGCCGATGACCGTAAAGAAACGGAGAAAAATACTGCCTCTCAAGTTTAAACATCTCCCAAAGAAAAAGCGGGGCAACTGCTTGTCCCGCTGTAAGGATTACTGGACCTCAAATTTATATCCTACGCCCCACACCGTTTTCAAAGACCAATTTGAAATATCGGCAACGGGGTCGAGCTTTTCGCGGAGACGTTTAATATGCACATCCACCGTACGGCTGTCACCGTAATATTCGAATCCCCAGACCTCGTCGAGCAGCTGATCACGTGTGAAAACCCTGTTGGGGTTGGAGGCGAGGTGGTAGAGAAGCTCCATCTCCTTCGGGGGAGCATCGACAAATTTGCCGCCGACACGCAGCTCATAGTTGGTGAGGTTTATAACAAGGTTGTCGTACTTCACTTCCTTAACGCTGCCACTTGCCTTGTTGAAGCGGCGGAGAACCGCGTTTATTCTCGCGACGACCTCTTTGGTGTCAAAGGGCTTGACTATATAATCGTCCGCGCCCAGATCAAGTCCGAGGACCTTGTCAAAAGTTTCTCCCTTGGCGGTTATCATGATAATGGGTACATTGGAGTTCTTGCGTATGGACCTGCAGACCTGCCAGCCGTCCATTTCGGGCATCATCACGTCAAGCAGGATAAGATCCGGATCGAACTCATCATACAGTTTAAGAGCCTGTACTCCGTTGTAGGCAACGGCAGTTACAAAAGACTCCTTCTCAAGATACAGCTTCAAAAGCTCGCAAATGTTTTTATTATCATCGGCGATAAGAATTTTGAGATTGTCCATGAGTTTGACCATGCCTTTCTTTTTGTATTCGGAAACGACTGACCCAAACAGTCAGTTACATAACATCTCAGCCGATTATATCATATCTGATACTAAACAATCAAGTAGTTTAAATATTTTTTTCCCGAATGTTTTCCCGGTTTTACAGAATTTTTAATTTTATTGGTGTAGAATCACGCTAAAGGAGCGGCAAAAGACCCGCTGAAACCTGTTTCGGGCAAAATGCAACCGACGGGCAGGTGAATCGTGCTTAAACAGAGAGAAATACATTTGGAGGAAGTTGATATGAAAAAACTGCTTTCGGTTTTATGCGCAGTCTCAATGCTGGTGCTTCCGGCATGCGGCGGGGATTCCGGAGAAAACACGTTTTCCGGCGGGTTGACGTCGGAAAACGCTTCACATGAGTCATCAGACGCAGTGAGCAGCGGCAATACGGAGAGTGCGGGCGGCGAAAGTACGGGAGATAACGAAAGCGTTGCGGGCAGTGAGAGCACCACAGGCAGCGAAAGCGCCGTGGGCAGTGAGAGCTCCGCAGGCAACGAAAGCACCGCGGGCAACGAAAGCGCCGCTGGCAATGAGAGTGCGGGCGGCAATGAGAGTGCGGGCGGAGGCGAGCAGTCCTCCCCGGAGGATACAGCGAAATACGAGGAAGCTTTGGCAAAATTTCTTGAAGACACCAAGACGGATTCGTTCGTTATAGTGTTGGACGGCGAAGAAATATTCAGCTATTACCGCACGGCGCAGCTGGAGACTCAGAAGGCCAATATATTTTCCGCCGGCAAGAGCGTTTCTTCCGTAGTTTTCGGTATAGCTATGGATATGGGCTATTTTTCGCCGGAGGACCCTATAACGAAGTACATAACCGAGGACTTCGGAGATACAGATAAAAGCGCCCTTGACAAAATAACCGTAAGGAATCTTCTCACCATGACCAGCGGGTTTGACGATCTTCTCAACCTGAAGTACGAGACGGGAGAGGATTGGGTATACTCGGACGCATGGAACCTGCTGTTCACTATCCTTGAAAAAACAACCGGACAAACCGTAAACGAATTTGCAGACGCGTATTTGTTCGACAAGCTGGGCATGGACGACACGGAATACCGCTCCTCGGCGGCCGGACTCGCGCTGATGCGCGGCGGAAAGCCCGTTCTTTCAAGCTGGAATCCGCAGCAGATACACTGCACGGCCACGGATCTTGCAAAATTCGGAGAGTTCATATTGCATGGCGGTACGGTCAACGGCGAACGGCTCATAAGCGAGGAATATCTCAGCGAGGCGCTTACCCCGTGCGGACAAAATCCGGCTTACGGATATCTTTTCTGGCTCAATGAAAACAGCGGCGGGATCCAGGCTGGTACCGGAGATATCTCGGAGACCAACATCATCCCCAATGCGCCTAAGGATACTGTTTCCGCGTTGGGAGCGGCGGATAAAAAGCTTTACGTGGTGCCGTCGCTGGATCTGGTGGCGGTCCGAATAGGCAAAGCGGCGAATGATGAAAAATACGCCTTTACGCAGTATGACAATGAGCTGTGGGAGCAGATAAATATTTTTCTTGAAGGATGCGGGTATTGAACCGTTTTCCCGGCAGTGAACAAAACAGTTGATTATTGCGGACGGATGGAGTATAATCAACCGGTGTTTCACAGTAGATATGGGGGAATGGTCGTTTATGAAGCTTGGTATCGTGGGACTGCCGAACGTTGGGAAATCCACCCTGTTTAACGCGATAACGAATGCAGGTGCTCAGGCGGCGAATTACGCATTTTGCACAATAGAGCCGAACGTCGGGATGGTGCAGGTCCCGGATAAGCGTCTCGACAGGCTGGCCGAGATATATCATCCTCAGAAGGTGACGCCGGCGTCAATCGAGTTTGTGGATATCGCGGGCCTTGTGAGAGGAGCGTCCGAGGGGGAAGGCCTCGGCAATAAGTTTCTGTCGCATATCCGGGAGGTGGACGCCATTGTCCACGTGGTCAGGTGCTTTGAAGACACCGACGTTATACATGTGGAGGACAGCGTAGATCCCGTCCGCGACATGGATATAATAAATCTGGAGCTTGTGCTGTCTGACATTGAAATCCTTGAAAGGCGCATAGAAAAGACCCGTAAGGCCATGAAGGGGGATAAGAGTCTTGAGACCGAGCTTTTGCTTCTGGAGAGAGTAAAGGCCGTCTTGGAGGACGGGAAACCCGTAAGGAGCATGACCTTTACGGCGGACGAGCTTGAAACAGTAAAAACGGTGTCGCTTCTCACACTCAAGCCCGTGATATACGCGGCGAACATGAGCGAAAGCGATTTTGCCGCGGGCTATTCCGGCAATTCCAATTACGCGAAGGTCACAGCGGCTGCGGCAGCGGAAAACGCAGCGGTGATACCTATCTGCGCGAAGCTCGAGGAGGACATGGCCTCGCTGGAACCGGAAGAGAAAAAGCTGTTCCTGTCGGATATCGGCCTTGAGGAATCCGGACTTGACAGATTGGTATCCGCGAGTTACGGCCTGCTGGGACTCATATCGTTTCTCACTGCCGGAGAACCGGAAGTAAGGGCGTGGACGATAAGGCGCGGGACAAAGGCTCCGGAGGCTGCCGGGAAGATACACTCGGATATTGAAAGAGGCTTTATCAGAGCCGAGGTCATATCCTTTGACGATTTTATAGCCGCAGGGGGATCCATGTCCTCGGCCAGAGAGAAAGGCATGGTGCGTTCTGAGGGGAAGAATTACGAAATGCAGGACGGGGACATAGTTCTTTTCAGGTTTAACGTGTGACAGGGGAAAACGGTGCCGTGCGCATTGCCTCTCCCGAAAGCGCTCTGGCGGCGGATACCGCACACAGAGAGGAATAGACGAAGCAGGCTCCCTGTGAGATATCGTTGGTGACCATTACCGTTGCCAGACCTGCAGCGCCGCAGGAAATGACAGACAATGAAAAGAAGAGCGCTTCGCCCGCAGGCGAAAGCTCAGCACGGCCGCCTACCGTATTCATGGAGCATAAGCTCATGACAAGAGCGTGAGGCAGGATTTCGGTTCCGGCGCTTGCGCTCAATGTTACCGACACAAAGGTAAGCATATTGGCAACAGCCGGGAGCGCTCCGCAGGAGGGGCGCAGCCTTACGAGTCTTTTTAGGTCCTCAGAGATGTTTTTGCATATGCTGCCGAAGCATACGAGATAGAGCGCCGAGCACACGTATCGCGCGTGAGCACCCCATATCCCGTACGCTATGAGGCATACATATGCGGACAGCAGAGGAAAGTACTGAGATGCTACGATCTTGTAATATTTGTCCTTTTTCATTTTTACCGCCGCCGGTCGATTTTTGTTCTTCACAAGGGATTATTGACAATGCCGCGAGACTTTAACGGTATTGTGTTATCTCGGTACATATGCGCCGGCGAGCGTATTTTGAAAAATTGCAGACGGCGTCCGGAAAAGCTGCGGCTTTCACCGGACGCCGTCCGATTTTCAAAAAGATTTTGACGTGTTTTGTTGCGGTCAGGGATAAGATATGCTATAATTATAGGATAGTACATGTGCTGGGGGCGATGTGTTGACGATTCTGGGCATAGACCCGGGGTATGCAATAGTCGGGTACGGAGTCATATGTGCCGAGGGAAACAGGTTCAGACCTGTCGGATACGGCATCATATCAACGGATGCCGGCGAAGCGTTTCCCGACAGACTTGCGCATATTTATGAAGATATGAAAACGGTGATCGGTAAATACAGACCGGACGTTGTGTCCGTGGAAGAACTTTTTTTCAACACAAACATAACCACGGGCATCGCGGTGAGCGAGGGAAGAGGAGTAATACTCCTGGCGTGCAGGAAGGCGGGGCTGCCCATTTACGAATACACTCCTCTTCAGGTCAAGCAGGCGATATGCGGTTACGGACGCGCGGAAAAAAGCCAGGTCATGGAGATGACAAGGAGGCTTTTGGCGTTTGACAGGATCCCAAGACCGGATGATGCGGCGGACGCGCTTGCGCTGGCTATTTGCCATGCCAATATGAAGCGGAGCGCGGGACCGGGCTGCATAAGAGACAATCTTTGCAAGTAATTCAGAAAGGGCGTACAGCTATGTTTTACAGCTTGACGGGCGTATGCGCGGCGACCGGCACGGGCTTTGCGGTTGTGGACTGCGGAGGAGTGGGCTTCAAGTGCATGACCACGCTTACTACACTCAGAAATATTGCGGTAGGAGAAAAGGTAACTCTTTATACGCACTTGAACGTGAGAGAAGACGCGCTCGACCTGTACGGATTCTCAACTCAGGAGGAGCTTGAGCATTTCAGGACCCTACTCGGGGTTTCCGGAGTAGGACCCAAAATGGCCCTCTCGGTTTTGTCGGACCTTACGGCGGACAGGTTTGCTGCTGCGGTGGTTGCTGGAGATTACCGTTTGCTGACTAAGGTGCCGGGAGTTGGAACGAAGACTGCGCAGCGCATCGTTTTGGAGCTTAAGGATAAATTATCCGCCGTAAGTGCGGGAACAGTACCTGCGGCGTCGGGTACAGAATTTGGGGTCGTGGACGTGTCCGTGAATGAAGCGGCGGTGGAAGCCCTTCAATCGCTGGGATTCGGAAAGAACGAGGCCGCGTCGGCGGTAGCCCGTTGCGGCGGAGGCAGCAAAGTAGAAGAGGTGCTTCAAAAGGCGCTGAAGCTGCTGGCGCGCTGAAAAGTATCACCCGATAGGAGCTTTTGCATATGCTTATAGATAACGACAGAGATTTTGAGAACCGCATAGTCGCACCCGAGTTTGATTCAGGCGACGGCGAGGCAGAACTGAGTCTCAGACCCAAAAGTATCGGAGAATATATTGGTCAGTCCGCAGCGAAAGAGAATCTTAAGGTCTTCATAGAGGCGGCAAAAAAAAGAGGAGAGCCGATGGATCACGCGCTCCTGTACGGTCCTCCGGGCTTGGGAAAGACAACGCTTGCCGGCGTGATAGCGAACGAAATGGGAGCGAGCATCCGTATAACATCGGGGCCGGCCATAGAAAGACCCGGCGATCTGGCAGCGCTGCTTACACAGCTTGAACCCAACTCAATACTTTTCATAGACGAGATACACCGCCTTGCCCGGACTGTGGAGGAGGTCCTATATCCTGCGATGGAGGATTTTACCATAGACATAATCACGGGGAAGGGTATGGGCGCTGCAGCGTACCACCTTGATCTTCCGCATTTTACCCTTATAGGTGCCACTACCCGCGCCGGACAGATAGCGGCTCCTCTGAGAGACAGGTTCGGCGTGCAGCTGAGGCTTGAGCTTTACAAAACGGAAGAACTTTACGAAATAATAATACGGAGCGCCGGGATTTTAGGCATTGAAACGGATGAAGGCGGCGCCATGGAGATTGCAAAACGCAGCCGCGGCACCCCGCGAATCGCCAACAGACTGCTGCGCAGGGTGAGGGATTTTGCACAGGTGATAGGGGACGGCGTCGTCTCAAAAGAGATAGCTGACGTCGCTCTGAAACGGTTGGGAATAGATGCCCTTGGCCTTGATGCAATCGACAGGCGTATGCTTTCGGCCATAATAAACAATTACTCCGGAGGACCTGTAGGGGTCGAGACGCTTGCGTCGGCCATAGGGGAAGAATCCGTTACAATTGAGGACGTGTATGAACCGTACCTGTTGCAGATGGGATTTCTCACAAGAACTCCGCGCGGACGCTGCGCTACTAAAATGGCCTACGAGCATCTCGGACTCCCTCTGCCGGAGAGGTTTACCGGCGGGGTGCAGCAGACGCTTTTTGACACTCAGGAATAAACAGCCTCATTAACGGCTGATATCGGGAGGACGGAAAATGGGAAAACTTTTCGGAACCGACGGCGTGCGCGGCGTGGCCAATATTGATCTCACTTGCCGGCTTGCGTGGTCTATCGGCAAGGCGGCTGCACAGGTTTTGGCTGCGGTGGGCGAAAGCGGCAGAAAGCCGCGCGTCATCATAGGCAAGGATACCCGGATTTCGGGCGACATGTTGGAAAACGCATTGGCGGCGGGCTTTAACAGCGTCGGTGCGGATGTGGAGCTCATAGGCGTGGTGCCGACTCCGGCTGTGGCGTACCTTGTTAAGGAAATGGACGCAGACGCGGGAGCGATGATTTCCGCGTCGCACAACCCCTACGAATACAACGGGATAAAGTTATTTAACCGTGAGGGCTACAAGCTTGCCGACGAGGTGGAGGAAAAGATAGAGGCGCTTATAAGAGGCGAAGCCGAGGAGGCAGCTCTTTCCGCTGACAGGATCGGTCGAACCCGGAGAAACCGCGACGCAGTGGAAAAATATATAGAGCATATAACAGGTACGGTTGACGGAGATCTGTCCGGAATCAGGCTCGCGGTGGACTGCGCGAACGGCTCGGCGTCGGTTACTGCCGGGGAAATTTTCAGAAGGCTCGGAGCGGATGTAATAATAATGGGAGCCGACCCGGATGGATTCAATATAAACGACAAATGCGGCTCGACTCATCTCGGCGCGCTGAGCGACAAGGTGAAGGAGCTTAAGCTGGACGCCGGACTGGCCTTTGACGGAGATGCGGACAGGTTCCTTGCCGTAGACGAGAACGGGGAAACTATAGACGGTGACAAGCTCATTGCCGTATTTGCCGCGGAGCTGAAGAAAAAAGGCAGACTTCCCGGCAATACGGCCGTGGTCACCAGCATGACCAACATGGGATTTTATGATTTCGCGGAGAAAAACGGTATACGCGTGTCGGTGACAGGTGTCGGTGACAGGTACGTTCTTGAGGAGATGCTGAATCACGGTTACGGTATCGGAGGAGAGCAGTCCGGGCACATAATATTCAGAGAGTACGCGACCACCGGAGACGGGCAGCTCTCGGCGGTGCAGTTTGTTTCCGCACTGATAAGCTCCGGCAAAAAAGCGTCGGAATTCGCGGCGGTGATGGAAAAGTATCCTCAGATAATGTTGAACATACGCGCGGATGCGGGGCAGAAAGCTGCGTTCGCCGGCTCGGCGGCGGTGGCTGCCGCCGTTGCGGATGCTGAAAAGAGGCTCGGAAGCAGCGGAAGAATCGTTGTAAGGCCAAGCGGCACTGAACCTCTGATACGCGTTATGCTTGAGGGAAGAGACCGCGGGTTCATAAGCGAGATAGGAGAGGAAATCTGCGATATAATATGCAGTGAAACAGGTGCCTCCAGATGAGAGTTTCCGACAAATGGAAGGATTATGAAATACTTTCCGCATCATCCGGCGAGAAGCTGGAAAGATGGGGACGGTATACTTTGGTACGGCCGGACCCACAGGTTATATGGGATACAGAGCGCACGCAGTCGGGATGGGAAAACTTTGACGGAAGATATATCCGTTCCAAAAGCGGCGGCGGAAGTTGGGATAACCGAAGGATGCCCGACGTGTGGACGATTTCGTACGGGGATTTAAGGTTTAGGCTCAAGCCGATGGGATTTAAGCATACGGGCCTTTTTCCCGAGCAGGCGGTAAACTGGGATTTTATGCGCGGAATCATACGCGACTGCGGGCGCAGAATAAGCGTCTTGAACCTGTTCGCGTATACGGGCGGTGCAACGCTTGCCTGCGCGGCGGAGGGCGCATCGGTCACGCACGTGGATGCGTCAAAGGGAATGGTTCAGTGGGCAAAAGAGAACGCTGCGGCCAGTGGCCTTGCAGACAGACCGGTTAGATATCTGGTGGATGACTGCCTGAAATTCTTAAACAGGGAAATACGCCGCGGCAACAAATACGACGCCGTGATAATGGATCCGCCGTCCTACGGGCGGGGACCGGGAGGCGAAGTCTGGAAGCTGGAAACCGGCGCTCATGAGCTTGTGAAGCTGTGCGCATCGGTTATGTCTGACGATCCGCTTTTCGTTGTGATGAACTCATACACTGCGGGCTTGTCCCCCTCCGTGGCAGGGTATCTGTTAGGCATAACGTACGGTAAAAAATACGGAGGAAAAGTTTTTGCGGACGAGATAGGACTCCCGGTAACGGACAGCGGTCTGGTCCTGCCGTGCGGAGCCACGGCCGTGTGGGTGGCTCCGGACGTTCGGGTCAAGTAAGCCTGCAATCGAAAGGCGGTGCAAAATGGCGATAATAGATGCGGTAAATCTGTTTTTTTCATATGATGAGCAGGAAGATTCCCGGATAATGCCGGAGTTTAAGGCAGCGCTTGACTGCGTGAATATCAGCGTGTCAAAGGGAGAATTCGTGGCGGTATTGGGACACAACGGAAGCGGTAAATCAACGTTTGCAAAGCATATCAACGCCATACTGACGCCCACCGGCGGGAGCATGACGGTCGAAGGCATGGATACCCGTGACGAAAAGAATCTCATACCCATACGCAGAAAAGCGGGGATGGTGTTCCAAAACCCGGACAATCAGCTGGTTGCCTCACTGGTGGAGGACGACGTGGCCTTTGCACCGGAAAATCTGGGCGTGGAACCGAAAGAAATACGCAGACGCGTTGATGAGGCGCTGGAAACTGTAGGCATGAGCGAATACAAGAGGCATGAAGTACACAGGCTTTCCGGTGGTCAGAAGCAACGCGTAGCCATAGCGGGAGTGCTTGCCATGCAGCCGGATATTCTGATACTGGACGAGCCTACCGCCATGCTTGATCCGCGTGGACGTGCCGAGGTGATGGATACCGTAGCGCGTCTGAACAGGGAAAAGAATATGACGGTGGTGCTCATTACCCACTATATGGAGGAGGCCGCCGCGTGCGGCCGGGTGATAGTGATGAATGACGGAAGGGTGATTGCCGACGGGGCCCCGGGGGAAATTTTTTCTCAGGTGGAGCTTTTGCGCTCGGTGGGGCTTGAGGTTCCTCAGGTCACTCAAATAGCGTACGAAATACGCAAAGAGGGCATTGATTTCCCGGCGGACGTCCTTACAGTGGAAGATTTTACGGATGCGTTTATCAAATGTGCCGGAGGTGCCGGGAAGTGACGGTCATGCAGACCTGTGCAAAAAACGATGAAACGGCTCGTTCATCGAAGGAACGGGAAAATATAATAGAGGTCGCGGACCTGCGGTTCGTGTACTCACAGAAGACCCCGTTTGAGAAAGCAGCGGTAAACGGGGTCTCGTTCGGCATAAAAAAAGGTGAATACATAGCTATCATCGGCCACACGGGCAGCGGCAAATCCACGCTTATACAGATGCTCAACGGGCTTATCAGACCAACGTCAGGCACGGTGAAGCTCAACGGCGAAGACATTTGGGGGAAAAAATCCGATATAAGAAGCGTGAGGTTCAGGGTAGGACTGTGTTTTCAGTATCCCGAATACCAGCTGTTTGAAGAGACTGTTTATGCGGACATAGCCTACGGGCCGAAAAACAAGGGCCTTTCCGGAGATGAACTTGATAGTGCTGTCAGGGAGGCGGCTGAATTTGCCGGTCTTACCGAGCAGCACCTGAAACAGTCCCCGTTTGAGCTTTCGGGCGGCGAGAAACGCCGGGCCGCGATAGCAGGGGTCATTGCGATGAAGCCGGAGGTGCTTATTCTTGATGAACCAACGGCCGGACTTGACCCGAGAGGCCGTGAGACCATACTTGAAGGTATAAGAGAATACAGGCGCGTAACGGGGAGCACTATCGTGCTCGTTACTCACAGCATGGAGGATGCAGCTGCAAATGCGGACAGGCTTCTTGTTATGAACGGCGGAAAAGTCGAATATTTTGACGTGCCGGCAGCAGTATTTTCCCACGCAGACAGACTCGGCGAGATAGGTCTCGGCTTACCTCAGACGAGCCGCGTAATAATGAG
>CASDVX010000107.1 GCA_949284545.1 uncultured Eubacteriales bacterium
GGAGCTTGACGCGACGACGAGGTATGATCTTCACACGAGGCTGGAAGGGATGCCTAAGCACAAGAAGGTATGCCACGGGGACTTCAACCCCACGAACATAATAGTGAGGCCGGACGGCACGCCGTTCATACTTGACTGGTCACACGCCACCCAGGGCAACGCTTCCGCCGACGTAGCAAGAACGTATCTTCTGTTCTGCCTTTCCGGAAAAGAAAAACTTGCGGAGAAATACCTCAATCTTTTCTGCAAGAAAAGCGATACGGCGAAGCAGTACGTTCAGAAGTGGATGCCCATCGTGGCAGCCTCTCAGTCGGTCAAAGGGAATCCGGACGAAAAGGAATTCCTTCTTCGCTGGGCGACTGTTGTCGATTACGAATAATGACGCATATTACACAAAGCCGCGATACCGTTGCAGGTATCGCGGCTGTTTTTGTCTCAGCGGCCAAAACGAAGCGGCGCCGCATGATACCGGCGCCGCAAACATTTACTGCTGGTTTATTTTTTTCAAATCATACGGTGTCGTCTGGTACACGAAATAATTCAGCCAGTTTGAAAAAAGCAGATTGGCATGGCTCCTCCATGTACACACCGGTGGCTTTGAATCGTCATCTCCGGGGAAATAATTTTTGGGTACGTCTATGGGAATCCCGGCGCTTTTATCCCGCATGTATTCCTTAAGAAGAGTATCGGTATCGTACTCGCTGTGCCCTGTGATAAAAATCTGCCGTCCCTTGTTGGACATTACGGCGTATACACCGGCTTCCTCGCTTGAGGCAAGCACACGCAGTCCGCCGACAGCCTCAATATCCTCGCGAAGGACCGTGGTGTAGCGTGACTGTGGGACAAAAAACACATCGTCAAAGCCACGCAGCAGGATGGAACGTTTGTAATCGGCATGGTGGGCAAAAACCCCGAACAGTTTTTTGTCCATAACAACTTTTTTAATGCCGTAGTGGTAATAGAACGCGGCCTGAGCTCCCCAGCATATATGCAGCGTGCTTGTCACGTGAGTCTTGCTCCATTCCATAACGGAACAAAGTTCATTCCAGTATTCCACTTCCTCAAACTCGAGAAGCTCAACGGGCGCGCCGGTGATTATCATGCCGTCGTAAGTGTCGTTGCATATCTGATCAAAGGTTTTGTAGAAGGAAAACAGATGCTCCTGGGAGGTGTTTTTGGACACATGTGTTTTCATGTACACAAAGTCCAGCTCCACCTGAAGGGGAGTGTTGCCCAGCAGGCGCGCAAACTGCGTTTCCGTAGCGATCTTCGTGGGCATGAGATTCACTATGGCTATCTTAAGCGGACGGATATCCTGCGTGATGGCTCTGGTCTCGGTGATAACAAATATATTCTCGTTGTTCAGCACCTCGGTAGCCGGAAGGGCGTTAGGTATCTTTATAGGCAAGGTAAAGCCTCCTTGAGGTTATTTCTGAGATTTATCCAGCGCCTGATCAATATCGGCGATGATATCTTCTACGTTTTCAATGCCGACAGAAAGCCTTATAAGGTCCGGCGATACTCCGGCATCCTCCAGCTGTTCATCGGTAAGCTGGCGGTGCGTAGTAGAGGCCGGATGAAGAACGCATGTGCGCGCATCCGCCACATGCACAACTATAGCCGCAAGCTCAAGAGAATCCATGAACTTTACTGCGGCGTCCCGCCCACCGCGCACTCCGAAAGAGACGACCCCGGAGCAGCCCGAAGGCGTGTATTTCATCGCAGCCGCATGCTCGCTGCTGCTCTCAAGACCCGGATAATTCACCCATGTAACTCGCGGGTCTTTTTCAAGGTATTTTGCCACAGCCAGGGCATTTGCACAATGCCTCTCCATGCGGAGAGCAAGGGTGTCGAGCCCCTCATTTATAAGAAACGCGGCAATGGGCTGAGGAGTTATACCCATGTCTCTCATGAGCTGGACCCTGGCTTTCGTGATGTACGCAGCGTCGCCGAAATCACGTGTGTAAACCACTCCGTGATACGATTCGTCCGCCTCGGTAAGCTCCGGATATTTTCCGCCGGCGGCCCAGTCGAATTTCCCGCTGTCTACTATCACGCCGCCGACAACAGTGGCATGTCCGTCCATGTATTTTGTGGTGGAATGAGTCACTATGTCCGCTCCGAATTCAAAAGGACGGCAAAGTATCGGTGTGGCAAACGTATTGTCCACAATAAGCGGCACGCCGTGCCTGTGTGCAATGCCGGCAAAACGCTCGATATCAAGCACATTCAGCGCCGGATTTGCGATAGTCTCTCCGAACACGCAGCGGGTGTTTTCATCAAAAAAACCATCGATTTCATCGTCGCTCATATCCGGAGTGACAAAGCGCGCCTCAATGCCCATTCTTTTCATGGTCACGGCAAAAAGATTCAGGGTCCCGCCGTAGATGGTAGACAGGCTGATGAAGTTCTGACCGGCGCTGCAAATATTGAAAACGGCGGCAAAATTCGCAGCCTGTCCCGAAGAGGTGAGCATTGCGCCTGTCCCGCCTTCAAGGGAAGCGATCTTCTTTTCCACAAAGTCCACGGTGGGATTGGAAATTCTGGTATACATGTGGCCGGGGACCGAAAGATCAAAAAGGCCCGCGAGATGTTTGGCCGAGTCGTATTTATAGGTGGTGGACTGATATATTGGAAGCACGCGAGGTTCGCCGTTACCGGGTTTCCAGCCTTCCTGAAGACATTTTGTATCAATTTTGTATTCCTTGCATTCGCTCATGGCGCAGCACCCTTTCAAACTGCCGCCGCTTCCGGAGACAGTAAAACTTTTATCCCATAATTATACGGCTTTTGTATGTTTGTGTCAAGCGCCGAGGAGAAACGAGAACAAATGTTGCATATCCGTTTCGGGAAATTAGCTTACCAGGAGTTTTGTTTAAATATAAAAACGCATGTTTTTAATGAATTAACGCGTATATTTAACCTGTTGCTTGTTTTATACTGAACCCAGGTAGGACAAAAGACTGCTAGAACGGCCGGGCGGACGGATCCGCAGCGCTATATACGGCACTTCGTATGAAAGGAATGAGTCGGAATGAGAAACAACGTGTTAAAGAGGATGACGGCTGTGGTGTGTTTAGCGGCAGCAACGCTGCAGGTTCTGTGTGTGACCGGCGCAGGTATACCGTCAGCGGAAGGGAGCGAAAGCAACGGAGACATGTACACGAGGAAGCTGGAAGTAATAACGGACATGGTACACGACAATCCGGGAGGGACGCCGTACGAGACGAAATATGACGACGCGGCGTTTCTGAGCTCGAGGGGGCTGAGCGGGAAGGTATTTTTTCTG
>CASDVX010000108.1 GCA_949284545.1 uncultured Eubacteriales bacterium
CTGCTGGTTCTGGCGCTGATACCGGGCGATATAATGAGCATATATACGCCCTTTGCCTTTGTTACGGGCGGAATTTTCAGCGGACTGTCGGGCTTTTTGGGCATGAAGATAGCCACCGCGGCTAATTCCCGCACCGCGAACGCGGCTTCATCAGGGCTCAATAAGGGCCTGAGAGTGGCGTTTTCCTCAGGCTCCGTCATGGGCTTCGTAGTGGTTGGGCTCGGGCTTTTCGATATCTCCATGTGGTACCTGCTTCTCACATACGTTTTTAAGCTTGACACCGCAACCGTGGCGCAGACCATGCTCACGTTCGGCATGGGAGCCTCCAGCATGGCGCTGTTTGCAAGGGTAGGCGGCGGAATTTTCACGAAAGCGGCTGACGTGGGCGCGGACCTGGTGGGCAAAGTAGAGGCCGGGATACCTGAGGACGACCCGAGGAACCCGGCCGTAATAGCGGACAACGTGGGAGACAACGTGGGAGACGTGGCCGGGATGGGCGCGGATCTTTATGAGTCGTATGTAGGTTCCATACTTTCGGCGTCAGCCCTGTCGGTGACGGCTCTGGGCGCCGGCATGGAGATAAAGGGCATCATACTCACCCTGGCGTTGGCGGCAATAGGCGTGATAGCGTCGATTATAGGCACGTTTTTTGTGAGGACCAGAGAGAACGCCACTCAGCGCAACCTGCTGGGCTCGCTGAGGAAAGGCACCTACATAAGCTCGGCGATAATCGTTGTCGCGGCCTTCTTCCTGGTGTATTTCGGCCTCGGCAGCGACTACATAGGCATATTTTTCGCTATCCTTTCGGGGCTGCTTGCCGGCGTGCTCATAGGCCTTTTCACGGAGTATTACACCTCGGACACCTATAAACCCACAAAGGACCTTGCCGGGACGTCGGAAACGGGTTCAGCCACCGTGATAATAGGCGGTATTTCGCTGGGCATGAAATCCACGGCGATGCCTGTCATCATAATAGCCGCGTCCGTTCTGGTCTCTTTCTTTGTGAGCGGCGGGGCGCAGTCGGCGAACATGGGTCTCTTCGGCATAGGCATATCCGCGGTGGGCATGCTCTCAACTTTGGGAATAACCCTTGCGACGGACGCGTACGGTCCCGTGGCGGACAACGCCGGAGGAATAGCCGAAATGGCGGGGCTTCCCCCAGAGGTTCGTCAGCGCACGGACGCGCTGGATTCTCTGGGCAATACCACGGCGGCGACGGGCAAGGGCCTTGCGATAGGCTCTGCCGCGCTGACGGCTCTTGCGCTGATAGCATCGTATGTGGATAAGATTTCGCCCATGATGGGGGAGAAGGGTCTTGAGCTGTCCATCACCGACCCCAGGGTCCTGATAGGCCTTTTCGTGGGCGGTATGCTTGCGTTCCTGTTCTCGTCGCTCACCATGAGCGCGGTGGGCAGGGCGGCCCAGAGCATAGTTATGGAAGTGCGCAGGCAGTTCAGGGAGATAACGGGACTTATGGAAGGCAAGGCGGAGGCCGATTACGCTTCCTGTGTTGATCTCTGCACCAGATCTGCCCTGAAGGAGATGCTCGTACCGGCGCTTCTGGGAGTCGCGTCGCCCATAGCCGTAGGGCTCATACTGGGTCCGTCGGGAGTAGTGGGGATGCTTGCCGGCGCCACGGTCTGCGGGTTCCTGCTGGCCGTGATGATGGCCAACTCCGGCGGAGCATGGGACAACGCCAAGAAATACATTGAAGGCGGCAATTACGGCGGACGCGGAAGCGACTGCCACAAGGCCGCGGTGGTGGGCGACACTGTGGGCGATCCTTTTAAGGACACCTCCGGCCCGTCCATTAACATACTCATAAAGCTTCTTTCCATGGTATCCATAGTTTTTGCCGCAGTAGTGGCGAATTTCAATCTTTTCGGTATCTTTTGAGGAGGCACCGTGAGACGATCGCTTTTCCGATGCCCTCTCGCATAAAAATGCAGTAATTCGGGAGTGATATTATGAAAAAAAGCATCGGCATTTTCGCCTGCGCGCTGCTTATGCTGCAGGCGGCGGCGGTGACGGGCTTTGCGGAAGAGGAAGACGTGATAAAGGTCGCCTGCGTGGGAGACTCTATAACGGAAGGTTTCATGTCGTCCAATACGGCTACCTGCTCTTATCCCGCGCAGCTTCAGACCTTCCTCGACATGGACAGGTACGAGGTAAGGAACTTCGGCATAGGCGGGCGCACCGCCATGAAGAATCCAGATGAGGGGATGTATACGTACTGGAACGAATCCCTTTACACCCAGAGCAAGGAATTTCTGCCGGATGTTGTCATAATAATGCTGGGGACAAACGACGTTGTCACCACTAACTGGAACGGCGGGGAGACCTACCTTCCCGACCTCAAGGCTCTGGTGGAATCCTACCAGCAGCTGTCGTCTCAGCCGAAGGTCTACCTTGCAACCCCGCCTCAGGCGTTCGATACGGCTCACCCGGACCAGATAAACAACGTAGCCGTGCCCATAGTCAAGCAGGTGGCCGAGGAGACCGGAGCCACGCTTGTGGACATAAACGCCATGACGGTGGGTATGAGCGAGTATTTTCCAGACACCATCCATCCCAATGATGCCGGATACCTGAAGCTCGCCCAGATGTTCTATGAGAACGTATTCGGCGGAAAAGCCGCCGAGCTTACCGTGGTGACCGAGCCCGGCAACAAGGTATCCATGGCGGGGCAGATCGTCACCGCGGACAGCGAGGGCAAGGCGACGCTGGTGACCGGAGACGGAAACAAGAGCGTCAAGATTGAGAAATCGGGTGTCGGATTTACCTATGTGAAGTTCGAGGTCAAGGGCAATACAACGGCGGACTGCAGCGCCATGACCATTGCCGAAAACATGTCTCTGAGCGCGACGTTTACGGACCCGTCGGGCGCCGTGACAAAGGCGAATGACGGGGATATGTCCACCGGCTGGCAGCGCGACGCGAGGAGCTCGTACCAGGATGCATGGCTCATGTGCGACTTCGGAGAATCCAGGGAATGCAATACCGTGACGTTTGACTGGGAAGGGACCACAAGGCCCGCCGCAAACGGCTACAAGCTCCAGTATTCGTCCGACGGCACTATATGGACCGAGGTTCCGGGCGTTGCGTACGACTGCGGCGAAGCAGCCGACACGGTGACCTTTGACACGGTGAACACCCGCTATCTGAGGATAAAGGTAGACTCAGGGATCCACAGCAAGTTTTTCCCGCAGATATACGAGTGGGGAATATTCAATAAATCGGGCGAGGATTTTGTCCCGACGGTCACATACGAAGGCGAGAATGCCGAGCCGACGGAATCCGTCGTATCCGGAACGGGTCAGTCCGGGGACGGTTCCGACAACGTGATACTGTATGTGGCGGTGTCCGCAGCGGTGGTCATTGTCGCGGGTATTGCGGCGGCGCTGACCGTGAAGGCGAAGAAGAATAACGGCGACAGGAAAAATACGATAAGCTGAATAAAATAAAGACAGATCTGCGGGACGCAAAACACGTCCCGCAGATTTTTCTTTCTGTCCTCCCCGCCGCCCCGCCGCTCACCGTCGTGCCTCCGCCCTGCCGCGCCGT
>CASDVX010000109.1 GCA_949284545.1 uncultured Eubacteriales bacterium
GCACGGTTGAGCTTTTGGTGACGCTGGACGTGGGACCGAGGATAATACGTGCGGGCTTTATAGGCGGGCAGAATTTCTGCTTTAACGACCATGTGTCCTGTGGGAAGAAGGACGGGCCGGATTTTGAAGCGGTTTTCGGCAAAGGGGCGGTATGGCGCACGTTCGGAGGACACCGTATATGGACCAGCCCTGAAAGAGACCCTCATTCCTATTATCCGGACTGCGAGCCGGTGACCGCGGAAACTTTTGCAAACGGGGCGGTTTTCACCGCGCTGCCTCAGAGGGTGAACCTGGTGCGAAACAGCCTGCGCGTGGAATTCTGCGACGACGGAAAGATATGCGTGACCAGCAGCGTAAAAAACGTGGCGGATTTTCCGCAGAGATACGCGGCATGGGCGCTCACCGTGCTTGCCCCCGGAGGGGCCGAGATAATTCCTCAGGCAAGGGAGGACACAGGGCTTCTGCCCAACCGGGTGCTGGGTATATGGCCCTATAACGACATGAGCGACGGAAGAGTGTTCTGGGGAGAAAGGTACATAACGCTGCGTCAGGAGGACGTTGAGCGTCCCTTCAAAATAGGGACGAACAATACTCCCGGCTGGAGCGCGTACCTGCTGAACGGCGAAATATTCAAAAAAGAGTTCACGCACGAGACGGGCGCGGAATACCCCGATTACGGGTGTTCGTTTGAAACGTACACAAACAGATGGTTCATCGAGATGGAATCCCTCAGCCCGCTTAAGGATGTGGCGCCGGGCGAGACCGCCGCGGTTACAGAGATCTGGAGTTTTGCAAAGGCATCCGCAATGCCGGATTTCCGGGACAACGCGTCGCTGGAAAAATTTGCGGCGTCAAACGGACTTGAAAAAGCATAAGAGGGCAAAACGGGGGTGACCCGGCGTGCGCGGACGGCAGCGGCCGTCCGGAAGCGCGGCGTCCGTTTGCGCGTGCGGCACCGACGCGGGCGGGAAGTTTGGATGTACAGAAGTCACTGCCGCAAAAGGGCTTGGTTAATAATTTCCGCATCGGCGTGGTGCGGAAATTATTTTTTTGACTTTCCGGGCATATACTTGCCAGAGGAATATACAAATCCCGGAAAGGAATGATACCCGATGACCGAAAGACCCATACGGGGACTTGAACCGGCGCAGGTCAAAGAGGCTCGCGAACTATACGGAACGAATACGATAAGCCGCCCAAACACACACGGGTTTCTCGCGGCGCTCGGCTCGAACTTTTCCGACCCGATAATACGCATACTGCTTGCGGCGCTGGCAATAAACCTCATACTGACTTTTAACGGGGCGGGCTGGCTTGAGCCCGTGGGCATAGCCGTGGCGCTGCTGCTGTCCACGCTGGTTTCCACCCTGTCCGAATTCAGCAGCGAAACGGCGTTTAACCGTATGAGGGAGGAAGCGTCGGCGGTGACCTGTCGCGTCATACGTTCCGGCCGCATACAGCGCGTTCCCGCGGCAGACATAGTGGTGGGGGATTCGGTCATAATCTCGGCGGGGGAAAAGATCCCGGCAGACGGAGTAGTCATGCAGGGCGAGATAAGGGTGGATCAGTCCCCCTTAAACGGCGAAAGCAAGGAAACCGTGAAACGCCCGGGCAGGTCCGCGGAAACGGGCCTCAACGCGAAAGACAAACTTTTCTGCGGAGCTCTTGCAGTGTCGGGAGAGGCGGTCATGACCGTCACGCGGGTAGGTGACGGGACCATATACGGTAAAACCGCCCTTGAAATGGCGGGAGAAACGTTGGAAAGCCCGATGAGGGGCAGGCTCAGGCATCTTGCGGGGACTCTGTCAAAACTGGGACTTGCGGCCGCGATTCTTGTAGCCGCTACAGACATATTCAAAACGTTCTTCATGGATAACGGGTTTGACCCTCATCGCATAGCTCAGTCGTTCGCAGATATCGGTACGCTCACCTCCGGGCTCATACACGCGCTCATTCTCGCGGTAACGGTGGTGGTCGTGGCGGTCCCGGAAGGACTCCCCATGATGATAACGGTGGTTCTGTCCTCAAACATGGTGAGGATGCTCAAGGACGGCGTTTTGGTGAGGAAGCCTGTGGGCATAGAAACTGCCGGCAGCATGAACATACTTTTTACGGACAAAACGGGTACTCTTACGGCAGGGAGACTGTCTCTTGTTTATACGATAGACGGAGGAGGAAACGAAAGAGAGGCGGATAAACTGTCGGAATACCCGGCGCTTCGTGAAATGTTTACCATGTCGTCGGTTTACAATTCATCGTGCACCGTGTCGGAAGGGAAGATAAGCGGTGGAGATTCCACAGACAGAGCGTTGCTTGCGGCAGCGCTGCCGATGTCAGGTCCGTCGAGAAAGAGAAAGGTTGTGAGCCGCGTACCGTTTTCCAGCGCGAGGAAATACTCCGCCGCAACTCTCGATAACGGCATGACATTCGTAAAGGGCGCCCCTGAGATCATCCTCCCGGCCTGCATATCGTCCATGCTGGCAGACGGCCACACAGTGCCTCTTTCCATGTCTCGAATAAAAACGAAAATGAACGCCGCGGCGGCGCGGTCGCTGAGAGTGGTGGCGATAGCAGTCACGGGAGAGAAAGTGGAGGAGGGGAAACAACTTTCGGGCCTCACCCTCGTGTGCCTTGCCTGTATACGGGATAACCTGCGCACCACCACGCGAAGGGCGGTAAAGACCATACACGATGCGGGCATTCAGGTCGTGATGCTCACGGGAGATAATCTCGTCACAGCCTGCGCCATAGCCGAGGAAGCAGACATAACCGCGGGCGGCAAAGGGGCGTACGACGCGTCCGCTATAAGGAGCATGAGCGACGAAAAGCTCAAGGAAATACTCCCGGATATAAGGGTCATAGCCCGTTCTCTCCCTTCGGACAAAAGCAGGCTCGTGGCGCTGGCTCAGGAAAAGGGCATGGTCGTCGGCATGACGGGAGACGGGGTGAACGACGCCCCGGCTCTCAAACGCGCGGACGTGGGCTTCGCAATGGGCAGCGGCTCGGACGTAGCGAAGGAAGCGGGAGACGTGGTAATCTTAAACGACGATCTGGCGTCCATAGGAAAGGCCGTGCTGTACGGGAGGACGATATTCAAAAGCATACGCAAATTCATAGTGTTCCAGCTCACCATGAACATGTGCGCGGTAGGCATATCCGTTCTCGGCCCGCTGCTGGGGGTGGAGATGCCGATAACGGTGATACAGATGCTGTGGGTGAACATGATAATGGACACCCTCGCAGGTCTGGCCTTCGCAGGAGAACCGCCGCTGCCGGAATACATGAAGGAACCGCCGAAACCAAGGGACGCCAGAGTGCTGACGCAAAAGATGCTCGCGCAGATAGGCAGGATGGGAACTTTTACACTGCTGCTGTGTGCCCTGTTTTTGAAGCTCCCGGTATTTGAAGGGATGTTTTCCTCCGCCGAGGGGGCGTTCATGAGCGCGTTCTTCACACTTTTCATATTCTGTGGGCTGTTTAACGCTTTCAACGCCCGCACCCCGGGAGTTGTGCTCACGGCGAATCTCAAGAAAAATAAAATGTTTGTCGCCATAATGGCGGCCGCGGCGTGCATACAGCTGTTCCTCGTAAGGTTCGGCGGGCAGATGTTCAGGACGGTCCCGCTTACCTTCAACGAGATAATATGGGTGTTTATACTTTCGTTTGCGGTGATCCCCGCGGATATCCTGTGCAAAATGATAGGAAAGGCGAGAGAAAAGAGAAGCGCGGCGAAGCGCGTAAAAAATGCGGAAAAAGACGGCGATTGACAAAAGTATACGCCGGTCATATAATGTAACGGCTGAAAACGGGAAGTAACGGCTACGGCGAAATGATTGCCGGGCTGAAAAAGAGGCGTGTGTTCAATGGAATTTTATACGGTGCTGCTGCCGCTTGCAATCATTCTTGCGCTTTCAAAGATTTTGGTAAAGCTTTTTGCAAGAATACACGTACCCGCGGTTGTCGGAATGCTGGCGGCAGGGGTCCTTATCGGTCTTATCGGATTGATACCGGGTCAGAATGTGCTCACGGATACCTCCATGGAGGGCATAGGATTTATCGCCAAGATAGGCGTTATACTCATCATGTTCTCTGCGGGGCTTGAAACCGACGTGAAGCAGATCAAAGCGGTAGGGTTCCCGGCGGTCATAATAACTGCGGCGGGAGTAATAGTGCCGATGGGGCTCGGTTTTCTCACCGCGGCTGCGTTTAACGGAGCGTTCTCCGGAGACCGCGACGCGCTGATAAGCGCGCTGTTTTACGGGGTCATACTTACCGCTACGTCCGTAAGCGTCACCGTAGCTACCCTTAAGGAGCTGGGCAGGCTTTCCGGGAAACTGGGAAGCACCGTGGTCACCGCCGCCATACTGGACGACATCGCCGGAGTTGTGGTTCTGTCGGTGGTGACGGCGCTGGCGGGAGATGCTTCGGCATCGCCGTGGGTGGTGCTCCTTAAGACGTTGGCGTTCTTCGCGTTTGCGGCCGCGGCGGGACTGACCTTTTCAAAGCTTTTCGGAGTGATAGAACGCAAATGGCCGCACCACAGGATGCTGCCGATACTCAGCCTGTCCATGTGCTTTTTCTTCGCATACGCCAGCGAGGCGTGGTTCGGCATAGCGGACATAACCGGTGCCTTTGCCGCGGGACTCATGCTTTCCGGGAACCCGGAGCGCGCGTATATAGACCGACGGTCGGACATAATGAGCTACATGGTTTTTACACCGGTGTTTTTTGCAAATATAGGAATGACCACTGAATTTTCTGCGGTGGACGGTTCGATGCTGCTTTTCGGTATCCTGTTCATACTCGCGGGGATAACCGGCAAGCTGGCCGGGTGCTCGCTCACGGCGGCGGCATGCGGTTACGGAGGCAAGGATTCCCTGCGGGTGGGCATAGGCATGATGGCCCGCGCAGAAGTGGCTCTGGTATGCGCACAGAAGGGCGTGGAGAGCGGTGTGATAGACAGCGGAATAATGCCCTTTGTGGTGATGCTTATAATCATCACCAGTTTTGTGACGCCGATACTGCTTAGGCTCACCTACAAGGGAGAGCCTGCGGAGGAAGAAACTCATCCGGCGACAGGCGCGGAAAACACGGCGACATGACGTGGATTTTGTAAAGGCGAACGGGTTTTGTCCACGGTGCTGACAGAAAACGGGACCCGGTGAAACGGCGCGGCTGTTCCCCCGGGTCCCGTTTTTTCACAAAAACGGAGAGCCGAACTGCGCAAACAGCCGCACGTGAAAAAATATTATATTTCCTTTTTACAATTTGCTTTACGCGGGTGCATTGCCCTGAACGAAAAAAATGATATAATTCAGACAGACGCAGTAAAGCTGAAAAGGAGAGAGAGTATGAGAAAAAGATTTCTTGCGGCGATTCTTGCAGGTTCGATGATTTTTTCATTTACCGGATGCCAGCCGAAAAATGTGATAAAAACCAGCGGCAAGGCAGTGATATCGTCGCTCACGGTGGACTATCTCACGAACCCGGTGGGAATAGACAGCGATACACCGCTTTTCAGCTGGAACATGGCGGACACGGTGAGAGGGCAGAAGCAGACCGCGTATCAGATAATGGTATCCGATTCCTACGAGGGACTGCTGCGCGGAGAATATAACGTTTGGGACAGCGGCAGAGTGGAATCCGACCAGTCTCTCGCCGTCCCGTACGCAGGAAATGCGCTGACCCCCGGCACCAGATATTATTGGCAGGTGCAGGTGTGGGACAAGGACGGCAAAAACTGCCTGTCGCAGGATAAGTGCTACTTTGAAACGGGGCTCATGGAGGGCGGATTTTCAGACGCACAGTGGATACTGCAGACCAAATCCGGCGGTGCCACGGGTGCAGCCCCGATAATGAGGAAAATTTTCAAGCTTGACAAATCGGCCAGGGATATAGAGTCGGCGCGGATATATGCGACGGCAGCGGGACTTTACGAACTGTATCTCAACGGCGACAAGCTGGGGGATGATTTTCTTAACCCAGGCTCTACACAGTACGATCAGCATGTGCTGTATCAGACATACGATGTGACGGAGCTTCTCAAATCCGGAGAGAACACGGTATCCGCCCAGCTGGGCAACGGCTGGTGGGCGGGCATGGCCGGCCTTGTATTCAACAAACAGTATCCGGCGTTCATATCAAAGACGGTCATAAAGTACAAGGACGGCAGCGTACAGACCGTGGTGACGGACGGGACGTGGGAATATACGACCGACGGGCCGATTACGGAAAACGACATTTACAACGGCGAAACATACGTGGCCACCAGAACGGAGAAGGAATATGATTACGAGCCCGTGACCGTTCAGACCGCGGAAGAGCTGGGTGTCGGAGAGATAACCTCGCAGATAGCCGGCACGATAAAGTGCATGCAGGTCATTGAGCCCGTGAACATCACCGAGCCTGAACACAACGTATTTGTATATGATTTCGGGCAGAACATGGCGGGGGTTGTGGAGATCACAGTAAAGGGAGAAAAGGGAACGGTCGTGACGATCCGCCACGGCGAGGTACTTAACAACGGCGAGACCAACGGAGACGGGGCGTACGGCACGCTGTACACGGCAAATCTCCGCGCTGCTCAGGCCACGGACAAATACGTGTGCGCCGGCACCGGTGAAGAGACATGGCACCCGTCGTTTACCTTCCACGGATTCAGGTACGCCGAAATAAGCGGGATAGACTGGGAGGACATAGTGTCCGTAAAGGCGCTGGTGCTTTATACGGACATGGACGACACGTCGTCACTGGTGACTTCAAACGAAAAGGTCAACAAACTTGAGCGCAATGCCTACTGGGGCATGCGATCCAATTTCCTTTCGGTGCCCACCGACTGTCCCTCACGCAACGAAAGATTCGGCTACCTCGGAGACGCACAGGTGTTCTGCGGAACGTCCATGTACTACATGGACACGGCGGCATTTTACAATCAGTATATAATGGATATCCTCGACTGTACTCAGGATATAGGAATATTCCCGAATTCCGCTCCCGGAGCGTATAAGGACGTTTATCAGGCCGCACACGGAGCATGGGCGGACGGCGGAATAATCATACCCTACACCGCGTACGTGCGCTACGGCGACATAACTACCCTTGAAGAGTGTTACCCCGCGATGCAGCGTTATATCGAGTACATGAAGGGGCAGGCGGGAAGCGATTACATCCGCGATAACATGGGTCAGTACGGAGACTGGCTCAATGCAAACGACCCCACGCCGGTGGGAACGGTGGATACCGCCTACTGCGCGTATACTACGTCGCTTATGGCGGATGTGGCACGGTGGCTAGGCAAGGACGATGACAGCCGTATGTATGAGGAGCTTTCGCAGAAATACAAGGACGCGTGGGTAAGGGAATATATGAACAGCGACGGCAGCACCGTCTGCAATTCCCAGACTTCTTACGTGTTGGCTCTGTACTTTGACATAGTTCCCGACGAACTGAGAGAAGCCTGCGCGGCGAAGCTGGCGGAGCTCATAAGAAACAACGGCAACAAGCTCACCGTGGGCTTTATCGGAGTGAGCTACCTGCTTCCCGCCCTCTGCGACAACGGGTATACCGACGTGGCGTTCGACCTGCTTTTGCAGGAGGATTATCCGTCGTGGTTCTACCAGATAAATAAGGGAGCTACCACCATATGGGAGCGCTGGGACGCCATAACCACAGATAATTCCTTCCAGGACGTCAACATGAACTCCTTCAACCACTTTGCCTTCGGCTCGGTGATGGAGTGGGGCTATGCGTATCTCGGCGGGATAAAGTGCGACACCGAGGCTCCGGGCTTCAAGCATTTCATCCTTCAGCCCTGCGTGGGAGGAGGACTCACCTCCGCACAGGCGGAGTACGACAGCATGTACGGCCTTATAAAGAGCGCGTGGACGTCTGAGGACGGAAAGCTCACCTACACCTGCACCGTACCTGCCAATACCACCGCCACCCTGTACCTGCCCGCCTCGTCGGCCTCGTCGGTCTCCGAATCCGGCGGTTCGCTGGGCTCTGCCGAGGGAATAACCGTCACCGGGGAGGAAAACGGCTGCGTGATCATGGAACTGCAGTCCGGAACATATACCTTCACCGTGGGCTGAAACCAAATCTGTCGGTATACGGCATACGCGCATAAGCCGGAACGTACGGGGATTTGCCGACAGTACCGCAACTGAGCCGCTCCGCCTTAGGGCGGGGCGGCCCTTCACCTTAACTAAGCTCGCAGAAGCCCGTATTTTTAATTAACGTATTCGCAATATGCCATGCAAAGGGCATTGTCGCGGGTATTGCCGCTGCCGGCCGCCCTGCCGCCTTTCCGCCTTGCGTGGCAAAGCCACGGCTGCCGCTCGCTGCGCCTTTCCCGTCTCGCGTACGGCACTTACGGGGTGAAACGCACCTCTGCTCCTGCGTAATCGGCAACGGGCGATCTCGTTTCCCCTGCGTAAGCGGCAAAGCCCCTGCCTGTTCACGTCTAAACACCCTGCCGCGGCGTTTTACCCTGCACAGACGGCAAAGCCAGCTCCCGCTTTTTGTACGGACAAACATAAAATAATACTTGACAAACACATTTAGAGAAGGTACAATACTCCTCGTGGACACGGGGGCGTAGCTCATCTGGGAGAGCGCTACATTCGCATTGTAGAGGTAGTGAGTTCGAGTCTCATCGTCTCCACCAGGTCGGGTCTGGAGCCGGTTCGCGCTCCAGGCTCTTTTGTTTGCCTGAACAAAGGCATGCGCATCAAAGTTTGGCATATTTTTCAGTTCCTCCTTACAAAAGCGGAAAATCCGAGCGCCTGCATGTCGTTTTTTGCCGCGGGTACGGGCGTTCGAAGTTATTTTCCACAAACGGGCGGTTAAGGGTTAATCCCTTGCCGCTGTTTTTTGACACTTGAAAATTCAGGAGAGAACAGGAAAAACTCGCGGACCGTGGACTGCCGGTTTGCTTGCAACGCCGTGACGTGACCGCGAGCGTGCAATCCTATTTTCAAAAACAGCGGGCAGTGACGGCGAGTGAAAAACAACGTCCGCGTGCATACGGGAGACGGCTGTGGGTGCGGCTGCGCAGTCGGTGAAGGGCTTTCTGCTTCGGCGGGATAAAAAGTATTTGTATACCCTGAGGCGGGGAAAGATGCAAAACGGAGGAAAATCAGAATGGCGACTTTGCTCCTTGTGGTGATATACGCGGCGTTTATAGGCCTGGGTATTCCGGACTCGCTTTTCGGAGCGGCGTGGCCGGCGATAAGCAATGAATTTTCCGCGCCGGTATCGTGGGCAAATTTTGTGACGCTGATAATTTCGGCGGGCACGGTCGTATCCAGTCTGTTGTCCGCAAAAATAATAAGCCGTTTCGGGACCGCGGCGGTAACGGCGGGCAGCACATTGATGACGGCTGCCGCGCTGTTCGGTTTTTCTCTGTCGACAAACATGTTATGGCTTTGCTTGTTTTCAGTCCCTCTGGGCTTCGGCGCCGGGTGCATAGATACTGCATTGAACAATTATGTGGCGCTGCATTATAAAGCGTCCCACATGAATTTTCTTCATTGCTTTTACGGTATAGGCGTATCGCTGAGCCCGTTTTTCATGTCAATGGCCCTTTCAAAAAGTTCCTGGCACGAGGGATACGGCTTTGTGTCCGCAATACAGCTGGGCATCGCCGTGATTACCGTAGTAACCCTTCCGGTTTGGAAAAAGGCTCACCCGGATGCGAAACACGGAGACGGCGGTTCCCGTGTGACTTTGGGCTTTTTGAGCCTGCTCAGAGATCGGAAGGTTCGTATGGCGTGCTGCGTTTTTCTGGGGTCGTGCGGACTTGAGTACACATGCGGCGTCTGGGGCAGCACATATCTGGTGAGAAGCAGGGGAGAATCGGCGGATGCTGCGGCTCTGCTGATAATGTTCTATTACATGGGGATAGCTTTCAGCCGTTTCCTTTCCGGACTGCTCTCGGGAAGAGTTTCAGGACTTTGGATAATAAAGGCCGGATATGTAACAGTGCTTGCAGCGGTGGTTTTGCTGATGCTCCCCCTGCCGCCTCAGGCAGCAGCCTTTGCGCTCTTTCTGATAGGCTTGGGCAACGGACCGGTGTTCCCGAACATGCTTCACCTGACACCGAAAAATTTCGGGGAAGAGGCGTCCCAGGCGGTTATCGGGGTGCAGATGGCTTCTGCGTACGTGGGAATAATGGCCGCCCCCGCGGCGTTCGGCCTGATTGCCCAAAACACCGACGTTTCTCTGTTCCCTTATTTCACAGCCGTGTTTTACGCAATCATGGTTTTATCTTTCATGGGGATGAGTAAAGCCGAGTCAACATTGGTCGGTAAAAACGAATGACCGTAGGCACCGGATTAGAGGAGCAGGGCGCTTCGGGGTAAAAAGCGCAAAGCATCCCACGGAGATGCCTACAGATTATGAAATAACATACGATAAGAGGCGCCCGTGCCGGTCAGCATGGGTGCCTCTTATGCAAAATGAAGGGGATGCAAAGTACGTGCATTGACTGAAACCGTCAAAAAATTGTACAAATAGCGCATCAAATGATCCCTCGAAATCCTTATTAAAACGTCTCATCAAAAGGGCAAACACAAGAAAAAACAATAAAAAAAATAAAGACAACGTTTGATTTAGTAATTGACAAACATAAAATATCTGTTAAAATGCAATTAACGCATTGAAATATGTGCAAAAAAGTAAACATAAGGAGGAGAAAAACCATGAAAAAAATCATTGCAGGTG
>CASDVX010000110.1 GCA_949284545.1 uncultured Eubacteriales bacterium
CGTATTCTTTTTGCTATTACTCATACACAAAACAAAAGGGTATGCACCCGTTAAGGCGCATACCCTTGTTGTCAGCAACCCTTGCATGGCAACTGCCATAATTCTTGTTTCGTAAAACCTGTTTTATGAGCAGCTACCCGAGAGGGCTTCTTTTTTGCGTGCGGAGAAACGGCCCCGGCGTTGCCGGCGCAGAACCCGAGTCCGGCAGAGAGAGCGGCGTGCCGACTTTGCCGACGATACTGCCGTTATGCGGTTCTCATATCCCCGAACCGACGCGTCAGGCCGGTTCACAGCGGCGGGAAACACATGCTCAGCCGGACGCACTTCCGGCGCACCCCGCCGGGTGTGCGTGGCCTGATTTGTGAAATGAATTCTTAAACGAGGCAGCGTCGGCGCGGCCTGCGCCTGAGATCCGCCGGCGTGCATGACGCATTTTGACGCCGGTGCCTCACGGCCTGCGGGCCGCAGTTATTGCGGCGTGTTCCCGGCCTTTTTATTCCTGCGGCGGCGGGAAGTAAACCGCACTATGAGCAGGACGGCTGCGACTGTCACAACGACCGGAAGCGTAAACGGAGCGAACCCGACCACGATCACCAGCATGCTGCGGGAGAACTCCAGAAGACGCGCGGTGTTGTCGGCGAAAACAAATCCGATCTCCTCCCACACGGACATATCGTCCGTCTTAAGCACGCTCACCTCGCTGATACTCATGCTTACGGTGGTGTATTCCGTCAGGACATCGTAGTCCCGCAGCTGCACCTCAAGGCTTTCAATATCCTGTATGACCGCGGTGAGCCTTTCCTGGACCGCTACTGCGTCGGATACCGATGCGGCCGCGGAGAAAAGTTCCTCCAGCCGCTCCCTTTCCGCCTCAAGTGCTGAGAGACGGCTCTCAATATCCGTATATTCCATGGATACGTCATTGTTTGTTATGCTCTGGCTCCTCACATAGGCGGACGACCCGAGGGAGGACAGAAATTCGTCGCTCTTTTCGGACGGGACGCGCAGGGTTATGCTCGCATAACGGCTGCCGTAGGAATCCGAGTTTTCGTACATGCTCTGCACATACCCGCCCAGTTCCTTGACTTTGCCCGTTACCGTGCCGATAAGGTCGTCATAAGCGTCGGTTTCCACAGTCATGTTGACGGTGGTTATGACCTTTCTGCCGTCGGACTCGGAATCCTCCACGACATCAGAACCTCCGGGCAACAAGGCATTGCCCGCCCCGGCCTTAGGCGAGCACGAAGCAAAGCAGAGGAGCAGCACGGCCGTCACGGCGAACAGGAAAACCGGCTTACGCAAACTTCTTTTCATGGGGATCCTTCCTTTCACCGGCGCTTTTCTGCGCCGTTATCGACGATATGTCGCTGAGCCGCGTTAATAAACGGCTCCGCGCGGGGAACCCGGACTCGCGCCCGTTGTTCACATCCCGTCCGGAGAAAGTATCCGGCGTATGTCCGGAGCCACCTCCGTCAGGTCAAGATCCAGATGACCGAGCAGACAGCGGGCAAACTCGTCCGCCTCCCGCTCAAACCGTCCGGGCGGGAAAAGAGTGGAACGGGCGATGAAAAACGAATCTACGCCCCGGTGCAGCACAAAATGCCCCAGCTCATGGGCGAGAAGAATATACTGCTCGGTATCGCTCAGACCTTCGGAAAGATATATCACGTCCACGCCCCTGATGCACTGGTAAAACGCCCTTACGCGTACCGTGAGAGGAACGAACACCACCGTTATGCCCATATCCCGGCAGACGGCAAACAAGTCCCGTGTCTGGCGTCCTTCAAAAAACATATCGGCTTTTCTGGAAATCTCTTCGCGGGTCAAGAAAAACACTCCTTTAATCTCAAGACATCCCCCGCCCGGCGCGGCGGGCTTGCCAAAGACGCAGCGGAGGGATCTCTCCGCGCGCAGAGACTCAGTCCCGGGACTCCCCTGCGCGGCGGGAGGACAGCGCAATCCTCGCGCCAAGCTTCATTGCGCTTAGAACGGCCTCCGCGTCCTCCTCAGTGAGCGGGACGCCGTTAAACATCACACTGCCGTCACGCAGCGCTCCGTAAAGAGAATCAATAAGCTCGTCAACGGACGACGCGTTTCTCCCGAAAAGGGAATCCGCGGAAACCCTGAGTGCCCCGCAAATCCTTGAAAGCATATCGGCGTCCGGTATCCGCCGCCCCTGCTCGTACATTCCCACGGCGGAAGGACTTATATCCAGCATTTCGGCGAGCTGCTTCTGAGTGAGCCCGCAGCTCTCCCTGATACGTTTAATATTTTCTCCCAGCATACCGCAAACTTCCTTCCTCGCGCCGACTGCTCTTTCAATAAAATGAGTGTATCACACAAATTGTGTGTTTGCAAGCATTTTTTGAATTTTGCTATTGACATATCGAGAAAAAAAGCTAAGATATTAATTAAGGGAAAGAACCGCCCGCGCTGCGGACGGTTGTTTTTTACAAATTAGCTACACGAATCGTGTAGAAACGGCGGAGCGGCCGGCGGGCGTGGCTGATCGCGCGCTGCCGGGGAAACGGAGGAAAGATGAAAGAATATATTGTGACGGTGTACGGACAGCGCGACCTGACCGAGGCGGAAATCAGGAGCAGAGAGAACATGAGGAGACTTGCCGAGGAGTACATAGACTCGTCGGACATGCTCAAAGAAAGGATAAAGACGCTTCAAAGCGGACTGGAATGCATGCCTCTTTGCGAAAGGAGAAGAGCGGAGCTGAGGATAGCTTTACTTGAGCAGGAGGTCCGCGAAAGCAGACGGACCGGCGCAGAGGCCGGGAGCTTTTATACCTCCGGGCACAGGTTTCTGACCAAACAGAACAGGAAAAACCCGTGGAAGGGGGCGTATCTGTGCTGAACGGCAAACAGCTTGAAGGACTGAGCGAACTGCTTGACGGCATGTGTGGCTGTGAGGAAAGCGACAACAGCGAGACGCGTGAGCGCATGAAAAGGTTCGCCGCCGCAGCCATGGAGACGGGACTTACCGAGAAACAGAAAAAGCTGCTGACGCTCATGTACGTAAACGGGCTTTCCCAGAAGGAGGCCGGGGAAATACTTTCCATGAGCCAACCGGCGGTGAGCAACATGCACAGGAGAGCCGTGGAAAAAATGAAGTCCCTGTCAAGGTACATGGTGTGAGCAAGGGAAAATGAGTTATACTTGAAGTAATATAACAAAATTATAATACAAAAAGTAAAACAGCCGTCGGCAGGGGAGCCTCTCTGACGGCTATTTTACTTTACACACAGGGATAAAATTGGTACAGGCCGCCGGAGGATGAGGCCGCGCGCGGAACAAAGCCGTTTGCAGGAGACCGCGGGGAAGGAAATCGCACGAAAACAGTCCCGGTTCAGTGACCACGCCTAATGTTTACCGGCGCGCAGATTTGCCTGGAGTGCCGGGCGGTGCCGCAGCAGCACGGGTCCGACGGGTCACGATGCTTTAACGACTGTAAGCACCGTTCCGCCGGAGTATTCCCCGCCGGAATACACTCCGTCCGCACAGACGCCGCTGTGGGAACCGCCTGTTGACAGAGTGACACTTTCGCCGGACGAAAGCTCTGAGGAGGCGAATACGATGTGGGAATAGGATTTGGGGGACTCTATGCACATAAGGCTGCGCCCGCTCCCGTCGGAGATATTAAGAAGGGTCCCGGACTTTATAGTGTTGGTCCGCAGGGCTATCACGCCGCCCTGAGAGGCGGTTACGGACTGAGCCATTCCGCTGCTTCCCAGGGCTATGAGCGTCCCGCCGGTAAAGGTGAAATCCGCCGCGTAATCGAGAGCACCGTTGCCGCTGCCTTCCGGGCCGTAAACTATCACGGTGCCTGAGGACATGGTCACGGTATTATTTGAGTCTATACCGTCCCCGGAGGCGTTTATGACAACATATCCTCCCGTGATATCAAGCCCGCCCGTGCCGGATTCGCCCATGCCTCCCGGCACACCTCCGGGTCCTACGCCGCCGAGGGAAAGGGAAGTACCGGCGTTTATCCCGTCGTCGTCGGCGTAAAATCTCAGCGTTCCGCCGCTTATAAGGATTGTCTCGGCCTCTGCGCCCTCATAGGATTCCTCAACCAGCACGTCGCCCCCGCAAAACGTCAGGGATACGTCCGCATGAAGACCGTCGTCGCCGCTTCTGATATACAGGCTTCCGCCGGACACGGTTATGGAGGAATCGGAATGCACCCCGTCGTCGGCGCTGTCCGCAAAAAAGGCCCCTCCGGATATAATTATCCGGGAAGCAGCTTTAAAGCCTTTGGCGCTTTCGGAGCTTTGCGATGAGTCGGACGTTTGAAATGCCGTGGTGAAGAATCCGCCGCCGGGAAAAGCACCCGGGTCGCCCCTGTCAAATCCTCCGACGCCGGGGAAAGCACCCGGGCCGCCGCCCCCGCCGAATCCGTCGGAATGGGAGCGTCCGTTTTCATATCCGCCGCCGGTAAGCAGGGAAATACTCCCTCCGGACAGAGTAAGGGTGTTTTCCGCGTCTACTCCGTCGCCTCCGGCGACTATGCTTACGCTCCCGCCGGAAATCAAAATATTCCCCTTGGACAGGTCCTCGTCACTGCCGGAGGAACGTATGCCGTTGCCGTCGGTTTCGAGGGACAGTACACCGCCGGTTACGGTGACGCTGTCCTTACCTCTCACCGCATCGTCCCCTGAGACCACAAAGATATCGCCGTTTTCTATTTCAAGATCGTCCCTGCAGTTTATTCCCCTGTGATAAGCGGAAACTATATAAAGCCCGCCGGCGCCGGAGAGCTTCAGATCATCCCGGCTGTAAAGAGCGGCATCGGGGACGTCCCCGTCCTTTTCGTCGCATATGCTTTCATCGTACGCGTCGCCGTCACGAAGGATGTTCACCGAACCGGATGCGGTGGAAATCACGGTCTTTTTGGGGCTCGACTTGATAAACAGCGCCGAGGAGTCGGGGCTTTCGACACAAACGCCGTTAAAAACAAGGGTTATCTTGCTGTTTTCGTCGGAATCCACATGTATCTGACCGGAAAGCTCACCCGTCAGGGTATACGTACCCCCGCCGGTTATGGTGACGGTGTCCCCGTCGCATATCACCAAATCGCTGTCGCATACAGCCCCGCTGCCGGTGAGAGTGATAAGAACACCGTAGACCTCGGAGGACCCGGAGGCCTGAGCTTGTTCCGGGATCTCTATATCCGAAAGCTGGATACTGTCGAAAACAGCGGAGGAACCGCCGGAGAGGGCAGAGTCCGCGCCGGCTGGAACTCCGTTCCCGGCCTCCGCGGGCGCGCAGCCGCCCAGCAGGAAAACGGATGAAAGCAGCGCAGCCAGCGCGGGATGTCGTCCGGAATCGGTTTGTACATAGGCATTATTCATGAAAATCACCACACGGCCGCGCACCGTGATGCCCCGGATAAAAAGCGCCGCCGGAACCGGGGGAGACGGGCTCTTCCGGATTCCAGCGGCGTTATGCGGTGCGCCGAAAATTTCTTTATTGTACCCCGACAGCATTAAAATACTGTTAACGTTTTTACGCGGAAAGGACCGGGGAAAGGAAACTCTTTGCAAAATTCTGCCGCGCGCGGATGATACTTCACTTTTCAGCCTGATGGTTTATCAGGTCGACGTCCTTAAGTTCGCTCAGAGCCAGAGGTACGTGAACGTAGTTTTCAATATAATCCAACGCGTCTCCGCTCTTTGAAAACACACCGTAAAGGCGCTTGGTGGCCTGCTTCATGAAGTTTTTATCCATGGCGGACTGCAAAAACTCCAGAAGGCCGTCGTAGAAACCGTCAACATTGTAGATGGCCATGGCCTTTTCGTGGCGTTCCAGCTGCTTTAGGGTGAGCATTTCAAAAAACTCGTCGTAGGTTCCTATTCCTCCGGGCG
Source organism: uncultured Eubacteriales bacterium (assembly GCA_949284545.1). Taxonomy (GTDB): domain Bacteria; phylum Bacillota; class Clostridia; order Oscillospirales; family CAJFTT01; genus CASDVX01. The sequence goes on from CASDVX010000110.1 coordinate 5,876, forward strand.
CCACAACAAACCCGTCCGCAAGTGAATCCAGGAGCGCCTTGCGCTCCCTCATGGTGTCGGTGCGGATGAGCCTTGTGCATTCGGGGAAAATAACCCCGTCCACATTGAAAAATTTAGGGACTACTCCGATTATCTCGCCGCCGCAGGACCTTGCACCTCTGGCGCAGGCCCCCATGACGCCGGCGTTACCGCCGCCGAAAACAAGAGTATGCCCCCGCTGCGCGCAGGCGGCGCCCAGTTCAAAAGCCGCGTCCGTGAAATTTTTGCCGATGCTGCGGCTGGAAGCTCCGTAAACACAAATATTCATACAGGATATTACCTCTTTTCCCATGCCGCACGAGGCTTTGCCCGGCGGCCTAAATACAAAATCATTCTACCACATACTGTATATGTTTTCAACTGTGGGGAAATTAACATTTCATGCCTATAAAATCTCGGGTCGGTGAAGTTTAATTAAGAAAATTAAGAGAAAAAGGCGTAAATCGTGATTTGGGGGATTTTTTTGGAAAAAGAAAATAAAATGGGCACTATGCCCGTAGGCAAACTGCTGCTCACCATGTCCGCGCCCATGATGGTGTCCATGCTGGTGCAGGCGCTTTACAACGTGGTTGACAGCGTGTATGTGTCCCGTTACGACGTAAACGCGCTTACCGCCGTGTCGCTGGCCTTTTCGGCTCAGAACCTTATGATAGGCATCGCCACGGGCACCGGGGTGGGCGTGAACGCGCTGCTGTCAAAGGCGCTGGGGGAGAAGGACAAGCCTGCGGCGGACAAAATAGCCCGCCACGGCGTGTTTCTGGCGGCGGTGGGATTTGCCGTCATTTTTCTGTGCGCGTTTTTCTTTACCGACGTGTACTTTAACGGTATGATAGGCACCGCCGAGGTCACCGAATCATTTGATCCCGAGCCGGTGAAGACATACGGAGGCCAGTACCTCAGAATATGTTGCCTCGGATCTCTTCCGGTATTCATGGAAATAATGTTCGAACGTCTTATGCAGTCCACCGGCCGCACCGTATACACCATGTTTACTCAGGGCGCCGGAGCTGTGATAAACATCGTCCTTGACCCGGTCTTCATTTTCACCCTTGACATGGGCGCCGCGGGCGCCGCCGTAGCCACGGTCGCCGGGCAGGTGGCGGCGGCGATTCTGGCTGTGATACTCAACCATAAGTTCAATAAGGATATACATGTGTCCCTGCGGGGCTTCAGGCCGGAATTGCGCACCGTCGGCAGGATATACGCAATAGGCGTCCCCGGCATAATAATGGTGGCGATAGGCTCTGTGATGACCTACTGCGTAAACATCATACTTGCCGGGATAAACGGTATAGGAACCACTATTTTCGGCACGTATTTCAAGCTCCAGAGCTTCTTCTTCATGCCCCTGTTCGGAATGAACAACGGCATGATACCCATAATAGCCTACAATTACGGCGCACGCAGCCGCAGGAGGACGCTCAGTACGGTAAAATGGGCGTCGGTAACCGCGGTGGCGATAATGCTGGCGGGTACTGCGGTGATGCAGCTGTTTCCGGAGCAGCTTCTGCTTATATTTGAAAAGGACGCGTCCGCGCCGGTGATGCTCGGGGAAGGAGTGCCCGCCCTGCGAATAATAAGCCTCAGCTTTCCCATCGCTGCCGTCTGCATAGTTGCCGGAAGCGTGTTCCAGGCTCTCGGAAGAGGGATCCTGTCCATGTTTGTGTCATTTGCACGTCAGCTGGTGCTGCTGCCCGCGGTGTGGCTGCTTTCTCTGTCCGGAACACTCAGGACGATATGGTGGGCGTGGCCCATAGCTGAAGCGGCTTCCCTGGCGGCGACGGCTGTTGGCTTCATTTACCTGTACAAAAAGGTCATAAGCAAGGTTCCCCTCGATCCGCCGGAACCGCAGCCCATTCCTCAGCCCGCGGGGGCCTGACCCGCATGCCGCGGCAATGCGCCGCCGCACAGCCGCTTCCTGACGGCGGAAATGCGTCCTTTCAGCGCCTTCAAAAGCCGCGCGCGGGCCGATGTGCGCAAAGCGGCTTTTTGCATCCCCCGCGGCACGGGTAAGCAGGACAAGTTTCATATACAGAACGTCAAAAGGCACATTAAATATACCAAAAGTATATTTAATGTGCCTTGACCGAATAAAATACCGTTGCTTTCAGGGGTAAAAGATAGTAAAATGAAATAAAAACTCGGGAGATTGCTCCGGGAGGGGACTGCTTATGAAGCTTCTGGAAGACAGAATACTCAGGGACGGGAAAATAGGCGAGGGAAACGTCCTGAAGGTGGATAATTTTCTCAATCACTGCATAGACGTGGGATTCCTGGATGAGCTGGGGAAAGAGTTTTACCGGCTGTTCAAGGACAGCGGCATAAACAAGATACTGACCATAGAAGCGTCGGGCATAGGTATAGCCTGCCTTACGGCGAGGCATTTCGGGTGCCCGGTGGTTTTTGCCAAGAAAACCAAGACGAACAACATATATGCGGATGTGTACAAAGGAAGGGTGGAAAGCTATACCCACGGCACGTCGTATGAGATAGTGGTCTCTAAGGAATTTCTCCTTCCCGGCGACAGAGTGCTCATAATTGACGACTTTCTCGCCAAAGGCAGCGCCCTCATGGGGCTTCTGGGCCTTATAAAGGACGCGGGAGCCGAGGCGGTAGGCGCGGGGATAGTGATTGAAAAGGCGTATCAGCCCGGGGGAGAGACGGTGCGGAAAACCGGGCTCAGGGTGGAATCGCTTGCCCGTATAAAGTCCATGAGCAGGGAAACGGGCATAGTTTTCTGCGACTGACGGCGTACCGCCCCGCGGACTAACAAAAAGGAGCGCAGCTGTCATTGGAACATGTTTTTGTCGTCAACCCGGCGGCAGGGAGAGGCATAGCGGTTGACGAGATCAGGAAGAAAACAGCGGACATGGGGCTTGAAAACGCCCGAATATACGTCACCCGCAGCAAGGGGGACGGGACCCTGTTCGTGAGGGAGTATTGCAAAACAGCCGCAGATAAGGTCAGGTTTTACGCCTGCGGCGGCGACGGCACCCTCAACGAGGTGGTGAACGGCGCGGCGGGAAACGCGCTGGCGAGCGTGTGCCCGTACCCATGCGGAAGCGGTAACGATTTCATAAAGTACTACGGGACCAAGGAAATGTTTTCAGACCTGCCCGCGCTGGTAAACGGCAGAGAGGTGGCGGCCGACCTTATGCGCGTGGGGGACCGGTACGCTGTGAACGTGGTTAATTTCGGTTTTGACACCAGTGTGTGCCGCACGGTAGAGGCACTGAGAGGCAACCCCCTGTTAAAGGGGAAAAGGGCCTATGCCGTGGGAGTGATCAGGGCGTTTTTTACCGCCATGCGCAGCGGGTACCGGGTACGGGTGGACGGAGAGGATATATCCGACGGGGAGATACTGCTCTGCACCGTGGCTAACGGAAAATATGTGGGCGGCTCGTACAAGTGCGCTCCTCGTTCGGACAATACCGACGGGCTCCTTGAGGTATGTCTCGTAAAACCCGTATCCAGGCTCAAATTTATCAGGCTCATCGGCGCATACGCGGAGGGAAAGCACCTGGAGATCCCGGAACTTTCCGATTTTGTAGCATACCGGCGAGGCAAAAGGGTGGAGGTCGAGTCGGAAAAGGACGGGGTGTGCATCGACGGGGAGATCACCGACGGGCGCAGATTTGAGATAGACGTGGTTCCTGCCGGAGTGAAAATAGTTGTTCCGGACGCCGCACTTGCCCCGCATGAAAACAGATAGGCTCATCGGCCGCCCGGCGATATACCGGACGCGGAGACAAGAGGAAAGAGGCAGGCGGCGGATAAGGGATAAGAGGCGGACAGCAGGGGAGCAAAGCGAAAAAGACGCCGAGTTGAAACCACTGGGCAAAAGACGCGGCGAAAAACGGAAAGGGGTTTGGCAGAGGAGGACGGCCGAGGCATTTGTCCGTCCGGCGCTCTGCGCATAAGCTATGACTGTAAACGAGCTTCAAAAAGAGATAATCAGGCTTAAAAAGGAAAAGGGCGTATGCATACTCGCTCATGCATACCAGCGGCAGGACGTGCTGGAGGTGGCGGATTTCGTAGGCGATTCCTTCGCGCTTTCCCGCATGGCGGCGAAAGAGAAGGCGGGAGTCGTGCTCATGTGCGGAGTGAGGTTCATGGCGGAGACGGCGAAGATACTTTCGCCGGACAAGAGGGTGCTGCTTTCCTCGCCGGACGCGGGCTGTCCCATGGCGGACCAGGTTTCCGATGAGGATGTGCGCGCGCTCAGGAAGAAATACCCGGGTTACACGGTCATGTCGTACATCAACACCACTGCCCGGGTCAAGGCGGAAAGCGACGTGTGCGTCACATCCGCATCGGCGGTGAAAATAGCGCAAAAGACGGAAAACAACGATATCCTGTTCATACCGGACCCGAATCTGGGGACATGGGTGAAAAGGCAGCTGCCGGAGAAAAATATCGTGGTGATAAACGGGGGCTGTCCCGCTCACAAAAGCATAACCGAAGCCGACGTGAGGAGGGAGAAGGAGCGTCATCCGGAAGCTCTTCTGCTGGTACACCCGGAATGCACTCCCGAAGTCACCGAGAAGGCTGATTTTGTAGGCAGCACAACGGAGATAACGGAATATGCGGAAAAAAGCGGGGCGTCGGAATTTATAATAGGCACGGAGAACAGCATAACCGAGCATCTTGGGTTCAGCTGCCCGGATAAGGATTTTTATCCCCTGTCCCCGTCGTGCACCTGCAGGGATATGCAGCTTACCGACCTGCCCACTGTTTACCGGTGCCTGACAGGGCGCGGCGGAGAGGAAATAATCCTTCCCGGGGACGTTATCGAAAGAGCGCGCAGGCCCATCGACGAGATGCTGAGGCTGGGCTGATATGCGTGTCCTTGTTGCTATGAGCGGCGGCGTTGATTCCGCCGCAGCGGCTCTGCTGTGCAGGGAAGCCGGTTACGAGCCGGTGGGTGTGACCCTCCTGCTCACGGAGAAAAGCGCCGATCCGGACGCTCCCGGTACTCTTTCCGCCCGGGCGGCGGCAAAGAAGCTGTCCATGGAGTTTTACACAGAGGACATGCGTGAGGATTTTAAAAAACTCGTGTGCAGGGGATTTGTGTCAGACTACATGAAGGGACTCACGCCCAACCCATGCGTGGAATGCAACCGCAGCATAAAATTCGGCCGCCTTTTTGCCGTGGCTGAGAAATACGGCTGCGGCATGATAGTCACCGGGCATTACGCCCGCACGGCGAGGGACCCGGAGGGCCGCTGCCGGCTTTACAAGGGATTTGACGCGGGAAAAGATCAGAGCTACATGCTTCACTGTATAGACAGGGAAAAACTGGGCCGAGTGATACTTCCCCTGGGGAATATGACGAAAGCGCAGGTAAGAGAACTCGCGGAGAAACACGGGCTGTCCTGCGCCGGAGCCAAGGACAGTCAGGATATCTGCTTTGTGCCGGACGGGGATTACGCCGGGTACATAGAGAGGATGACGGGCGAGCGCGTGGGACCCGGCGAGTTCGTGCTGCCGGACGGCAGCGTGATAGGGCGGCACAGAGGGCACATACGGTATACCCCCGGCCAGAGGAAGGGATTGGGACTTTCCCTCCCGTCGCCCCTTTACGTGGCGGGCAAGGACGCGGCTTCAAACAGGGTGCTGCTGTGTACGGAAAAGGAGCTTGAGACACTTTCGGTGGAAACCGAAAATTTCAATCTCATATCCCCCTGTCCGCCGGAACCCGGAGAACGGGTCACTGTAAAAATAAGGTACGGAAGAAAAGAGACCCCGGCGGTGATGACCGAAGGGGAAAAGGGCCGGGTGAGGTTCGATTTTGAGTCCCCCGTGAGAGCGCCGGCGGCAGGTCAGTACGCGGTGGCCTACCGGGGCGACGAGGTCATAGGCGGAGGAAGGATAGTCGTGCCCCGCTTTTTCCCGTGACAGGATAAACAAACGCGCTCCCGTTTGCGGAGAGCGGCGGAGGAAATCCGCTTTCCGCAAACGGGAGCGCATCGTCTTAAAATCGGGATATCCCGTCGGCGCAGAGGGCTGCCCGGGTGCGGACGCCGGCGATACCGTCCGGCACGAGCCCGGCGCGCTCCTGAAAGCCCGTGAGAGCTGCAAGGGTTTTCTCACCGAACCTTCCGTCGGGGATCACGGAAAATCCGCATTGGTTCAGGGCGGTCTGCAGCCAGAGGACACCCTCCCCGCAGCTTCCCGGACAGACCCGTGAGGAGGGTTCCTCATACGGCATGACAAGGGGCATTTTGTAATATCTCCTGAAGGAACGGAGAGGTTTCCCGCCGCCGGATTCCCCGAACCACAGCTTTAGGCCGTCCACGTCCACATGGACGCTTTCCGGGGAAATATATGCCGCTCCGCCTGAATGACCCAGCCCTTCCAGAGAACACAGCACGTATTTCGCCGGGATTATCCCGCCGTCCGCCCCACGGCACAATATGTCGGCAGCCATGCCCTCAAGGTGGGGACTGTTTTCGCTCATTCCCAGCCTTTTTCCGTAAGAGGGGGTGACGTACCCTGTAAGAACGCATACCGATGAGCATTTCATGAAATTCCACAGGGACTCAAGAAGCCTTATAAGGCGCAAATCCGCAAGGACGAGGCTGCTCTCATCCCTGCACGCGAGATCCGAGGCGCAGAAATGACGGGACAGTCTTACGTCGCCGAGACTTATATCGTATTCGGAAACGGACATCAGCCCTCATCATCTCCGTTCATGAGCCTCTCCGTAAGTTTAACGAGGAATTTCGGCAGGGGAACGCCGATGCCGCCGAGATTCTCAAGTATGCTTATGAGCTCATTTATTATGAGCCACACCGCCACCATACACGCCACCGGGCATTCGAAGCCCGATATACCCTGCGCGCCCGCTGCCGTAAAGATATAATCGGCGCC
>CASDVX010000111.1 GCA_949284545.1 uncultured Eubacteriales bacterium
GGTCTATTGGTACCTGTGAATTCTGCTAGCTCTGAAGAAAATACGACATATATGCTATATAATGGAGAGAAGGCAGTGAATAGGCTACATGCACTCGCAAATGCCATAGAGAAGGGCCTTTCAAGTTAATAAATGCGTTCCAGGAAAGGACATTGGTGGCAGCACTATGGCAACAAAAAATCGGATAGCGTATGCTTTACCGATAATATAAATAATGTAGATACTCTCTGCTAAATCTCATAAATCAACTTGTTTAGAATTGATTTGTAGAGAGCGAGTGAGGCTGATTTCGCACCCTCGAAAAAGCCCGTAAATAAAGGCTTTTCGCCGCTTTGAAGTCCTTAGTGGCAACAAAATGTCAACGTTATTTGAATACCCAAAAAGTGAAGATCTATCAGCTCTTTTGAAAGTATATTATGTGTATTATCCTTTTCCTTGAGATGATACTATTTTGGGACCAAAGTAAATGGTTCTAAGTGGCTAAAAACCTCTCAGTATTGCGTAAACAATGCTGAGAGGTTTTTCTTCTGTTTTGATAAGGGATTATTATATCACTCATATTGCGGCGATTTTCCGGCACGAGATATCTTACGCTTTCCATCGCCCTGTTATGGGTTCTCAATAATACTGTCATTTGTAACTTGTGTGCCGGCGACTTCTGCTTTGACTGTAGGCGGAACAGGAGATGCAAAAACAGAAAACAAACTATTCGAAATGGTCTGTAATTCGCAAATCGGATGGTTTAATAGTGTGTTGAAAAATCTTTGGCTTCGGCATTTTATATTGTGCTTTTATCGGTAATTACGGCAGTATATTACATAATGGTTTCGCCGGATTATGTAATCAGCGTTACTACACCCGGCGATATCTGCGGCGGCTCGGCCGGGCGAGCTTATCAGTTTTGCAACGAGCGCAAAAGAGGCAGATGACCGAGCGCTTTTTCGTAAAGCCTATTGACAAACACAGACTATTATGATAGTCTGGACTAAACCGATAGTCTGAACGGAGGAGGATTATCATGAGGGGAAAAATTTCCGACAGCGAGGCCAAAATTATGGAAATAATTTGGGCAAACGGCTCGATTTCCGCTAAAAAGATCAGCCTGATAGCGGCGGAAACAATTGGCTGGAACAAGAATACAACGTATACCGTGCTCAAAAAGCTGGAGGCAAAGGGATTTATCAAAAGAGAAGATCCGGGCTTCAATTGTATACCTTTGGTGTCTCAGAACCAGGTGCGCAAGGCAGAAGTCTCGTCATTGGTGAAAAAGGTGTTCGGGGGTTCCCGGCAGGCTCTGTTTTCCGCGTTGCTGGAGGATGAACCTTTGACAGAGGAAGAAATAAACGAGCTGACGAAGCTGATTGATAAAAGGTGAGACCATGTTGCAGGAGATTTTCTACTGGGTTTTCAACATGAGCATTACCGCCGCTCTGACAGGAGTGATAGTGTCGGCTGTCAGAAAGATACAAAGAATACCGAGGCGCGTTACGGTATTCCTTTGGATAATACCGTTTTTCCGAATGGTGATACCTTTCGGATTAAGCAGTCATTTCAGCCTGATGTGGTTGCTGTCCCGTATTACGACCAAAACGGTTGTTATATATGAACCTTATGAAGACGTTTCTTTTACGGTGACAAACAGTATAATGGCGGCCGACGAATACTTTCCCATCACGTACAGGACAAGCGCTCTCGAACAAGTCTTTACGGTCGCGTCCGTTATATGGCTTGCGGTGTTTTTGGCTGCTGCGGTCATGATCATGGCAATTTACTTAATGTCGCTCAGAGAAATAAAAGATGCAAAGCATGTACGGGGTAACGTCTATATATCGGATAAGGTATCGACTCCCGGCGTATACGGCATCATAAAGCCAAAAATTGTTTTACCCGCGGGATACGATTGCTGCAATCAAGAACTCATACTCACGCATGAACAAATCCACATTCGGCGCGCGGATAATTTGTGGCGGCTTCTGGCTTTTCTGACTGCGGCACTGCATTGGTTCAATCCGCTTTGCTGGATATTTCTTACCCGGCTTCTTGCCGATATCGAATTGTCATGCGACGAACTGGTACTTGCAAGACTGGGGGAAACCCGCGCAAAAGAGTATGCATGTTTGCTTCTCGAAAACTGTAAAAGAAAAAACGTTGTTTCTTCTGCTTTCGGCGGGGCAAAAATCAAGGCCAGAATAAAAAATATTCTGTCGTTCAGGAAAATAACGGCGCTTTCCTTAACAGCGTTCGCAGTACTGCTTACCGTGATATTTTATGTACTGCTGACCAACGGCGGCTGAAAGGAGGATTTGGCATGAAAAGCGAGCACTTTGACAGATACTGGGCGTTTGCATGTTTGGGTGTCTTGTCAGTATCGTACTATCCGATTTATATGGGTATCAGCGTCATCGGAGACATGATTTTTGGCGGAGTCGTTTTAAAAGAAAATTATCCCAAATACATAATTCCGTATACCCCGATTTGCATTGCCGTTCTGCTGGGAGTGATTATCATGCCTTTGTGCATGAAGGTGCTAAAAAAATTTGCGCTGCCGGGCGGTTCTGCGGCGGCCCTTGCAGCGTTCTTTGCTCTTGAAACATTGTTTGAAAAGAACGTAGTGGTTGCGGATTCAAAAACTATTGTGAGGCTCGAAGACTGGCAGATGTTCATGTGTTATCAAGGACCTGTGGAATGGGACGAAACCGCGACTTTATATGAGACCAGAACTCCGGTGGATATTTTGCTGGGGGAGTACGACCCGGCATTTAAGTTTCACTTTTATGTTATATCCGTACTCCTGATTCTCTCTCTGCTTAATTGCCTGTACGGCTTTGCACAGTGGATAAAAACGGGAGAAAAAAAGCGTCTGAAAGTACTGACACTCCAGTCGGCGGCTACCGCGTCGTTCCTCGGACTTTGCATTTTAGCATGTTTCACGGCGTTCTGGAGGAACGGCGATATTCGTGTATCGCCGTTATCCGCGGCCCTGATGATTGCGTTTTTTATACTCATGGGAGTAACCGCAGGTATTTACACAGGGTCATTTCTCGTAGGAAAACGGAAATTCGTTTCGATTTTGATACCGGCGGCCATATCCTCGGCAATGACGGTTATCATGTATGTGGGTGAAATGATTTTGCTCAACGGATACCTGTATCGTTTCGGAACGGGGTTCATGTTTAACGGAATTCCCGGGATAAGGCTTGCGCCGGCAGATATATTGACAGTGTTGGCATCCGGTTGCGTAACGGCTGTAATATTCACTCTGCTGAACCGAAAAAAGACTCTGCCGAATAAATGCAGTTGTGCCGATAGTAAAAGCGCCGCTTGAGCGGCGCTTTTACCATATGACTGCAAATGAACAGAACATGGTTAAAGAGATTCAAATAATCAACATCCGTTAGCTCTGACTGACGATGAACCGGACAAGTTGCAGTGCCCCGGTTCCAACGGGTACCGCGGATATAATTTGGCGTAACTCTTGACGAAGGTAAGAATACCGTGTATACTGTGAACAGTTAAGGCATTAAATATTAATAAAAGTCGAAGAAAATCGACACACGAATTGTTTGTGTAACATATAGAAAACAAATTTTGATGAATCCAAGGGAAAGGGAGGGGTTAATAAGCAGAAAAACACACTCCGGCGCGGATACGCCCCGTTGAAAGCAGGAAAAGAAGAGGGGAATATATTTAAGGAAGAAGGTACGTAAAAATGGGAAAACCGCTTAGTGTTCTGAAAAGGGCTTTATCTGTATTCTTGAGCGAAGCCATGGTGCTGACCATGGTGCTGCCCCATGTGGCGTTTGCCGATTCGGGGGAGATTGCCGCGGGAGACCTTAACGGGATACTCAGCGGAGAGACGCTTCAAACGGAAACAGAAGAAGCTTTCGCCGGGGTGGAACTTCAGGGCGATGTTTTTGTGCTGCGGGAGCTGACTGAAGAGAGGGAATCCAACGTCAAGCATTTTCTGATGAGCGACGGGAGCAAGGTCGCGGCGGTGTATGCCGAAGACGTACACTACCTTGAAGATTCGGTATGGAAAGAAATAGATAACGACATAGTGTACAACGCCGAAGAAGGAGTCTATGAGAACGGTGCGAACAGCTATGCAGCAAGGTTTTCGGCAGCTGCGGGCAGTGCGGACGTGAGTATAGCGTACGAAGGGTACACGGTGGAGTTTGAATACACGGGTCCTGTTTACACGCTGACTGCGGCGGGGACGGCTGTGGCCGCGGCCGCGGAGCCTGTTGTGAGTGAAACAGAGGCGGAGTACATTGTGTTTGCGCCCGAAGTGACACGGCAAAACGAGCTTGTGCAGGCGGAGGTAACGGAAGAGAGCGGACTGAGTGCAACGTTAAGGGCGGAAAAAAGCGTCTCGGGAGTGATCAGATACGGCACCGGGGCACAGACGGTGAGTCTTGAGTATCTTCCCACGGCCCGGGGAATAAAGGAAAACATAGTCATAAGCGGGCCGGTAAGCACCGGCGCATACGGATTCAGGTTCACCGCGCAAGGCATGACTCTGCAGCCGCAGCAGGACGGGAGCATCACCGTGACGGCTGTTGACACGGGGGAGACGGTATTTGTGATCCCCGCGCCGTACATGACGGACGCAGACGGAGAACTGTCGCAGGACGTGAGATATGAGGTCGCGCGGGCCGGAGACGCCTGGAACGTGACAGTGATTGCCGATACCGAGTGGATAAATTCATCCGAGCGCACTTACCCCGTAAAAATAGACCCCGCG
>CASDVX010000112.1 GCA_949284545.1 uncultured Eubacteriales bacterium
GGAACGGTACACCGACGTGGGCTGACGCTTCACGTATCCCATGTTGGTAAGGGTGATTATGCAGTTTTCCTCGGGAATCAGCTCCTCTATGTCCACTTCACCCGCCACCGACGTTATCTCGGTGCGGCGCTCGTCGGCATATTTCTTCTTTATCTCCGCGGCCTCGGTCTTGATTATATCCAGCACCCTGGATTCGTGGGCGAGTATGTCCGCGAGATCGTCTATCCTCACCCGCAGGGCTTCCAGCTCCTCCTCTATCTTCCCGCGTTCAAGGCCCGTGAGCTGGCCCAGTCTCATCTGGACTATGGCCGTGGCCTGCTCCTCAGACAGCCCGAACCTCTCGCACAGCGCCGCCTTGGCGTCCGCTATTTCCCTGGAACCGCGTATTATGGCTATGACCTCGTCGATGTTGTCTATGGCCACCATCAGGCCTTCCAGGATGTGCGCCCTCTCCCGCGCCTTTTTCAGCTCAAACTGGGTGCGGCGGGTTATGACGCTTTCCTGAAACTTTATGTAGTGGGAAAGCAGCTCCTTTACCGTAAGGACCTTGGGTTCCCCGTTGACCACCGCCAGCATGTAGACCGACACGGTCTCCTGAAGCTGGGTATAGGTGTAAAGCTGATTGAGCACAACCTGAGGGTTGGAATCCCTCCTCAGCTCTATAACTATCCTCATGCCTTCCCGGTCGGATTCGTCCCTCAGGGTGGTGAGACCCTCCACCCGCTTGTCCTTGTGCAGCTCCGCGATATTCTGTATGAGAAGGGCCTTGTTCACCATATACGGTATCTCGGATATGATTATCCTGTACCCGCCGGATTCCTTTTCCTCTATCTCGGCCTTGCCCCTGAGGGTTATTTTGCCGCGCCCCGTGGCGTACGCCGCCCTGATGCCGCTTAAGCCCATTATCGTGCCGCCCGTGGGAAAATCCGGGCCTTTGAGCACCGTCATCAGCTCCTCCACGGAGCAGTCCGGATTATCTATTATCATGCACATGGCGTCTATCGCCTCGCCCAGGTTATGAGGCGGTATGTTCGTGGCCATGCCCACGGCGATGCCCGTGGAGCCGTTTACCAGAAGGTTCGGGAACCTGCAGGGCAGGGCCGTGGGCTCCTTGAGGCGGTCGTCGTAGTTGGGCACAAAATCCACCGTGCCCTTGTCTATATCGTCCAGCATGTGCATGGATATTTTGCTCATCTTGGCTTCCGTGTAACGGTAGGCGGCGGGCGGATCCCCGTCCACCGAACCGAAGTTGCCGTGTCCGTCCACCAGAGGATATCTCATGGAGAAATCCTGGGCGAGACGCACCAGCGCATCGTACACCGAAGCGTCCCCGTGGGGATGGAAACAACCAAGCACGCTTCCCACCGTGTCCGCACACTTGCGGTAGGGCTTTTCCGGATACAGCCCGTTCTGGAACATGGTGTAAAGTATGCGCCGGTGGACGGGCTTGAGCCCGTCCCGCACGTCGGGAAGCGCTCTGCCCACTATTACGGACATGGAGTAGTCAAGATACGAGTTGCGCATCTCATGCTCTATGTCCCGTACTATTATTTTTTCCGCCGTAGAATCCATTTTTCAGATCAAACCCTTCCCCGCCGCTTTTGTCTGCGGCGATTTATTCCTTTGTCCCGTGTTCTTCACGGCCCTGCCGACGCGCCGCGCCGTCCCTGACGGCTCAAAAGCCCCGCCCCGGCAACAGCGGCCCGCTGTCCTGCGTTTTTTCGTCCGCAGCCCGTTTTTGCCCGACGGTCAGAACCCGAGCCCGTCGTTCTCTCCCGCGCCCCCGTTTCTTCTTCCCCGGTACGCCGCGTTCCCCGCAGCCGCCCCGGCCGGCGCGCTCTCTCTTTCCGTCTGCGGCCGTACCGCGTTTTCAAAAGCGGTGGCGGCACGTCTGTGCCTTCCTCTTTCGGGGTCCAGATTGAAAAGGCTCGCCTTGAAAAAATGGGATATTTTCGCTCCCTCCCTGCTGTGCATGTACCTCGCCGGTATGAAGAGGCAGCTTTTCTGGGAGAAGAAAAAGCCAAGCCCTTCCGTGTCCTCGAATATAAGGTCAAGGTCTTCGTACATCACGTAGGATATCCCATTGTCGTACACCATCAAAAAACCCGCGGGATAAAATATATATTTTACCGGCTCCTTGTAGTCCCGGCCGTTTACCAGTATCCTGCGCCCGGTGACAAAGCCTCCCACCGAGAGATATACCCCGTAAAGTATCATCGCCGCGAGGGTGACGATCCCGGCCGCCACAAATGCGCTTGCCGCCAGCACCGCGGCGGCGGTGAACATGAGCGCCGCGCAGATGAATATGAGTATCATCCCGAAAACGCCCCGGTTGTGCCTGTGCTTTATCTGCCTCTGCCACATGGAGTGAAGGTACCCCACGTCGCTCAGGCTGAGAGTTACCTCCAGCTCCCCCAGCGCGTCCCCCTCGGGTGCGCCTATGGTCACCTTTTCCCGGGGATTTTCATACATGGGATCTCTGTCGCGCCCCTCCTTCTTCAGCCGTATGAACCGTATGCCCAGCTTTTTTCTCAGAAGCCCGCAGAGGGCGGGATATTCCCGGCAAAGGTACCGCGGCGGGATGAGGAGGGTGTCCGTCACGCTGCCCGCGCTTATTACAAGCCCGAGAGGCGTCGCCGCCGCCAGCCGTATCATTTTCCACTCTATGCGTATAAGGTCCTTTCCGTTTGAAAAGATCATGCCTTCCTCAAAAAACGCGTATTCCTCCGGCGGGGACCCCGCAGCCGCAGCGGACGCGTGCCTCTTCGCCCGCAGGGCCGGCACCGCCGTCTGGGGGATCAGCCACAGCACGTAAAGCAGTGAGAGAAGGACAAAAACCCAGCCGTAAACGGGAAATTCCAGCCTTTCGTCTATTGCTGCGCCCAGCTCCGAGAGCCATATGAAACCCAGCTTCACAAAATGCATGATCACGGAGAAGATCACCGCCTTTACGGCGGACCATACGGCCGACGGTATCGTGTGCGTGAGCACCTGCCGCCGCATGATGTCGTTCGGCTTGATTTTCACCGTGTACCTTGCCACCGCCTCTCCCTCCGGAGGGGTGATGGATATTCTTTTCCGAACACTGTTTTCCAAACGCATTCTCCTCCCCGTCCGCGCTTTCCCGCGGCGAACTCCGAACCCTTACGGCGGGTTACGCCGACTGTTTTCTGCGGCGTGCGTTAAACCCTCCCGGCGGGTTGTGCCCGTACTTTTCTTTCTCAGGCGTCAAACCTTACCGGCGGCCCTGTTCTCTCCGTCCGGTACGGATGCCTCATACCGGACTGCAGTTTCCGCAAAGTCCGTTCCCGCCCCGCAAAGTCCGTTCCCGCGCCGGCTATCCCCGGACTGATCATGCCGGTCTCACCGGAGACTCTGCGGAGTCTCCGCGGAGTCTCCGCCATCGGCGCGCTCAGCCTTCCGTTTTTTCCTTTTCCGGCTCTCCCCTGCACCTGCGTATGCGTTCGTCAACCTGCTCCGCCATCTCCTCGGTCATCATGTCCGAGGGTAGAAGTATGACTCCCCTGTCCCCCAGGTCGAAGGCG
>CASDVX010000113.1 GCA_949284545.1 uncultured Eubacteriales bacterium
ATGCTTCCCATGTCGTTTTCCGCCATGAACTCATCGTATGACATCTCGGTCTCGGTGACGGTCTTCTCCCCGTCTTCGCCCACTTGCTGCACATCATACTTTACTCCGTCGGAGTAGTAGGTCCAGTTCATGAGTATGGTATTAAACACCTGATAAAAATAATATTCGCATTCTGTCCCCGTGTCTTTGAACTGATACTGCTGCTCCACAGGAAAAAAATTGTCCGGTCCTAACTCGATGGTCACATCAAGGGAAGCATCGTATGCATTCTCCTCGGCCATGGCTACCAGTGCCTCGCTGAAAATGTCGTACGCCTCATCCGACGTAAGCTCCTCCGACGCCGATGATGTTTCTCCCGCCTGTGAGCCTTCTGCCTGAGAACCGTTTGAGGATGTTGCCTCACCGTCGCCCTCACAGGATGCCATCAGAGCCAGTGTCAGCACTGCGGCAAAAATACCGGCTGCGATCTTTTTTAACATGTAGCTCTCCCCCTTTGTTTTGTTGTTTGTGCAGGCCGAATATGTGATATAAACTATTTATATCACGTTATATTTGACAGTATACCGGGTCGGAAAACTTTTGTCAACATTTTGTTTGATTTTACCCCTGCGGAAAAAGCTCTGCAACTTCCGCGTCGGTCAAGTCGAGAAATTCTATCAGCTGCTCCTTCACATGATCCCTGCGCCCTGCGATTATGCGGTAGAGATTGTCTACTTCCTCTCTCCAGTCGTCGTAGGTCGCGGGCTTGCCCCATCTTTCGCAGTGGCGCTCCATCTCGCCGTCGATGAGATCTATCATGCGGTCGAGCTCCGCTTTCATGTTTTCCGGCATGAAGGCTGTGTTCAGCAGCTCCGCAAAGCGCTTGGCAAATTTATCCCTGAACTCGCTGTTCTTCATGAGCCCGCACTGAAGGGCCGTGCTGAAGGAATTGTTGGAGCCGTGGCCCGCCGGGTTGAACAGCTTCTCGAAGGCGTTGTAGGAATTCCAAAGAGCTTCGTTTCTCAGGGTCATGTCAAGGTCGTAAAATATCCACCGCCATTTGCCCGTGTCGCTTCGTTCCCTGTAAAATTTTATATTTCCCGTGTCGCCGTTGCAGAAGAATATTTCCGTTGCAAGCCACTCTATGAAATTGTCCACATCCACCTGGGAACAAACGTAATCGTAATATTCATCCACGGAAAGGTCGTGGCTCTTGACATAATCCGTAAGCGCAAGCCATGCCTCGTTTGTGCCGCTTTTCGCGCTGCGGTTGCCTTTTATCAGGTCCACGTTGTTCCCGTCCACGCCGGCGTACATACCCAGCCATTCCGCGTTTATCTTTTCTCTCAGTCCGTACAGACCGTAGTATTCGCCGTTGATATAGACCGCTATCGGCGTCCACTCCTGGAACACAAGACTGGTGTATCCCTTTATCACCTGCGAGCAGTACGCGTCCCTTATCCTCGTCATTCCCTGGTCCTGGCCTCCGGCTCTCAGCACAAGACTTGTGAGCGTATCATGGTCGCTGTCCTCAAAGAACGGATAGGTGACGCTCTTCGTGCCGTAGTCGCCGCGGAAATACACTGCCACGCTTTTCTGGTCGTATGCGCGGGAATACTGCCCGAATATCTTTATTCCGGCGAGCACGGACAGAACCTTTTCCCCGCCTACGTAGTATTCGAAATTTGCTTCCCTTTCCCAATCCTTCCAGAAATTAGCGCCGGTGTATGGGAAAGATGAGGAATAGCTGGGTCCGAAGGCAAAGATGCCGTTTTCCTCTGAAAACAGTCCGTCGGGATCCGAAACCAGGCTCACCACCGGGAGAGATGTGTTCTCGGTGTCGGACATGAGGTATGTGGCCGTGACCACGTCGGAGCTGATTTTGCCTTCCTTAAACGCTTTGACCCTCAGCACCGTGTTCTTTCTCAAAGTAATTCCCCTGAATTCCGGAGAACTCGACGTGGGAATGCTCCCGTCCGTGGTGTACCGGTATGTCACTCCGCCCTCCTGAGAGGCTATATGCACCTCGGTGCCGGGAGATACGAAGCCCCCGTCGTGGGACAGCACCGGGTTAAAGGTGTAACCGCTGCAGCTTTCCGCGGCGTTCTCCTTCCCGGGAGTGGGGGTTTTGAAAAACACCCTTTCCCCGGTCCCGTTGACCGCTCTTCCCGACGTTACGCTGCTGCGGAGCTTTCCCGTTGTGAAAACGTCCACCGCCACGGAATCTTCGTTGATTAGATAAAGCGTCTCGCCCGCGGTGCTGAGCTTGAAATCCGCGTAAAGAGAATTTTTTTTCGTGCTTTTCGGAGACTCCCCGGCGCAGTACACGAGGACGTATCCTCCCGCCTTTATGACCTTATCCTCAAATACGAATTTCGTCCTGTCGTCCTCTGAATCAGATATGCTCCAGCCCGTAAGATCCACGTCGGTCCCTGTGGCGTTATAAAGCTCGATCCAGTCGTATTCCTCCGATGCTCCGTTGCCTTTTACCGCCGAGACCTCGTTTATGCATACGCCTATGCTTTCAACGGTACAGGCTTCCTCGGGAGTGTCGAACAGCTTGACCCCGGATATGCGGCGATATTTGAAGGATGCGGCGTCGCCCTCCTCCATCACTCCGCACACGCCCTCCGACGCCGCCGCCACGGATATGCTTTGCACGGTGGTGCCTGCCAGGGAGAGGACGAGATTGTCGTCCTTGTAGTTGAATTTGAAATTCGTCGTCACAAACCCGTCGGCGGAGGTATCGGTTCCAGAGCACCAGACCTTCAGCGTTTCCCCGGCCCCGAGTCTGATATCCGACGGGAAATGCCACTTGTCCGGCTTGTTTGCGTTGTCCGAGAGACAATAGCCCCCGAGAACTATTTCTTCATCGGAAATATTTTTCACGGTCACGTATCCGTAATACCCTCCGTCCGGAGCGGGAAGAGTTGCCCCGTTGTACGCGCTGTATTCCGTGATGAGAAGGGACGACTTTATCTCCTGCGCCACGTCCGCGGCGTTTACCGAATAGGCGCCCTCGTTGGCTTTCCCCGGGGTCGGCGCGGCGAACCACATATAGGTATCCTCCGGCGCGCTGCCGTCCTGCACTCTGCCGTAGGAGATGTTGGAAAGCGATTCTCCCAGCTCTACGCTGTTCAGTTTTCCGCTGCGGCTCATGAGAAACAGCTTTTCTCCCGAGGCGGATATCCCGAAATTGGCGTGTATCTCGCCGGTCTCCGGGTCATACCTGTCTTCCCCGTCGCAGAAAACCACTATATACCCGCCCGGCTCTATCGTCACGTCGGGAAGGTTGTATTTGTCCGGGTTCAGCTCGTCGTCGGAAATGAACCAGTCGCTGAGGCTTATGCTTTTGCTCCCGGGATTATACAGCTCCACCCAGTCGGGATAGCTGCCCGACGCATCTGAAAGGTACGTCGTGTTTTTCGACATAACCTCGTTTATTATAAGCTGTCCTGAATACCGCTCCGGCATACACCCCGCGGCGGCTGACAGCACAAGGCAACCCGCTGCCGAGGCGGCGGCCGCTTTCAATAATTTCCCTTTCACAGAGATCACTTTTCCTTCCCGGCTGCCCTCTCGGCAGCGATAACGCAGTTTTCAGCCAACACCGCGGTAGTGACCGAGCCCACTCCTCCCGGCACGGGAGTTATCATCTCGGCGATCCCGGAAACCGCAGCAAAATCCACGTCCCCGCAGAGGCTGCCTTCGTCATCCGTATTTATGCCGACGTCTATAACCGTCTGACCCGGGGAAAAATATTCCGCTCCGAACATTTTCGCCCTTCCCACGGCGGTTACCACTATATCCGCGCCGCGGGTGATACCGCTCATGTTCTCGGACCTGCTGTGGCATACCGTCACCGTGGCGTTTTCCCTCAGCATGAGTTGGGACAAAGGCTTGCCCACCACCATGCTCCTGCCGCATATCACCGCGTGTTTGCCGCAAAGCTTCACGCCGTAAAATTCAAGCAGCTCCATGACCGCCTGAGCGGTACACGGCGGCATAACGTCGCCCCCGGTAAATATTCTGCCTGAGTTTTCGTCAAGCATACAGTCAATATCTTTTTCGGGGGGGAATATCTTTTTTACCTCCTCGATGTCGATCTGACGGGGCAGCGGATGAAGAAGCAGTATCCCATGGATGCTTTTATCTCCTGCAATGCTCGAAAATTCAGACAGAAAACGTTCCTGAACGATATCTCCGTCAAATTCGTACGGCAGCACGCGGATGCCCGCTTTTTCGCACCTGGATGTGGCGCCCCGCTGGTATGCAAGATCATCCGGTCTGTTCCCCACGCGGACTATTGCCAGGGCGGGCGACACCCCGAGTTCCTTCAGCCTCAATACCTTCCGGCTCACTCTCTCCGAGACCGCATCCGCTACGGGTTTTCCTCTAAGCTCGATCATTTTTGCCTCCTTTATTCGCCCTTGCGCCTTAAAGCTTCCGATACTGCGGAATATATCCCGTCCGCCATGCGGCACCCTTCCGCCGTGAGCGCGTCCGCCATGCGGTCCGTCTCCTCGGCCCGCGCCCTGTCGGTGAAAGATTTGGTGTTGATATAGACGTTCAGGGCTGCGCTCCTGATCGCCGCCCCGCACATCGCAGCGCCGACGCCGACGTCGCTTATCACCATGCGGCTGCCCGCCTCGGCCAGCCTCCGGTGGAGCTTCAGCGCCTCCAGCGCCTTTTCCATCACCGCAAACGGTACCTGACACGCGTCCTCCGAGGCCTTGCTTATCACTTCCGCCTTGCGGGCTTTTTCCTCTTCGGTCCCGGCGGGGAGCCCGTATGCCGCCGCAAGGGGAGCGAAGCTCTCTGCG
>CASDVX010000114.1 GCA_949284545.1 uncultured Eubacteriales bacterium
GTGATTATAAATCCTATTATGTATCCTCCCGTCGGTCCGGCAAGCGCCGACAGCCCTCCCTTGAAGCCCGCGAAGACCGGCACCCCCGCCGCACCCAGGAGCACATAGATGAAGACCGCCGCGCCGCCGCGCTTTGCACCCAGAAGAGCTCCCGCAAGGCAGACAGCGAAGGTTTGCAGGGTGACCGGGACCGCAAGGGGTACGGATATCCACGCGCAGACGGTGACGACGGCCGTAAACAGCCCCATGAGGGCAAGGTTCCGGGAACCTAATGGTTTCTTTTTTTTCTGTGTTTCAACTCGGTCAGACATGTCTTTCACCGTAATCTCCGCCGAAGCGGAGCTCCTTTTTTATATTTTGGTCTGCAGGCGACGGTTACCCTGCGCCTTTTCCGGGACCGGGGGAGGCGTTCCCTCGGTACGGACGCTTACTTCGCCGGAATTAAGGGTCATGAGAGTGCCGTCGTCCAGACGCACCACAAGACCGCACATATCGTCCACGGCGACGGCGCGGGCGGGAAATTCGTCGTTCCCGCGGAAGCACCTCACCGCCTTGCCCAAAACCGTGCTCCTGCGCCGGTACCCGTCGAGGAAATCCGCGGACAGACACCGCTCCTCAACGAGCGCAAGCCGGTCGGTTACCGCGGCGATAAGCTCTGCGCGGGTGACCGGAGGAATAACGCCGTCAAAGAGCGAACCGGCGATGCCTTTGAGCTCCTCCGGGAACGACGAAGCGGGGATATTAAAATTGATCCCCACGCCTATATATACCGCGTCCATACAGCCGGTCTCCGCGCACCAGGTGGCTTCCGTGAGGATGCCGCAGACCTTTTTCCCCCCGACGTATACGTCGTTTACCCATTTGATGCCCGTATTAATGCCGCAGATCTCCTCGATCGCCTCGCACACGGCTGTGCAGGCGGCTGCGGTTATAAGCATGGCGGAGCCGTGCCCCGTCAATGACGGACAAAACCGGTAACACAGATATATCCCACCGGGCGGAGAAAAAAAGCTGCGCCCCAGCCGTCCTCTCCCGCCGGTCTGCCTTTCGGCGACAAAAAGGGCTGTATCCCCCGCTGTTTCCGAAACGTACCCGCGCGCCATAGACAGGGCGGAATCCGTCTCTCGGGCGAATATGACAGGTATGTCCCGGTGGGACATCCGGCGGGATATCTCGGTCGCTGACAGTATGTCGGGGGCGGAAATAAGGCGGTATCCGGACCCCGCCTCGCCGTTTATCCCGTAGCCCTCAAACTTCAGCGCCCTGACGGCTTTCCATACCGCCGCTCTGGAAACGCCGAACCTTTTTGCCAGCGCCTCGCCGGACAGCCCTTCCGCGCCCGCGTCCGACAGGGCGGACAGGACTTTTTCACGCAGTCTCACAAATATCACCCCGTTTTTTGATTTGCCCGCAGAACGCAGAAAACGCCGCGGAGCATGACAACCGGCCTTTACCGGCACCGTCCGGCGAAAAAACGCGTGCTTCGCCCGGAACGGGTGTCTGCCGCCGGGCGGCAGGATTTCCGTAAACTTTTACAAAGGAAGGGTTTACGGCAGCGGGAAAGAAAACGCCGGCCGCGCCGGCGGAAAGTCAGCGGCTTTTCATCGCCCGGTCTATATCCCGCATGGCGTCGCGCTTGGCTGCGGTCTCCCGCTTGTCGTACAGCTTTTTGCCCTTGCACAGGCCGACCTTGACCTTGGCGCGCCCTTTTTTGAAGTAAACGGAAAGGGGGATAAGCGTAAATCCCTCTTTCTTTACCTCGGCGGCGAGCTTCATTATCTCCCGCTTGTGGAGAAGGAGCCTGCGGGGACGAAGAGGATCGCGGTTGAAAATATTGCCGTGCTCGTATGGAGAAATATGCATCCCGTTTATAAGCATTTCACCCCGGTCGGTTATCTCGCACCAGGCGTCCCGGAGGTTGGCGGCTCCGTTCCGGATGCTCTTTACCTCCGTGCCCTTGAGCTCTATACCCGCTTCGTAGGACTCTATCACAAAATAATCATGGAAAGCCTTGCGGTTGCCCACAGCCTCCCTCGTCTCGGAATTTCCCGTAACAAAACACCTCCCGCGCCGCGGCGCATCACGTCACATGAACGCCTGTATTATAACACGCGTGGGGACGGTTGGCAACAGGCAGTTGACGTTGCGGCGGGGCGGACGTAAAAATCACCGGCCGGACATCATCGCGCGCAGGGGGAAGGATTTTCCGACCGGCGAGCCTGCTGCGTGGGCGCGCCGGGGGACGGGGCCGCGAGCCGGCCGGCCGCCGCACGGACCCGCAGAAAAAACAAATAACACATGGGGCGTAACTCAGCCGGGAGCGCAGGCTGTCCGCCGCGCAGGTCCCGGGCACAAAACTTCATATCGCATGGGGTCGCATGGAGCGCAGCTCAGGCGGGAGAGCGGATGGAACACCGGTGCACAGAACGGATTACGGCGGTGTGCGGCCCGCAGGGAGAGAAATGCCGCGGAGCACTCCCCGGTTGTTCGCGTAAGTCGCGCCCGCTCGCAGGGAGAGAATGCGCGTGCGGCAAGCCGACGTCCGGCGCGCCGTATTCCAAAAAATATGTTTTTGACCGATGCCCGTACAAGCTCGCCGCCGCCCCGCCTTGTTTTCCGCGGGGGGGGCCGCCTCTCTGCCGCCCTGCCTGCCCCTCCGCCGCCGCGTTTTCCGTGCCCCGCCGCAGCCCGCCCCACAGGTTCCCGGCGCCCCCCGCTCGGTATTAAAGGAAAGGAAACATATTTGACCGGTGAGACGCTGCCCGCCGTTTCCGGAGCCCGCAAAAAAAATTCTGCCCCGCCTTGTTTTCCGCGGGAAGCAGTCGTCCTCCGCAGTTACTGTGACGCCGCCCCGTATCATATCCGCCGTATTTTCTGCGCCGACCCCGGTTAATTCGGCCAAAACTTTCCCGCGCAGTTTCTCCCGCCTCGGCTCAGCCTGCCGGAAAGCGCCACGGACGTCTGCACCGAAATGGTGAATGTCCGGCGCCGGGTTTGTGCACTCCGGTAAAATAAGGGGCGCAGTGAGCGCGCCGCAAAAACCGGCGGCAAAAAAAGCGCGGGATTAAAAAAATCCGTTGACAAAGACGGCGCCGGGTACTATAATATGCGTACGGCAGTTTTTAAATATGCGGATTTAGCTCATCCGGTAGAGCGCCACCTTCCCAAGGTGGATGTGGCGGGTTCGAGTCCCGTAATCCGCTCCAGTCGAGAGCCTCGACGCGCAGGTCGCGCCCGGGGCTTTTTTGTTTGTCTGAATAAGGTGCTCGCGTCGGTGCCGGCATCTTTCTTAGTTCCCGGTTTCAGCGTCACGCCGGACCCGATTTGTTTTTTGGGCTCAGCCTTATTTTTTGTTTTGCTTCCCGACCGGTTAACGCGGCGTTTTTTTCAGTTCCTCTCTGGGGGGCATATCCCGGGCGCAGCCTGCGTCCGGGCTTTTTTCGGACATGGCCGGGGGCGCCCTGTGCCCCGAGTATACCGGCCAACAAAGGCGAAGGCCTGCAGACTGCATCAGCAGTCTGCAGGCCTCTTGCTCTTACCCGACTGTCCCGCAAAGCCGGAATTTCCGCAGCGCCGGTTTGCTCTGCAGCATATGATCGGGGCAGACAGTAAAACAGCGCAGGCAGTAAAAGCTGCCTGCGCTCGTTTTAATCATATTTCCGTGTTATCTCGCATCACGGCGTTTTTTACCCGCGGCCGCGGCCGCAGCAACGCCCGCGCCGGACGCGAGAAGCAGCACTGCCCAGAGGGCCGTGTAACTGCCGTAGCCGGTCTGCGGAGGCGTTGTCTCGGGGATATAATCCGGGTCTGCCGTGCCGCAGACGGTGCAGTATCCGTCCTTGTAGTCGTGGGGGATCATCGGTATGGCCTCGCCCTTTTCAATGACCTTTCCGCACGTTTTGCAGACCGTGTTGCCGGTATAGCCCTCCTCGGTGCAGGTGGCGGGTTCCGCTCCCTCCGCGACAGGATCGTGTCCCGTAGCCGGGATGACCGTTTCCTCCGGAGTGATCGGCTCGGTACACGCCTCGTCTTTAAAATACAGGTCCGGCAGCTCATTGCATACCCAGTACTCTATATTCCCGGGTTCCTCGCAGCTCGGCGCCTTGGCTTCCACCTTACTGTAGGTCAGCTGTTTCCATGCTCCCGTAAACACGGTATCCCCGGTAAGAGCGCAGGTCTCGCCGGCCTCAACGGGCTCTGACGAACCTTCGGGGGTCCAGCCCAAAAATATATACCCGGACCTGTCCGCGGAGGGAAGAACGATATTGCCGTCTGCGTCCGCCGTCAGTATCACGGTTTTGCCCGAGTCGTCGCCGTAGTTGAGCGTTGCCTCAAACGCGCCGTCGGTACTTGTAACCGGAGTGATCTTGCCGCCGTCTTCGGCACCGTCCGCCGCGTCGTCAAAAGTGCTGTAATAGGTGTAGATACCGTCGTTGTTGACCTCGTACTGCAGGGACTCATCAAGATATTCCCTGACCGGACAGTCGAAGGAACCGCCGTAAATAACGGGCGGATTGCGGTCTTTTCCGTCGTCCAGGACGATGGGCTTGCCGTTTGTGACGAAATCTCCGCCCGATATCTCAAGCAGCGAACCGAAGTCGCCCTCCGCCATCCCCAGAACGGCGACGCCGTCAGTACGGAAGGTCCCGCTTTCCACGGAACACTGCCCGCCCTCGTCGCACCATACGGCGTAATAATTCGTGCTGGTTACATCCACGTCTTTCAGCGTCACGTTCGAGGAATTGTAGATGTTGATGCCGCCCACCGTAATCAGATCCTGTATCAGCACGTTATCGGTGGGACCGTCGCCGATAAACAGGGCATAGCCGCCGTTGCTGTTTGCCTTCATGGTACCGTTTTTAATAACAAAATCACTGCCCTCAAATATGCACGTAAAGTTGTTCGCAGAGATTGTGTGCCCGCACAGATCCAAGGTAAGGCCGCTGATATCTATAACGTTTATGCCGGTAAGGTCCACATCTGCCGTAAGCTGAATCTCGGTAATGCCGCCGCCCTGAACGGCCGCAAGAAATTCATCTTTCGTGCCGGCCGCGGCCGTGCCCTCGGCGGACGCCGCCTGAGAGAAAGCCGGGACCAGCAGCGCCAGAGCAAGCGCGGCTCCCAGCCACCGTTTTATCAGATCCCTTTTAACATCCATGTCGCGTACCCCCTGTACTATGACCGCGTATTTGCTTCTGCAAACCCACGGACATAAATTTCTCATGTATGCTGCGTTCTTGCCGTCTCCGGCAGCGCCGTCACGCGCGGCGAAACGGGAAAATGCCATGACCGACCGCGCCGGTTTTCCCTGCGGGCAGAGACAGGAACGGGTTTTCCGCCGCCCCGGCACTCTGCTTGGCGCATCCCCGCCGGGCAAATACCGAGACGCATGCACACCCTTATAAGTATATGACAAAATCCGACGTATTTCAATACCGCGCATAGTATTTTTGACCGAAAAAGCGGCATAATCACGATTTTTTGCTCCGGCTCACCCGCCTGTCCCGCGCATCGTGACCGCCTGCGCCCCAAACGTCCGCTCGGCGCAGCAAAACTGACGGCACGGGGGATGTTTTCGCGGCGGAAGATGGCCTCAACGG
>CASDVX010000115.1 GCA_949284545.1 uncultured Eubacteriales bacterium
AGCGTAAACGAATCTGGGGAGCTCGACGGATATCTCCATGTTCTCATAGTCGCTTTTAAGCATGGATCCGGACAGATATTCGGTGTTTTGCACCCTTACGGTCTCGGAGGTCCCTCCGACAACATTGAGCTCATATTCCACCGTGTCCGTTATTATGTCCGCATACATGACCTGGGTCATGCCGTATTCAAGCAGCTCGGTGCTGTCCTCCCAGTAATTGGGGCAGTTGAGCACCACGCATATCACTCCCGCTCCCTCTCTCCTCACCGCCGAGACCAGGCATCTCCCGCTTTTGGTGGTGTAGCCGGTCTTGAGACCTATGCATCCGTCCACAAGGTTCAGAAGCTTGTTTGTATTTGTGAGCTTGCGGGTGGTGTATCCCAGTACTGAATTTATGTACGTTATCTCGGTTTTGTAAGATGAAACGATATCCGACAGCACAGGATCCCTCAACGCTGCCGCGGCAAGCTTAGCCATATCCGCCGCTGTGGTGTAGTGCTCGTCGTCCGGCAGCCCGTGGGGATTTTTAAAATTTGTGTTTTCCATGCCCAGTTCCTCGGCCCGGCGGTTCATCATCTCTGCAAAGCCTTCCTCGCTGCCGCCGAGAAAGCGGGCTATGGTCCTGGCCGCATCGTTCCCGGACACCGCCATCATCCCACGCACCATGTTTCCCAGTGTCATAACGTCTCCGCCGCGCAGGCTGAGGGACGACCCTTCTACCTTCACATCGTCGTCCGTGACCGTTATAACATCGTCCAGTCTGCCTGATTCCACGGCGATAAGTGCGGTCATTATCTTGGTAGTGCTGGCCATGGGAAGGCACATGTCCGCGTTCTGGGACAGTATTACGCGCCCTGTGTCTATTTCCGTAAGAATGTACGCCTTAGCCGACAGGCCGTCCGGAGGAACCGCGTCCTCCGCGTTCACTCCGGGAACCGACGCGGTAAAAAGCGTCACGGCAACAAAAAATAAGCAGAATATCTTTTTCAAGTCCTCACCCTCGCATATATATCCTGCTTAATTTCTATTCGGGACAGGCGCGCAAAATTACCCGGGAAGGTTATCTCCCCTGTCTTTTTTGAATATCTCCGTTATTTTCGCCACAATCTCGGGCATCTGAGCCAGCGTGCGCTCCACCCCGGTCACGTTCTCCGCTATCTGGAGCATTTTTACATCGCCGTCTTTTATAACTAGGAAGCATACCGGGGTCACTGTGAGACCCGCGCCGCTGCCTCCGCCGAAGTGGCTCACGTTCTGCTGCCTCTTGGAGTCAAACTCGGTGCCGCCTGAAGCGAAGCCGAAAACCGCCTTTGACACCGGTATTATCCTCATACCGTCGGGAGCCACTATCGCCTCTCCTATGATGGTGTCGGAACTGACCAGCTCCTTTATTTTCGAAAGCAGGTTGTCAAAAACGTCCTTCATCGGATGCTCATTCATTTTTTCTGTTCCTTTCCGTGCAAGTAACCTGTCGCCCCCGGTATCACTCGGCAAACAGAGTCAGCATTTCTTCCTTCTCTTCTTCTGTAGGCATGTCCGGCATGACCTGAGGCAATTCCTCAAGGGAGGACAGCCCGAAGCACCGGAGAAAATTCTTGGTCGTAACGTACAGTATGGGATGACCGGGCAGGTCAAGCCTCCCTGATTCCTCGAGCAGGCCCTTTTCCACCAGAGTATTGACAACACTTCCGCATTCTACACCGCGGACCTGTTCAATATACCCTTTCGTAACGGGCTGGTGGTAAGCGGCCACCGCCAAAACCTCCATTGCCGCCTGAGACAGGGGCTGATTTCTCTTCTGCTCAAGCACTGCGCGTATAAAGGGCTCATACTGCGGTTCAGACGCAAACTGAAGCGAATCCTCAAGCCACAGAAGGTTGATACCTCTTTTCTCGTATTCAGGCACGAGAGCGTCCGCAGCGCGCCTCACCATGCTTTTTTCCACGTCCAGAGCCTCGGCTATCCTTGCAACCGGCACCGGTTCGCCGGCCGCAAACACTATAGCCTCCACTCCCGCTTTGACTTCATCTATGTCCATTCGCGCCTCTCCTTCCCTCTCCCGCGCGGGCGCCGGCGGACAGGCTCACCACGCCTCTGTCGTCCACCGTTATGCGTTTCGTTTTCACAAGCTCAAGCACCGCAAGGAACGTAGCCACCAGCTGGGATCTGCCTTCCGCGCCTTCGTATATGCTTTCCAGCGGAAGCTTTCCTTTCCGCACAAGGCCCTTGAGCAGAATTACGGCTCTCGATGCCACCGACACGAAGGGACGTTTCACTATGCCGTCAAACGCCTCCCGCGGGGGCGGCTGGCGCTTTTTTCCGCGCCTTGTGGCGGAAAAATATGCGTACGAAAGCTCCGACGAGTCATGGACAAGGTCATAGGTCTTTTTGACCTGCGGCAACTGCATGGGTTCCCGCACACGGCGCCTGGTGCCGTCGTCCCTGTTCCTTAAAAGCTGGGCAAGCTGCTTGCAGAGCGAATACTCGATAAGCTCCGCCGTGAGTTCTTCAAGCCCGTCCTCCGTGTTCTCCTCACGTCGCGGAAGCATGAGATTGGTTTTTATTCTCACCAGGCGGGAAGCCATTTCCACAAATTCCACGGCAATTTCCATGTCCTGTTCCCGCACCCTCGCGATATAGTCCGTGTATTGCCTGAGCAGCTCGGAGATCTGTATGTCAAGTATGTTCAGTTTGTTTTCTCTTATCAGGTGGAGCAGCAGATCCAGCGGACCTTCAAAATTTTCCAGTGTAAACAAAGGTTTTTCGGTCACCGTATGATCTTCCTCCCTCCCCGGCGTCGCTCCCGGCTGTTTACACTGACGTCCCCAACAGGAGACACAGTCCGTCCCATACCGGGTTTATAATCAGCCCCAGCAGATCGCCTATGCCGAAAGCCAGCACGCCGGTGTTCCCCAAGATGAGCAGCGCCATGAACACCAGCGATATTATATACTCGTTCTGCTGCACCTTAAAGGATATTCTCGGAGGCAGAAAATGATACAGTATCTTCGATCCGTCCAGCGGCGGCACGGGAATGAGGTTAAAGACCGCAAGGCACAGGTTGATGTATGATATGCCCATGCAAACGCTGTACGCAAAAAGCACCCACTGAGAAACCATGACGAGCATCAGGAGCCGTGCAATGAGTGAAAATATCAGCATCATTATGAGATTGGCAACCGGTCCCGCAATGGCAACAAGCGCCATACTTCCCTTTTTGCGGTCGAGATTAAACGGGTTGATAACCACCGGCTTTGCCCATCCGAACCCGACAAATATGAGGCACAGTGACCCCAGCGGGTCCAAGTGAGCAAACGGGTTGAGGGTGAGCCTCCCGTCCCTGCGCGGGGTGGGATCTCCCAGCTTGTCGGCCACGTAGGCATGGGCAAACTCATGCGCCGGAAGGCACGCGAAAAGAACCAGAACAGCAGGCAGAAATCTTTGTAGAAGCTCAAGAAAACGAGATAAAAGATCCATACTATCACCATACAGTAAAGATGCGTCTTTCCTAAAGCGTTGACCCGTATTGCATGGCGAGCCCCGGCGGTCGGCGGCCGGAATCATCACCGGGCTGACCGCCCGCATTGCACACGCCTTGAGTTTTTATTATAGCGTATAAATCACCGTTTTACAAGTAATTTTTGCGGCGGGCGCTGCGGCGTCAGGCAGGCGGCCCAAATTTCGGCGGCAGAACGCAAAAGTTTGCGTCCGCCTGCTTCATCCGTTCTTGCGGCGCGGGCCGAATAATTTTCACAGAGCGTAATAAAAGATGCCTGAAATCTTTACAGCGGTATGTTAAAATACATGCAGCTGCCGGGTCGATGTCCGGGGGAATAAACACACTGCGGGAGGCGGTAACGTATGGTGCTTGAAACCGAACGGCTTTATCTGAGGGAATTGAATGAAAATGATTTTGACGCCCTGTGCGAAATTCTCACGGATGAAAAGACCATGTACGCCTATGAGGGCGCATTCGACCGGCATGAGGTGCGGGAATGGCTTGATCGGCAGTTAGACCGATACAAAAAGTGGGGATTCGGGCTCTGGGCTGTCGTCCTGAAGGAGACCGGCGAGGTGATTGGTCAGTGCGGTCTGACCATGCAGCCCTGGAACGAAACCGAATTGCTTGAGATCGGGTACCTTTTCCTGCGCCGGTACTGGCACATGGGTTACGCGACGGAAGCGGCGGCGGCGTGCAAAAATTACGCTTTTGAGGTTCTGAACGCAGACGAAGTCTGTTCAATAATCAGGGATACGAACATTGCTTCACGCAGAGTGGCCGAAAGAATCGGTATGGTCCCGGCGGAAACGCGTGTTAAGCGGTATAAAAACGTGGACATGCCCCATATACGCTATTTTGCCGCGCGCGGCAAATCGTAACGGCCGGTCCGCATATGTAGAGGTTCTCTTCCTTGTGGAACAGGAGAGGAGAAGCAGAAAAACGGTGAATAAAACAGCGGCGGAAATCCGCCGCTGTTTTATTCGTCATGTCCCCGCATATACAGTGCTCTTAAGGAATTCGAAGTTTTCTTCAAAATCTATTCCCAGCACTGACATTCCGCGTATAGTCATGTATCTCCATGAACCGTCGCAGGGAATGCGCTGGTTTATGATCTGGTACGACGCATAGGACGGTGAAGCCAGAACGTGTCCGAAAATCTCGCTCTTGCTCATATTGGTCGTCACCTGGGGAAGCAGCAGGTCCATGATCTCCCCAAGCTCAAAAACGCTCAACGACCTGCATTTGTCTATAAGGATATTGAGTACCCGGCGCTGGCGTTCGGTACGCTCAAAATCTCCCTGACCCACATATCGAATCCTCGCGTACGCCAACGCCTGCTCTCCGTTAAGAAGATATGTCCCTCCCTTATCCAGGCCGTTTATCTGACCGGCCTCGGCGTCCGAAACCGTTATTTCCACGCCGCCGAAGTAGTCCACCAGCTTTTTGAAGCTTTCAAAGTCCACGCTTACGTATTTGTCCACCTTTACCCTGAAATTGCGCTCCACCGTATCCATGAGCAGCGACGCCCCGCCGAAGGAATACGCGGCGTTTATACGGTTGTTGTTCGATACTCCCGGTATGTCCACGTATGTGTCACGCATTATGGACGTCACATATATCTTCTTCGTCACCTTGTTCAGCGAAACGAGCATCATGCTGTCCGACCTGCCCCGCTCGTTCGGGTTTCTCCTGTCAGTACCTATGAGGAGCACGTTTATCACGTCTTTTGAATCCAGCACTTCTCCGCCGGTGTTTTCCTCTATGGCGCTTTCAAGGTCATCTATTTCGCTGGAGGGCGAATCGGGAATACCGCTGTTGACCTCCTCGTCGTAAATAGAACCCACCGACGCGTTTCCTCCTACGGTGCCGTCGTCAAAATTTATCTTGCTTATATAGTGTAATATTATCCCTACGCCTATACCGCACACCAACAGTACAACCGCCATTAACACCGCGGCGCCTGTCAGAAGCTTTTTCTTCCAGCTCAAACGGCATCCTCCTCGCACTTTTGATACCCGAAACGCATATTACCACTTTCCCTTGAATTTTTCAACGGGATATTCCTGCCCGTCTCAGTGTCCCGCGGGTTTTTTGTCCGTCATTTCTTTCTCCGTGGTAAGATCCGCGTGCAGAAGGGCGGCAAAAATCACGGTGAGAGGTATAAGTGTAACCCATATGGCTTTACCTGAGAAAATATTGCAGAAAAACGTCCCGACAACTGCGCCGACAAGGAAAAACATCAGCATACAGAAATGCCTTCCCAGCTTGCCCCGGTGCGATTTGTCCTTCGAGCGGAAATGCATGACTTCTTTTGCAAGGCCCACGCCTATCTGCCTTATGTGATTGGTCGCAAAGGTGGTGGCTACGGGCACGCCCTCCGCCTGTCTGAAGGTATTATACTGCATGGACGCCACGAAATTTATGATTATTTGAGATATCTGTACAGGCGCCGAGTCCGGGATAAAGCCGAGTCCCAGCACCGCGGCCATTTCCACCGCTATCAGCAGAGTATCCCAGCGCATTGGCAGTCGGTGCTTCACCGGGCCCGGAAGCAACTCCGACACGAACGCCCCCGCCACGTACGCCGATATGGGTATCAGGTAATAAAGGGCCTCCATCCATTTTCCCGAACCTGCCGCCATGCCCAGCAGCACCACGTTGCCCGTCTGGGCATTGCAGAACACATTTCCCCTCAGCAGATAGGTATATGCGCCGAAGCATCCGGCCACGCCTATCAGGAGGAAATATATCCAGTTCCTCTCGCACATCAGGAAATATGTCCCGCTTTTTTCAGATGTGTCAACCGCCGTGTTTTTGCATTCCTTCACTGTTTTTTCCTCCGCTTTGCAGGCTTTGAGTATTCACAGCTGCAACGCCGCAACGAGCCCACGTCATATAAACGCGCCTAAGGCCAGAAGCACCGCCAGCAGCCCTACGTTGAACAGGGTAAATTCCGCAAGATACCTTTTTCTTTTTTCAGGATATTCCTTCGCCAACGCCTTGTAGGATATAAGGCTCGCCATGGAGGCTATGAGCGTTCCGAGACCGCCGAGATTGCATCCTATGATGAGCTCGTCCCACCGGTCCGTAAAGCCGGACAGCAGCAGCGCGGCGGGAACGTTGCTTATCGCCTGGCTCGCAAGGACGGCGACAATCTCCGTGCGTCCTTCTATCAGTCCGGCAAAAAATGTCCGGAAACCGTCCATGTTGCCCACGTTGCCTATAAATATGAAAAACGCGGCAAACGTGGCAAGAAGCGAATAATCCACCTCGGCCAGGGTTTTTCTGTCAGCTGCCAGGGCAAACAACCCCGCGGCCGCCGCGACGGCGATGGGCGGTATCAGTCCGAATATTCCGAGTACGCAAAGAACAAAGCCGGCCCCGCAGCACAAAAGCCTTTTCGGCGGAAGCGGGCGCTGCTTCTCCGGCGCGCAGGAAACGGGCACGGGGCGTCTGAGAACCGTGTAAAACGCCAGGCATACGGCCGAGATTAACACGTAGGGGAACATAAGCGCAAACAGCTCCCACACACTCATTCCGGACCTGCCGTAAAGATACAGGTTTTGCGGGTTGCCCATGGGAGTCAGCGAACTTCCCATATTTGCTGCCACGGTCTGCATGACCGTCACCGGTACGGTCAGCCTCTCGCAGTCCGCCATTCGCAGCACGGTCATGCTGAAAGGAACAAAAGTGATGAGCGCAACGTCGTTTGTCACCGCCATGCTGAACACAAAGGGCAGAAAAACAAGTATGAGCATCAGGCTGCGTGTCCCGGTTATCCTCTTTAACAGCAGGTTGCCCGTGTAAGTGAACAGCCCGGCCTTCTGCAGTCCCTTCATCACGACCATAAGGCTGAACAAAAGCGCCATGGTGTCCCAATCTATGTAAGATATGTATTCCCTGCCGGGGGGGACGATAAAAGCGGAAATCAGCGCGAGTACGACGGCCGCGCATAAAACCGTCTCTTTCTTTATGAAGTTTTCGGTTTTCCGCACGATCTCCCTCATTGTGTCAGGACTCCATTCAAATTATCTGCGACGGCGTTCCTGCGGTCCGGACGTTCCGCTCTGTTCGCCGGCGACGATTATAGCACAGTCTCCTCCGTCAATCAATGCCCGAAACGGCAAAATAACGCGTTTGCCTTCCGCGGTCAGGGGGTCGGTGCACGGCAAAGCAAGGGTGGCTCGCGCAAAGGGGGCAGTGTGCAAGGACCTTGGGCATGTCTCTGTCATTTGCGCGGCGGCAAATAACGTCATCAGGTCCCGCGTTTGCCCTGATACGCTGCAGGCAAACACGTTAAAAAACGTTTTCCTCCCTGCCACTCTCCGTGTTTGTTTTTTTGCACTGTTTGTGGTATAATAACACCGTACCGCGAAAGGAGGAAACGGAAATATGAAAAACTCGGTGGTAAGGCTTGAAAGCATAGAAATCCGGAATTTCAAAAACGTCCGTTACGGAACGCTCTCCTTCAGAAATGTCCGCAAGCCGTATAATTCCAGCATACTCGGGCTGTACGGGCAGAACGGGTCGGGCAAGACGGCGCTGATAGACGCTTTGTGTCTCCTGAAATCCGCGCTGTGCGGTCAGCCGGTTCCTCCGTCGCTTGCGGATTTTATTAACGTAGACGCAGGGTCTGCATCGTTTAAGTTCGGATTGAAAGTGACGGCAGCGGAGGATGACGACGGCGACGTTACCGCAGAGTACGACGTGATTTACGAATGCAGCATCCGCCGGGATGCGGTCGATCCGGCTTTGGATAAAGGCGGAAACAGCGCGGCGGACGGAGACGGCAAAACAGCTCTGTTTGACGAGGTTCTTTCATACTCCTACAAAAGCGGAGATATCAAGACCAGATTCGCGCCGGTGGTGGACACCAGGACCGACGGGGTTTTCGTTCCCAAAAGCAAGTATGCCGCCCTTGTGGGAAGGAGCGTAAGGGTCATGACGGACCTGCTTTCGGAAAAAAAATTTGCCGCGTCCACGTCGCGGTCCTTCGTCTTTTCCAAAGAGCTTGCTGACGCGGTTAAAAGCAACTGTTCCGAACCATACCATGCGCTTCTCCTGGAAAGTCTCATACGCTACGGCAATTACGAGCTGTTCATCATAAACGCGGCCAATTCCGGCCCTGCCGCGATGAACGTCCTACCCATGTCGTTTTGGCACGGCGATCAGAGCTCCGCTCCCGCCGCAATCATCGTGAAAATCAACGAGCCGTCCCTGATCCCGGAATACGCGCTCAGCACGGTGGTAAGGCTTGTGGAAAACATGAACATCGTGCTGTCTCAGCTTGTGCCGGGTCTCACGGTGAGCGTTAAGAATCTCGGCACTGAACTTATGCGCAACGGGTCCGCCGGGTGCAGGATCCAGCTCATGTCCAACAAGAACAGCCGAGAAATACCTCTCAAATATGAATCCGAGGGCATAAAGAAAATCATTTCCGTTCTTCAGCTCCTCATAGTGATTTACAACACGCCGTCGGTCACGGTAGCCGTGGATGAGCTGGATTCAGGCGTATTCGAGTATCTTCTCGGCGAGCTGCTCCGCATAATTTCCGAGAAGGGAAAGGGACAGCTGATATTTACGTCCCACAACCTGCGTCCCCTGGAGACCCTCGATCGGGGGTTCATCGCCTTCACCACCACAAATCCGGACAACAGGTACATGCGGCTCAATAATCTCAGGACAGACAACAATCTCCGGGATTTTTATTTCCGCGACATAGTCCTCGGGGAGCAGAAAGAGGCGGTTTACGAGCCTACGGACAATTACGAGATCGCTCTGGCTTTCAGGGAGGCGGGTGAGCAGAGTGGCGCGTAGAAAGATAATTTTTGTCATCGTTGAGGGCCCGTCCGACGACGAAGCTCTGGGCGTGATACTCAGCCGCATTTACGGAAACGACACCGTATACGTCCATATAATGCACTGCGACATAACCTCCCGCAGCGACGTAAATCCGTCCAACGCCGCCGCCAAGGTGGCGGCGGAAGTGGCGGGCTACGCAAAGGCAAATCACTTTGACAAGGCAAAAAAACTTTTTTTCAGGGAGATAATACACATAGTGGATACCGACGGTACCTACATACCCGACGAAAATGTGATCTTCGACAGGTCTGTGGGCCACAAGCCCGTGTATTCCGAAACCTGCATACGCACCCGGAACAAGCAGGGGATCGAAAACCGCAACATGAACAAAAGCGCAAATCTGGACAAGCTCGCTTCCTGCGACACGGTGTGGGGACTGCCGTACAGGGTATTTTATATGTCCTGCAACCTGGATCATGTGCTTTACGGTAAGCTCAACAGCAGCAACAGGGAGAAAGAGGCAAATTCGTTTAATTTCGCCAAACGGTACAGGGACAGGATTCCTGAATTTCTTAATTTTATCTGCCATTCGGACTTCTCCGTCATGTCGGGGTACGATGAATCATGGGAATATATACGCCGCGGTCTCCATTCACTGGAACGCCATACCAATCTCGGTCTCTGTTTCCGTCGTGACGACGAACCGTAAAACGAATCTTCAGCACTGTATTTGCCGTGCTGCCGCATATCCGAATCCTGGCAGCATGAAATCAGCCGCCGCCCGTAATCACGGGCGGCGGCTGATCTGTTTGTTATTTGTCGCTGTCTGCGGTTTTTTTGTTTTTATCCAGCATCGGGACAATGACCGCCGCACAGACCACCGCTGCGGCGACAACTCCTATCACAACGTATATCGCCCAGGAATTGCCGTCGGACTCCGTCAGGGCATCGTTCCCGGCGGAAGAAACCTCCTGCTGCGAGTCTTCGCTGTTTACGGCGCCGTCCCCCGGCTCGGTCCATTTCCCGCCGCCGGCGTTTTGCAGGACCTTCATTTCATATATGGATACGAAATCCTTATCTACCGCGTCGTTGCTGCACCTGTTAAACAGTATCCGCACATAGCGCGCTTTTGTCTGCTTGAACACCTGGCTGTCAACGCCTCCGCCTCCGTCGGTGCATCTGTGGACGGTGGTCCACTGGGTGTTGTCGTCGCTCACCTGTATTTCATAATCGGTTCCGTAGCATTCGTACCAATAGAATCTCACGCCGTTAAACGACATTTTTTCTCCCAGGTCCACCATCAGCCACGGGTGATCGCCGTCGTTTATTCCTTCCTGTTTGTAATCCACCGCCCACCGGGTAGCGGTATCTCCGTCAAACGCAAGTTCGGCGGGGTAATTTGTCCCCACGTCGTCGTATTTCTCAAAGGATGAGGCGGACGCGGCCTTGCCCAGCGCAATATTTATTTCTCCCGGCACCAGCTTGTATTCCGCACTCGTGTCTCCCGACACCTCCAGGCTGTCCACCACACGCTGGAAATTCTCCTTGAGTATCTCAACCGTGTATGTCCCATCGGGCATCTTCATCACGGCTTCGCCGTTATCGTCGGCTTTGCGTATGTAAAGCCCCACCGTTACACTGGCCCCCGGCTCGGTCTTTACCGACACCGTGGACAGCTCCGGCAGCCGGGGATATGCCTTCAGGAATATCTCCTCGTAAAAGATTGAGGCAATGGCCGCATACCCGCCTGTATTCCCGTGAAGCCCGTCCGGGAAGCATTCGGGCATGCCATCGGTGAGTCGGTTCATGTCCACCAAGTCCATTATCTGCTCCGGGTACTCTTCCTTGAGGCTCTCCTGAAGTGCCGCCACTTCATCGTGTATTTCCCCGTTTACCCGCTGATGGGTTTCCGCATATGCGTGGGTTGGAGTTGTGATATATATCTTTGAGCCGTTTTCAAGATACGGGCGTATCATCATGGTGTAGTCCTCGGCAAAGTAATCCTTCGCCTCGCCTTCCTCGTTGAAATACCCGTCGTTGGTCCCCATCATGACGATGACTATATCCGCGTCATACTGCGTGCTGCTTATGTACTGCTCGCTGTCATACCAATAATCGTTGTACTTGTTGCCGTCGTGCGGCCAGTATTCCCGGACGCGGCATCCGCCCTTGCCGAAGTTTCTGACCTCAAATCCATCCCCCAGCATTTTCTGCAGGTTGTCAGGCCAGTTGAGGTTCGTCCCCTGCCCTTGAGTGATGCTGTCCCCTACGCAGGCTACCTTTATTTTTTCGGTCTCTCCGGCGGCGGACACCGTTTTTGCGCAGATTGTAAACAGCGAAGCCGTCAGGGTAACGGACAAAAAAACTCCGAGTGCGTGTCTAAAGAAAGTTTTCACTTTGACTCTCCTTTCGTTCACGCGGTCAGATAACGCGCCGGAAGACACTGTTACACGCAAAGCGGCACGCTCAAAGCCCGCGCAGGGCATGATTGTTTCCTTCACTGATTATATACCCTTATCAGTGACAAATCAAGCTCCGTTGCGCGGGCTTTTCCTCAATTTATCCGGTTTAAAACGTGACGGTAACCGCGGTACCCTTGTTTACTTCGCTGTCAAGCTTTATCGTTCCTCCGTGATAAGCCACGGCATGTTTGACTATGGAGAGACCCAGTCCCGTTCCTCCCGTTTCCTTAGAGTGGCTCTTATCCACTCTGTAAAAGCGCTCAAATACCCTCGACTGATGCTCCGGCGGGATACCGATGCCGGTATCGCTTACGGTCAGGACCGGCGATCCGTTTTTGAAGCCGGTATTTATCTCTACGCTGCCGCCCGCTTTATTGTACCGTATGGCGTTGTCGCAAAGATTATAAACTATCTCGTACAAATACCCTCTGACCCCGCTCATCATGCAGGGCCCGCCGCTGACGGTCACTTTCACGTCCCTTTCCGCCGCCCGGTCCGCGAGCTCAGCCGCGACCTCGTTTGCCAGTCCGTACAGGTCCACCGTTTCAGGGGACGGTACCGGGCCGCTGTTTTCGTCAAGCTGGGAAAGACGTATTATATCGTTTATAAGCGATACAAGCCTTGCGGCTTCGTTTCTTATGTTGCCTATGAACCTGCGCGTATCCTCAGGCTTTACAAGCCCCGCTTCCAGAAGCTCCGCGCTGCCTATTATCGACTGCAGCGGTGTTTTAAGCTCGTGGGAAACGTTGGCGGTAAACTCTCTGCGGCTTCTCTCCGCAAAGGCCGTTTCCGTCACGTCTATGCACAGGATCACCACGCCCGCCGTTTCTCCATCCGTGTCGATGCGGCTGATTATGAACTGGTATTCCCTGCCGTTTCTCTCCCCGCGGAACTCGCTTCGTTTCCTCTCCATGGCCTCTCTGACTGCCCGGCTCATTTCCGGGCTTCTGTCTACGGTGAGAAAATCCCGTCCCTCCGGTGACCCGGAGACCTCAAACAATTTCATGGCAGCGGCGTTTATGCTCAGGACAAATCCCCGTTTGTCGAGCATCACCATCCCCTCGCTCATTGACTGGGTTATCTGGTCAAATTCGTCTTTTTCCCGTTTGAGTTCCGCCATCTGCCGCGATATCTGTCTGTGCTGTCTGCTTATCTTTGTAAGCAGCGGGGCAAGTTCCTCGTACACATCGTTTTTCTCCGGATTCTCCAGATCCAGTCCGTTAACGGGGCTTACAATTTTTTTCGCCATCCTTTCGGACAGTATCAGCGCTACGGCCCCCGCCGCCAGAATCACCGCGGCGATCCCGGGAAGCATGCCTATTATCAGCGCACCCACCGTGGCCTGGCTGGCGGATATTCGGAGGATGTCTCCGTTTTCAAGTCTCACCGCTTCGTAAAACGTCCTTTCGGTAAGCGTGGAAGAATATCTCTCGCTGCTGCCTCTGCCGCTTTCGGCGGCTTCTTTGATCTCCTCGCGGTCAAGGTGGTTCTCCATATTCTCGGCGCTTGCCTGCGTGTCGTACAGGACAGTACCGTCACCGGCTACCAGCGTGAACCGGAAAACCGATGAATCGAACCCGTCAAAATACTCCTCTCCGTACCTGTTTACATTTAGCGCCGCAATGGCAAGCTCCTCTCGCAGCTGGGTGACCTGTGAGTCCCTGAAATACCCGTACAGAAAACTTACGGCAAGGACAAAGCCGGCAATGAGAACCGTCATGGCCACTGCGATAATGGAACGAAAAATCCTTTTCTTCATTTCTTCCCCTCCAGGCGGTAGCCCACTCCGATGACGGTCTCTATACGCCTACCCTCTTCCCCGAGCTTCTGCCGCAGGGTCTTTATGTGCATATCCACCGTTCTGGATTCTCCAAGATAGTCCACACCCCATATTTCTGAAAGCAGCCTGTCTCGGGAAAATACGGTGCCGGGATTATTCATGAACAGCTTCAGTATCTCAAATTCCTTGAAGGTAAGCGTTACCTTTTTCCCCCGTGAGGTCACGGTGCGTTCACGGTCGTTGAGTTCTATCTCCCCCGCGCGCACCGTAGGCTCTCCGTCGGGGCAACCGCATCTCCTCAGCACGGCTTTGACTCTTGAGACCATTTCCATCACTCCAAAGGGCTTGACAAGATAATCGTCTGCCCCTGCGTCAAGCCCCTGTATCCTGTCTATCTCGGTTCCCTTTGCCGTGGCCATTATCACCGGGATCTTCCGCGTCTCAGGGTTTTCGCGCAGCTTTTTAAGAAGCGCGGAACCGTCTGTGCCGGGCATCATGATGTCAAGTATTATCAGGTCCGGTACGGACTTTTCAAGGGCCTCCAGCACGCAGTCACCGCTCTCAAAGCCTTCCGCCTCAAAGCCTGTCTGCCTCAGGGTGTATACCTCGATATCCCTGATCGTACTGTCGTCGTCAACGCACCAAATCATATCATTCTCCCCCGTGAACGCCCGTGACCGCAAACTCTACCCATTCCGCGATATTTACGGCGTGATCTCCTATGCGTTCAAAATATTTTGCTATCATGAGAAGGTCTATCGCGTATTCTCCGTCCGCAGGATTATCCCTTATCATACCTATGAGAGTACGTTTTACCCGGTCGAAGCCCTCGTCCACCACGTCATCGTATTCAGAAACGGAAGCGGCAAGCTCCGGGTCCTGTCTGACATAAGCATCTATGCTGTCCGTGACCATTTTTATAGCCGCTTCGGCCATGGAGCGTATGCCGTGGCATTCCTCGCCCGTTCTGCCGTTAAGATATGTTATTATCTCGGCGATATCCTCCGCCTGGTCTCCTATGCGCTCCATGTCTGTTATCATTTTCAGGGCCGCCGATATCTGTCTCAGGTCACGGGCTACCGGCTGCTGCTGAAGAAGGAGCTTCAGACATATGGATTCTATCTCCTTTTCCATCTGGTCTATCTCCTGCCCTATGGGCGCGACGCGTTCCGATGCTCCCGTATCTCCCTCAAGCAGCGCAGTCGCCGCCATGGCTATGGCGCGCTCGCATTTTGCGCCCGTCTCTATCATCTTCCTGTTGAGCAGGCCGAGCTGTTCGTCGAATTTGCTTCTCATATCAGCCAAACCTCCCTGTGATGTAATCCTCCGTGCGTTTATCCGACGGCTGAGAGAACAGCGTCTCGGTGTCGCCGAATTCCACCAGCTCGCCCAGTAGGAAGAAGGCGGTCATGTCGGATATGCGGGCTGCCTGCTGCATATTGTGAGTCACGGTAATTATAGTATAATTTTCTTTCAGCTGCAATACAAGCTCTTCTATTCTCGATGTGGATATCGGGTCCAGCGCCGACGTGGGTTCGTCCATCAGCAGCACCTGCGGTTTCACCGCCAGAGCTCGGGCTATGCACAGTCGCTGTTGCTGTCCGCCTGAGAGTCCCAGCGCGTTCTTCTTCAGCCTGTCCTTGACCTCATCCCATATGGCGGCATCCCGAAGCGCTTTCTCCACTGTCTCGTCAAGTCGCACCCTGTTGGTGATTCCGTGGGTGCGCGGGCCGTAGGCTACATTGTCGTACACGCTCATGGGAAACGGGTTGGGTTTCTGAAACACCATACCCACGTTCCGGCGAAGCTCGTTGACATCCACCCCCGGGTCAAAAATATTCGTGCCGTCGTACGTCACTTCCCCGGTTATTTTAACCCCGGGAACGAGGTCATTCATACGGTTTAACGTCTTTAAAAACGTGGATTTCCCGCAGCCGGACGGGCCTATCAGCGCGGTGATGCTTTTTTCGGGAATGGTCATGCTGACGCTTTTAAGCGCCTGTACGCTTTTGTACCAAAGACAAAGATTTTTTACCGTTATTATGTCACTCATATGTTTCTCCTCTTTGCGAAATATCTTCCGGTCAGCGTTGCCGACAGATTTATAAGAAGCGTCAGTATCAGCAGTATTGCAGCTATGGCGAAGGCCACGCCAAATTCTCCTTCCTCCTTAGCGTATACATACAGTGCTACGGTAAGAGTGGCGCCGGAACTTGTAAGCCCCTCG
Source organism: uncultured Eubacteriales bacterium (assembly GCA_949284545.1). Taxonomy (GTDB): domain Bacteria; phylum Bacillota; class Clostridia; order Oscillospirales; family CAJFTT01; genus CASDVX01. The sequence goes on from CASDVX010000115.1 coordinate 15,774, forward strand.
AATACTCCGTTCAAGGCGTGTGCAAATCCGGCAGTAAAAAGCAGCGCCGCAGACTCTCCTATTATTCTGCCCACAGAAAGTATGCATCCCGTAATTATCCCGTCCACGCATCCCGGAAGCACAACGGTCCTCACCGTCCGCCATTTCCCTGCGCCCAGTCCGAAAGCACCCTCGCGGTAGCTTTGCGGGACGGTTTTAAGACTTTCCTGCGCCGTCCGCATCACGGTTGGAAGATTCATTATGACCAGCGTCAGCGCGCCGGCCAACAGGCTTGTTCCGAAGTTATTTGAAAAAAGCAGCATGCCCACAAGTCCGTATATTATGGAAGGTATGCCGGACAGAGTTTCCGCGGCGTATTCTATCACTCCCACCACCCGTTTATTTTTGGCATATTCGGTAAGATATATGGCTGCGCCGACTCCAATAGGCAGTACGAAAACGAGGGTAGCCAGCACGATATACACGGTATTCAGGATGTCCGGCAGTATTCCTATCCTGTCTTCAAGGTAACTGGGTTTAGTGGAAAGAAGCTCCCATGTGACATGGGGAAGCCCGTTTGCCAGGATGTAAACAAACAGGAAAAGCACGAGCCCCGCGGTAAGAGTCGCGCTTGCCCACATCAGCACGCGCATAGTGAGGATATATGCTCTCCTTCTTGCGCTTATTTTTCCCTTCAGCATATTATTCCCCCTTGCGGCGCTTTAAGAAAAAGTTCAGAGCGGCATTTATGAGCATTATGAACAGAAACAGCACCAGCGCGATTGAAAAAAGCGCTTCTCTGTGAAGGCTTCCGGGGCTCGAATACGCCATTTCGCTCGCCACCGCGGTGGTAAGGAAGCGCACGCTTTCAAAAAGCGACGGCATATTCGCCACGTTTCCCGCCACCATTATCACCGCCATGGCTTCCCCTATCGCACGGCCTACGCCCAAGGCTACTGCCGCCGCTATGCCGCTTTTGGCCGCGGGAACCGATACCCTGAAAAAGGTTTCGGTAGGTGTGGCGCCCAGTGCCAGCGACGCGTCCTCATATTCCTTCGGAACCGCGTCCAGCGCAGTTATCGACACCTTGATTATATTCGGCAGAATCATCACCGCAAGCACGATTATGGCGGCAAGCAGGCTTGCTCCGTCCGGCACGTCAAAAATCTCACGTATGGCCGGTACAAGCACGAGCATTCCCACAAGTCCGTAGATCACCGACGGGATCCCCGCAAGAAGATCCACTGCGGACCCCACCGCCGTCCGCAGCTTGCCGCCGGCCGCTTTGGACAGGAATACCGCCGTGAAAAAGCCCACCGGAACCCCTATGACCATTGCGCCGGCGGTGCCGTAAACGCTCGTGAGTATGAACGGAAGTATTCCGTATTTAGGGTCGTCTCCCGTGGGTTCCCATTCTCTGCCGAACAGGAAATCCGTAAGCCCTATCTCTCTTATCGCGGGGATTCCGGAAACCACAAGGTATACCGTGATAAGCAAAACGCACCCGACCGTGATAAGGCCGAGTATCAGGAAAACACCGTGTACTATGTTTTCAAGCAGTCTCTTTTTCATTTTGCACCTCTGACGCGGATATACACGCCGGCGGCGCGCTGCGCCGCCGGTGTGTCCTCTTTTACTGCGCGGCAACTACTCCGGCTCCGGATATTATGGATACAGCCTCCTCCGAAGTGGCGTAGTCAAAGAACTTCTGCGCGCTTTCGGAAAGCGCCTCTCCCTTTCTGGTCACCAGCACGAATGGGCGCTGTATCGCGTAGGTTCCGTCCTTTACCGTCGCTTCGCCGGGCTTAACCCCGTCCACCGAAAGAGCCTTGACGGTATCCTCCACTGACGCCAGAGAAGCGTAGCCTATGGCGTTGGGATTGCTGGCCACCGTGGCTATGACGTCGCCCGTGGCCGTCAGCTCCTGACGGTACTTGCACTCGCCCTCCGTCCCGGTGATGGACTCAAATCCGTCCCTGGTGCCGCTGCCCGATTCCCTGCCTATAAGCACTATCTCCGCGTCGGCGCCGCCTACGTCTTTCCAATTGGTTATCTCGCCCTTGTATATTTTCGCTATGGTCTCCATGTCAAGGTCCGACACCGGGTTTTCAGTATTAACGATCACCGCGATGCCGTCGTATGCGAGGACGGTCTCCTCAAGCCCTGCCTCCTTTTCCTCGTCCTTCAGCGCTCGGCTGGAAAGCCCGATGTCGCAGCGCTTTTCAAGCACCGCCTGGATGCCGGTACCCGAACCGGTGGGGTTATATGTGACCGTTATCCCGGTATCGGCTTCAAAGGCTTCTCCCAGAGCCCCTATCACCGTGCTCATGGATGTGGAACCGTCGGTGGCCACGCTGCCGCCTTTCTCTGCGGAGCATCCGGCAAGGGCGAGGCACACAAACGCCGCCGCGGTCGCCAAGCTTACAATCTTCTTCATTACAAGGTTCCCCTTTCTGTTTTTACCTGTTTTTTCGGTTACAGCCGTATTGTACTTCCCTGCGGTAAAATCCGTAATGCAGCGGGTGTAAAATCGGGGTAAAATGACGGCGTCCGGCTTTAACGGGCGGCAAGGCGCAAAGTTTCACTTTCCTGTTGCAAAGTCCGGGTTTTCGTGTCATAATTAGTTGGTTTTTGTTTTCCCCGGGCGACAAGCCCGGGGAAGGTTTCATACGGAGGTGTTTCCCTTTTGGCAAACAAGAGAAGCGGTTTTTCTTCCCGTATCGGGTTTGTTCTTGCGGCAGCGGGGTCTGCCGTAGGGCTCGGGAACCTTTGGCGGTTCCCGTATCTTGCAGCTCAGTACGGCGGCGGCATTTTCCTTCTGGTGTACCTGATTCTCGCGGTCACTTTTGGTTTCACTCTTATGATCACGGAAATCGCAATAGGCAGAAAGACGGGGCTCAGCGCCGTGGGAGCGTATAAGCAGCTGGACAAGCGTTTCGGCTTTCTGGGCGCGCTCAGTTCCATTGTCCCGATTATAATATTCCCTTATTACTCCGTTATAGGCGGATGGGTGATAAAATATCTCTTCGAATTTGCTTCAGGCCACATGTCCGACGTTTCTCAGGACAGCTATTTTACAGGGTTCGTAGGAGAGACCTTCCAACCGCTGTTCTGGTTCTTTTTATTCATTGCGGTGACCGCCGTGATAGTTCTGCTCGGCGTCGAAAAGGGCATAGAAAAGGCGAGCAAATTCATGATGCCGGTACTCGCCGTGCTTTCTCTCGTGCTGGCTGTATACGCGGTGACTCTTCCCGGTGCATGGGACGGGGTGCTCTACTACATCACGCCTGATTTTTCAAGGTTTTCCGCCAACACCCTTCTTGCCGCAATGGGACAGCTTTTCTATTCCATGTCTCTTGCTATGGGAATAATGATAACCTACGGTTCGTACATGCAGAAGGAAAGCGATCTGGAGAAAAGCGTGACCCAGATAGAAATATTTGACACGGGCATAGCTTTCATTGCCGGCCTGATGATAATCCCCGCCGTATTTTCCTTTTCGTCGGGAAATCTTGAGGAAAACCTCCAGACGGGGCCCAGCCTGATGTTCGTCACTCTTCCCAAGGTCTTCGAAACCATGGGAAACAGTCCGCTTATCGGCTCGGTCACCGGGAGCCTTTTCTTTCTTCTTGTGTTTTTCGCCGCGCTCACCTCTTCGATTTCACTTATGGAAACGGTAGTCTCTATCCTCAGGGACAAGTTCGGATGGGGGAGAAAGCTCACCTGTATAATTGTGGCCGTGGGAGCTCTTCTCGCGGGCAGCCTCTCGTCCCTCGGTTTCGGCGTGCTGAAAGACGTTCAGCCTTTGGGGATGTCGTTCCTCGATTTCTTCGATTTTATCAGCAACAGCGTTCTTATGCCCATAGTGGCTCTTCTTACCTCAATATTTATCGGTTGGGTGACTAAAACCGGCATAATCGTCGATGAGGTAAAAATATCCTCGCGCTTCCGCCGCGAGAAGCTCTTCAACGTGGTTTTGAGATACGTGGCTCCCGTTTTTATAATCGCAATACTCCTTTCCTCTGTGTTCAGTGCGTTCGGCTGGTTCGGGTATGAGCTCTGAACAATGTCCGGCACCACGGCGTTTGTTTCCGTGGACTCTTTACTTTGCCGCAGCCGTCGGGGGCGCGGGTATCGTACGTCCGCGCGCGGACGGCGCGCTGTTTTGCCGCCCGTGGGGTGAGCCGTACCTTGCTTCGGCCGGGTGGAAGATATCGACAAACAAAAAAGAACGGGAACATGTTCCCGTTCTCTTTATTTTACAGATTTTTATCCTTACGCCTTGCGCTTTCTCGTGGCAAGCAGGCCGGCGGCGGATCCGCCCATCATAACCAGAGCCGCCGTGGACACGCCCACGCCCGTCTGAGGTATTTCGGGATCTTCCGGCTCTTTCTCAGGCTCGGAATTGTCGTATACTTCAAATTCCCATATAGAGGGGGCCCACCGGTCCGTTCCCTGCTTTATGAATACCCTGACTCCCTTGACTTCCGCAGCCTCTGCGAGAGTAATAACGTCCTTATAGTGGTCGTTGCTCATGGCGGCGGTTGTATCGTAGGTGTATGACGCGTCCTCCGCCTTGGTCCAGGTCGTGCCGTCCGTGGTCACTTCAATCCAGTAGCCTTCGGCGCTCTGCACCGCTCTGGATGCCTGCCATATGATGTTGATATCGGTTATGCTGGTGAGCTCGGAAAACACGACGCCTACGTAAACGTCCACACCGTAGGGCTGCCCGGCAACAAACTCAAGTCCTCTTACGTCCCTGTAGCGCGAAGTCATGTCACCGTCAAAGGCAAGCTCCACCCCGCCCTCGGCGTCCGTATGCGACGCTATATAGGTCACATTTTCACCCCTGGCAAGATTGACCGCTTCCTCACGGTTCGGCAAAAGCCGCCGTGCCAAGGCCCATTACCGCGCATAACGCGCACAGCGCCGTTAAAATTTTTCTCATTGTTTTCCCTCTCCTCGCATATTTTGTCGCGCGCAAAAGGACTCAATCGTCAGGCGGCAGTCACGTTTCCGGCAACTTCCGCATAAGCCATCCGCATGCACGCAGTAATTTTTTACCACATCTTACGGTACGGGTCAACAGATTTCAAAAGATGCAGCGCGTCAATTTCTGCGGGAAGGTGCAGACGTCGCTTCACAAATGCTCTTCATGCTTCGCCCAGAATACGGTACAAAAACAATATCGCTTTATCCATGTCGATACCATTGTGCCCCTTCGTCGGCTCAAAATGAAGGATAACTTCAATGTCGTTATATTCTTCTATCGACGTCATTTTCTCGGCTGCCTTGAGGAACGGAGCAAGCTGCGTGGAATTATCCGCCGGCGAGCAGAGATTCACGTGCATATATATTTTGGGGACGTAATGATGCTTTTCAAAGGCGTCTATTATATCAAAACGTTCCATGTGGTTCAGCGCGTCCCCGATATTGTCAAAGGCAAACGTTATAACCGAATCCAGCGCGTCCTTGAATATCCAGTTTCTCACATCAAGCTGCGCGTTGTCGGCCACCACTTTTGCGCCCTTGAGGTATATCCCCATGATAATCGACAGATATCCGCCGGCGGATGTTCCGTAAATAGCAGTGTTTTCAAGGCTTATACCCATTTTTTCTATGATTTTTTTCAAAATCAGGCTGCTGTTTTCAAGGTAATAATCCTCGTTTTTGCCTACTCCCCAGCCTATTTGAAGAAATCCGTTGAGGTAAAGCGTGGGGTCCGTGCAAAAGACCGACGATGTTTTCAGGATATTTGCCCAGCTGTGTCTCTGAAACACCGGAACCGAAACGTTTCCTTCCGCCACAGCTCCGTTGTTGAACACGATCAGCTTATCGTTATCACTCCTGCGGTTGATAAGGTATTCGTACGGTACGCCGTCCTTCAACACTCTGAGCACGTAAAGGTAGTCCCTCTGTATCTCATGATCGTCCAGATCGTGTTCGTCCACTGTAACTTCCGGATATGGGAGTTTTTTCATTTTTGTATTCATTGCGGCTGTTTTAACGGTCCGATCGATCAGTTCTTCCGTCCTCCTTACCTCTGTCTTGATATCATATTCTCCGCCCACGGCAAAACCGGCCTTTACCCCGTCGTATTTGTCAAGGTACGCCGTCATGGCCAGGGCTAATTCCCTCTCGTTGTAGCTTATGAGTTTCCCGCAGTTGTATCTTTTGATCAATTCCCTCGCAACCCCCACGTCTGTCGAAATAATGGGAGTATCGAGCATGACGCTTTCAACCAGCGCAAGGCTAAATCCCTCGCTTAAAGACGTCAGGACCGTAGCCGCACTGTTTTTTATATAGGGATACGGATTCTCTATGAATCCGAGTATTTTCACGTTTTCCCCAAGGTCGTTTTCCGCGATATATTTTTCAAGCTTTGCCCTGTCGTCTCCGTCTCCCAACAGATATATCATAAAATCGCCGCGCCGTTTTTTTATTTCTTTCGCGGCCTTGAGCAGAAGAATCTGGTTCTTGTTGTAGTCCAGCCTGCCCAGTGTCGTAAACAGTATTTTGTCCGGTAAATCCGTTTTCTGCTGGCTGAGCAGTTTTATTTTTTCCCCGTCCACCGAATTGGATATCTTTACCACGTTCTCCGTGATGCCGAACAGCTCGGACAGAGTTTGCTGCACAACATCCGATATTACCGCGATGGCATCAAATGATTTTAAGACATTGGCCTGCATCTCATATTCCTGTTTGACCTGTTTGTACTGATTTGAATTTTCGTCGAGTTTTTTATAATCCAGCTCTCGCATATCTCCCCGTATCCAGAGTATCTTGGCTCCTCCTTTGATATATGAGGCAAAATACGACGGCGCGTTGTGGCTGCACGCAATTATACAGTCGTATTTTTCGCTTATGAGCTTGTTAAAGCGCATGGGACTTGCCAAAAGCTCGTAATAATCCTTCAGCGCTTTCTGCTCGTCGAAATTCTCGGCCGTGTAATCGATAAGGGGTTTCAGAACTTTGATGTTGTCGTTAAAAATGGAATTGTTTGAGTTTTTGAATAAAGGTAAAACACTGATATCGTATTGTGTTTTACTCATGCGGTTTAAAACATCGGCAAGGGATTTTTCCGTCCCGTAGCCGTATGATACGCTCCATGTTATAAACAGTAATTTTTTCATGCTATCACCCGTACCAATATATGGCGTGTCCCCCTGCCGCGTGCGGCCGTTTACACAGTAACCCCGAGCCGGGACAAAGCATATTATGGTACCGGACGGCGCGTATGCGTTCTCCGGTTTAAGTCGTATTACAGGAAGTGCAATGTATGAAAAAATTCGCAAAAGGTGTCAGTGCGGCGGTGCGCAGCATCTGCATTGTGGACAGGTTTCTGATGCTGTTTATGCTTATACTTTTATCCTATACTATATTCAACCTCTTTACCGGCAGATATTCGTCCGGGGAGACCAACACCATAGACGTCATAGTAAGGACGTCCGTTGCCGCAATTTTCGGGTATTTTATCAGCAGCAACTTTATTAAGTCGGATTCGTCCGTCGATTCCGGTTTTGCGGACGGCACGGGAACGGACATCGCGTCCTCCCCCTCCGGGACGGATTTTTATACCCCTGCACAAAGTTACAATCCTGTACAGAATCAGATAGGCTTTCAGGTTCCGGCCACTCCGACGGTGCGGGAAGTGGGAAAAATATCCTTATCATCGGATGCATCTTCCACTTCAAAAGGCTGCAACAAAATACAGGTGGTCATCGTTGCCATCATCGGTCTTATCTGCCTGTCCACTCTGTTTGTAACAAGATATTTTCAAGTCGTTACGCCGGAGCTCACAGCGGTGATATCTCAATTGAGAGATCTGGTTTCAGCCTGTATAGGGTTTCTCGTAAGCTGCGGCAAAAGCAGCTCCCGCTGACTTCACCGGGTCTTCATTTACCTGCAGCCGTCTGCGCCTCAAAGGATGAAGGTCATATGGCGCATATCCGTGCCGTGCCGAAAATACCTTCAGCGTAAAAAACTACGCCGTACCGGCCGCCTTGCGCTGCTTTCGCAATACGGCACAAGGCGCTGATAAGTTTCATGGGCCGCTCTTTCCGGCACCGCCGAAAAATCAAAAGCGCCTTACACAGGCTCCGCTGTTCACCCGGGAACCGGGCCGACGCGGTGACATTTAACGGCATCGGAAAAAGCCGGATAAAAGCAAATCAGTGCCGCGGAAACTTCAGGAAGCACAAAGGGAGAGGCCCGGCCTCTCCCTTTTGTCGCTGATAATCCGCCGCGCAGAAGCTTCTGCACGGCAGATACTTTCCTGTCTGCGGTCACGGGGCACCATCCCCTTGCGCGGCGCACCTGTGACCGTCAGTTCCTGTTCTTTTTCAGGGTATTGAGCAAAATATAAATCCCTATGAGCGCCGCTGTAGCAGCTGCGAGTACGGCGTATTTTACCGGGGTTTCCACCTTATCCGCGAAGAAGTAAAAGTTGCAGTCAAGGGCATCTTTCATTATCTCCGTTGTGGTTTCGGGAACGCCATGAGCCTGCATCTCCGAAAATGCGCCCCGCATGGAATGATCGCGGACGAGAGACGTCCCGTATGTCCCCGGCAGGAAGGAAAGAACCTTTTGCAGGCCCTTTCCGAATGACGAAATCGGCATATATGCGCCGCATATAAAACCGTACCCTGCGCTTATGATCGTTCCCACCGCCGAAGCCTGTCCCTGGGTGGACAGGAAAAAGTTAATCACAGATGACAGCGCAGTCCCGAACATTACAAGGAGAAATACATCAATAATCAGAAAAAGCACGTCCGACAGGGACATGTACCAGCCCTGCGCAGCCACATAGGCAAGGCAAACAGCCACTGCCGTAAAGCAGATGATAAGCGTCGAAACCAGCGCCGCGGCGTAGTAGCTCATAGACAGCGCAGCAGGTCTGACCGGGGAAACCCTGAAATCTCTTATTGCTCCGCTGAATTTATCCTGCACCATCAGAAGGTTTGCACAGAAAGCCACAGTCACGCATGAAACGGCAAGAATAGAAGACATAAGCTGGCCCGCCACAAGCCCGTCCAGCAGGTTTTCCGAAATTTCAAGAGTATCCGGCAGTCCGGCCGCCAGGCTATCCCGGTATATGCCGCCCAGAAACGTGGCGTATAGGACAAGCAGTATCGCAGGCGTTATGAGAGATGTGAAAAACATTCCTTTATCCTTGAAGAACAGCTTGACGTTCCTCTTGATGAGAATTGCGGTAACGTTCATTTTTCGGCACCTCCCGTCAGCGTTTTACCTGTGGCCGCAAGAAAAACATCGTCCATTTTTCCCTTTGTTATCTCGTAATCGTCAAACAGATGAGGGTATTTTAATATCAGCCGCGTGGCCGCCGCAGTGTCGGGAACAAAAATGCGGTAGCCCTCTCTGAGCTTTTCGTACTCGACGCCTACCCCTTTAACGTCTTCCTCGCTCACACCGTATAAGGTTATATAGTCGCCGGTATATGCGTTTTTAAGCGACAGAGGCGTCCCCTCCGCGGATATGCTCCCGTTGTCTATTATCACCACATAGTCGGCCTCGGCGGCTTCCTCCATGTAGTGCGTGGTCAGAAACACCGTGAGATTTTCGTTCCTGCGCAGGCCGGACACCACATTCCAGAGGGTTTTCCGCGTCTGAGGGTCGAGGCCCGTGGTGGGCTCGTCAAGTATAAGTATTCTCGGCCTGTGGAACAGTGCTCTCGCGATGTCTATCCTTCTGCGCTGACCCCCGGACAGCTTCCCCACCGGGCGTTTGAGCAGGTCCTCAAATTCCAGCATCCCGGCGAGTTCGCTCAGTCTTTTCCGAAAAGCCGCCCCGACAATTCCGTACAGCGCCGCGCGGCTTTCCAGGTTGTCCGTTACAGACAGCGCAAAGTCCAGTGCCGATGACTGAAAAACCACTCCGAATTCGCGTTTAATAATCTCGGTATCCTTATCCAGATCGTGTCCTCCGATCAGGACGGAGCCGCTGTCCTTCGAAAGCTGTCCGCACATTATGTTTATTGTGGTGGATTTCCCCGCGCCGTTTACGCCCAGAAAGGCAAACAGTTCCCCTTCGCGGACTCTGAAGCTCAGGTCTCTGACCGCATGTATTTCTCCGAAACTCTTGTTTATGCGCTCTATACGTATGATATCTTCCATTGTATCTCCCCTGCCGCAGGCGCAGAGCCGTGCTGCGTGAATTTTTGTGACAATGATACATGATGCCGTCAATATTGTCAACCTGCAGGCAAGAGCATAAACGCGCGTCCCGGACGCCGCCGGTTTGAGTATACCGCGTCCGGGATGTACATTTATTTTTTACGTTTCTGTTGCAAATCGGCAAATTTTAATGTATACTCAGGCTGAAATTCGGCCTGTCCGTGTTTCACCGAAACCGGGCTTTCGGACGAAGCTGATATTCGAAAATTATCTTGCTTGGGAAGGTTATTATGACTGAGAGAGAAAGATTCATAAAGGCGCTGAAAAGAGAACCCATTGAAGGCCACTGCCCCACTTTTGAGCTTGTGTTTTTTCTGACCCTGGAATCCATCGGAATGGTCCATCCCAGTCAGCATTATTTCAGCCAGTGGGATCAGATGAGCAAAGCAGAGCAAAAGCTCCACATAGACTATATGGCGGACTCTTATATCAAAATAGCGGAAAAATACCATCACAGCGCCATATTCGTACACCCAAACCCAGACGATTTCGATAATGTGGTGAGACTTCTGGAACGCATCAGGGAAAAAACCGGCGACAAATACTTTATAATGATGCACGGTGATCCCACGTTCGACATACCCAACGGCAATAATATAATGGAATTCAGCGCAAGGATGTACGAAGATCAGGACGGCTTAAAGGCAGAAGCCGCAAAGAGGCTTGAACAAAAGGTGACATTTGCTGAAAGGCTGTCAAGACACACCGGCCTGCTGGACGGCTTCGCCCTCTGCTCCGACTATTGCTTTAACGTAAACTCGTTTTTCCCGCCCGACGTGTTCGCCGAGATCATCGCGCCGTATCTCAAAGAGGTAATAGACGATTACCGTGAGCTCGGTTTTTATTCAATAAAGCATACGGACGGCAACATAATGCCTATACTTGACCAGATAGTCGATTGCGGGCCCGACGCCCTCCATTCCCTTGACCCCCAGGCCGGGGTTGATCTGGCAAAGGTCAAGGCGATGTACGGCGACAGGGTAGCCCTTTGCGGAAACGTAAACTGCGGACTGCTCCAGACCGGTTCTATGGAGGATATGGTCGCGGACGTTCACAGGTCTCTGGCTCAGGGCATGAACGGCTGGGGGTACATTTTCTGCACCTCCAACTGCGTCTACACCGGCCTGCCGCTTGAACGATATGAGCTCATGAATAAAATCTGGTGGGAGGAAGGAATTTACAGATAAGCCCGACGCAGATCCGCGGCGCCTTGTGTATTTCGGTCGAGCGGACCGTGTCTTTTCCCCGGTCATGTCCGGTATGATTTTCACCGAATAACTCTATGGACTGTCTTCAGCAGCGCAACGGGTTTTATCGCTGGTCGCTTACCGTTGCGCTGCTGTTGCTTGCTTCAAGCTCCGAGAGAGGATCGTACGGGGCCCCTGAAGCTGTGCCCGCAAGCAGCGCGATGTCTACGGCGTTTGCGGGAAGTCCCCATGAATTCCCCGAAAAAAGGAACGTCGCACCGTCTACCACATATCCGCGAGTGTTATATGCGACATTATAAATTATTGTTCCGGAGGAGCCGGGGTTAAGATAAGCGGGCTGACGGAGAGTGTGAAAAATATTGTTACGCACCAACAGATTCGTCACGTTACCCTGTGCAACGAATCCTCTGTTTACTACCCACGTCGATGAATCTCCGGACTGTTCCGGGCCGTATATGTCGCAGTTGAGAATCCTGTTTCCGTCTCCCGCAAGCTGTATGAATTCCACCGGATACGGATTGTCGCTGGTCATGGTAAGGCCGTCAATTGTATTGTCCCCGCCGGTGCACAGAAACGGTACTATCGGAGCCTGAAGGAGAATTACCGCCCCTGCTCTGCCGCGGATTGTCAGCCCGGGTACGTTTACGGATAACTGTTGCGTTACCGGGTAAGTGCCGCGCAAAACGTGTATGACCCCGTCCGGCAGCGCCGCGGCCAAAGCCTGTTCAATATTGGCAAACGGAGCCTCGCGGCTGCCGTCGCCTCCCGGTGCCGCATCGGATTCCACATACAGATTGTATGGGTCCGGTTCAACGGTACCCGTGGGCCCGGTGGGGCCTGTTGCGCCCGTAGGTCCCGGCGCCCCGGCTGCGCCGGGCTCTCCCTGCAATCCCTGAACTCCCTGCACGCCCTGCGGCCCGGTATCTCCCGTTGCCCCCGTCGCGCCGGTGGCACCTGTGGGGCCTGTTGCGCCCGTGGGACCGGTAGGGCCGATGGCCGGACACACCGGGCAGCATGGCCTGCAGCAGTTTGTGCAAAACCTTTTATCGCTGTTGCAACACATAAAAACATGAAACCTCCGGTTTAAATCTTATCTCATTTTATGACGGTGCAGCCGTGTCTGTGACGTTTTACATGATACTGAGGCATGCTAAAGCATCATTCAGGCGGAGCCGCACAAC
>CASDVX010000116.1 GCA_949284545.1 uncultured Eubacteriales bacterium
CCCGCATTTCCCTTCAACGGAAACCCGGCTCCGAGAAATGCCAGTATCATTTTAAAAGCCGCCGCAAGCGATACGCGGCTTGCGGCGGCTTGGTGGACACACACGGACTCGAACCGTGGACCTCCTGCGTGTGAAGCAGGCGCTCTGACCAGCTGAGCTACACCTCCGAGACCTGTCCCGGTCATTATACTACCGGCGGCAGGTCTTGTCAATAGCAAACATCGGAAAAATTGGAGACGTTATATCCGTCCGGGTTTCCGCGACGTACGGGAGTGAAAGGCAGGCTCAGGCTCACGCCTTGCGCAGCCGCGCCGCGGCAAGGGTAACCAGTCCCCAGACCCCTTGACAGATAAGGAGCTCCGGAAGAGTAAATTGGCTCGCAAAACCCAGCACAGAAAGGAAAATCACAAGCCCGGCGGTAAGCAGGATACCGCCTACATGGACTATGTTGGACAGAGACACCGCTGCTGCCAGACGCAGGGAGGAGATGACCACCCTGCCAATGCCTATCAGCCCCTTGGAATAAATTATTTCCGCGGGACGTTCTTTCTCCATGCTGTTACCCAAAAGATGCTCGTTGGAAGGCACCATTATGTTTATGAGTTTTGTCGGGAAATCAAAAAGATTGCATATTTTCTGCGGCGTTATGTTGCAGTCCCGGTTTATGACCACAAGACCGATACCGGCTTTCCTCAGCTCAAACAGCACATCGTAAATCTCCTGACGTGGATGATATGTGACCACGAACATTGCCGTAAGCTGCCCGCCCACGGATACGTACACAAGATCCTGTCCGTTTCCCGCGCACCTTGTCTCATAGTCCCTGGACGGCACAGATACCCCGTGCCCTCTCAGAAGCGCCGCGGTGCCGACAAGTACGCGCCTGTCGTTTACCCATGCCGAGAGGCCCATACCGTCCTCATAAAGAAGCGAGTCCACATGTCTGAGAAGACGGCGGTCGTTGTCGATAACTCCCAAAAACAGCCTGGACAGGGCGCCGCCCGCGGCGCACACCACGCTGGCGGCGTCAATGATGGCGTCGTCGATACGCAGTGACCCGAAGGTGCGCATGGCGTCAAGGGATATGGAACCTTTGGGGAATAGGTAATTCGAGTCGATTACCACCGCCCCCACTGAATTCATGCCGGCCGCGGCTGAATAGCCGACTACTGCAGAGGAGACCGACACGGTTTTCTTTGAGGCCCGGGAGTATGGAAGGGCCCAGACCATGCCGGAACACATGGTGCAGAAAGCCATGAACACGCAGCATGCCGCGCATACGGCCTCGGACACGGCGCTTCCTCCCACATAGAGCGAAAGCAGAGCGGCCGCCGCGGCAAGCGGAACAGATATGAACGCAAGCACCAGGGAAGTGTGGGAGCCGATGTCCGGCGCGAAGGAGTTTTTTATGAAGTTCGTGGTGAAGTCCGTACGCACGGGCTTGAAAACCGTACTCCCGCCGGACATGATATGGCCCATTATATCGCGGCTGAGACGCTCGTCGTCAATCGGCGCGAGAACTGATTTCTGCCTGTTCGAACCTACAACCGTGAATGTGCGCAGTACGGCGGATGTTTTCATCGCGCGCCATATGTCCGAGAAAAACACTGCGAGGGCAAAAGACGCGGCAAAAAGCGGGAGATGACCGACGTCAGACGGCGCGACGGCGTCGGTGATAAGAAGAGCAAACGAAGCTAACCCCGCCAACGGAAGAGCGCAGTCGGGGTTTGCCTTTGCAGTGAAAATATCCCTGACGGCGCGGGCGAGAGGAACGCAGTTTATCCCGGTCGTGACCGCAAGGAATCCGAGTCCTGTAAGACAGAAAACGAGCGGCGACATATGAAGCATGGGCAAAGGCAGAACGTCGCTCAGCCCCATGTAAACCAGTAAAAGAGCAAACGGCAGAGTGAACCAGGCGCGAATCCGGTCAAAGCGCGCGGAACGCTGCAGGACGCGGGCTACATCTTCCCTGTTGGAGGACGAGGTATATTCAAGCTCCGCATCGGACGTTTCTGCATCCTCCGCGTCTGAAGGCTTGACTCTGCGTATCTGCCGTATGCCCTTGGACAGAAAAGACAGGTCCCTGTCGTCCGACAGACCGTATTCCTCCGGTTCATATTCGTCGGTGGCAAATCCGCGTTGGCGGGAGGAAGGACGGCTTCCAAGGGAAAAAAACAGTTCGTGTCCCCCGCTTTCGCCCGCCTCAGGGGCAGTCCCGCCGGACGGGACGCACGCTGCCTCGGCGTTGTTCTCCTTCTCGGTAAAAAGACTGTCCAGGTCAAAACCTGTCCCGTAAAATTCGTTTGAGGAACCGTCAGACGCAGCGCCTTGCCTGCCCTTTCCCTCACTTACGGAAACGCTTTCTCCGGCCTCGGACGAATCCCCCAGAGCAACGGCTGACACGCTGCACTCGGACGGACGGACGCCTTCGGCAGACTGTCCGGCCGGTATGTACCTGAATTTTGAAGCCGTGCGGGTGAAAACCTCTTCGGCCTCTCCGTCCGCAGATGCGCCGCCGCGGACCTCGCCGCTTACGGGTTCTCGGTCGATGCTGTCGACCTCTCCCGTATCCGTTTCCTCGGCGTTCACGCCTGATTCCGCGTCGGATGCGTAATCAGAGGATCCCGCACCCGACGCGCTGTCCTGCGTTTCTGTGTCAGCGCGGTGTTCGGCCTGTTCCCGAGCGTCGGCGGACTCGTCGCCGTCGGAGAAACGATGGCCTTTGCGCGAAGGCTCGGAGGAGGAAACAAGCTCGTCTTCCGAGACCACAGTGCGGTTTTTCATAAGACTGTCTATCTCGCTGAGAATCTCGTCCAGGGAGGAAAAGTCCGCGTCGTTTTTGAATTCGTCCTTCATTTCGGAAAACACCCTTTCTCTATAACCCGTTGCCGTTTCGTCGCCTCAAACGTCGCGCCTGCCCCGTGAGACCTCGTACATCATTATCGCGCCCGCAACAGATGCGTTAAGGGAATTGATTTTCCCCCGCATTGGTATGGACACCGTAAAATCGCATTTTTCCTTTACAAGCCTGCTGACCCCGCTGCCCTCGCCGCCCACGACGACCGCAGCCGGGCCGGAGAAATCGACGCTCCTTATGTCCGCCCCGTCCATGTCGGCGCAGTAAAGCCACATTCCCCGCTTTTTAAGCTCGTCGGCCGTAGAAGCAAGGTTTTTCACCTTGACGATATGCATATACTCCAAGGCTCCGGCGGAGGACTTGGCCACGGTGGCCGTAAGCCCCGCGCCGTTCCGCTCGGGTATGATTACGCCGTGCACTCCGCAGGCTTCGGCGGAGCGTATGAGGGCGCCGAGGTTGTGGGGGTCGGTGATCCCGTCGCACATAAGTATGAACGGCGGTTCGTTCCTCCGGGAGGCAAGCCCGAAGACCTCGTCGAGAGACGAGTAACGTTTGGCCGCGCACATGAGAACGACCCCCTGATGGACCTGCCCGTTGCAGAGCCTGTCCAGCTTGTGAGGCGACACTTCTTTCACCGTCACCCCTCTTTTTCTGGCGAGAGCAATTATGTTTCCCGGCACCGAAGAACCCTCGGCAACGAGGAGCGAATCGGCCGCCCTGCCGGATCTGAGCGCCTCGGTCACGGGATTTCTTCCTGCCACGAAGTCAGTCCTGAGAGACGCGGAATCATTTTCAAGCATATATCCATCCGTTTCTCCGGCAGCAGCGGGTGCGGCGCCCGCGCGCGCTGCTGCCGGAAGCGCGCGGGGGAAGACGGCAGGTCACCTCGCCGGGACGGAAGCCCCGTTCCTGCCGAGGAAGATATCCATGAGCCTGCAGCCTCTGTCCACAAAGTCTCCGCCGGCGGCGTTGTTCTCGGTGAAAGACGAAACTCCTTTTTCGCACCGCCCGCTCCTGTATATCATGTACGGGACAGGATCCCCTGTATGGGTCCTTACGTCCAGCGGAGTGGGATGGTCGGGGAGGATCATTATGCTGTATTCTCCCATTTCGTCAAGAGCTTTCTTCACCGGAGCAAGTATCTTTTCATCTATCAGCTCTATGGCGCGCACCTTGTTTTCCGCTTCACCGCGATGCCCGCATTCGTCGGGGGCCTCAACGTGGATATATACCAGGTCGTACCCGTTCTTCAGGGCGGAGACGGCTGCTTCGGCCTTGCCTTCGAAATTGGTGTCCACATACCCGGTGGCGCCCTCTACGCTGCAGACCTTCATGCCCGCAAGTATGCCGATACCCTTTATCAGGTCAACCGCCGATACCACCGCGGCTTTCACGCCGTAAAGCCCGTAAAAGTCGTCAAGGGCCGGCTTGCGGCCGCAGCCCCACAGCCACACTGAATTTGCCGGGTGCTTTCCCCGCGCGACGCGGTCGGCGTTCACCGGGTGGGAGGACAGGATCTCGCGGCTCTTTTCCATGATGCTGAGAAATTCCAGCCCCTTGCCGGTGGACGGAAGGTATGGACCGATAACCTTTCCGGATATGTCGTGAGGCGGCGTGAAGCCGGAAAGTTCGCCCATAAGCCCGGCCCCGTCCCTGACAAGCAAGCAGTGGCGGTAACTCACTCCGGGATAGAACCTCATGGCTTCGTTCCCCAGAGCATCATCCACCGCTTTGATGAGGAGCGAGGCTTCCTCGGTGGAAATGTCGCCCGCGCAGTAATCCTCCATAATGCAGTCACTGTAGTTTACGGCGTCTGAAAGCGTGACGAGATTACAGCGGAAAGTAAGGTCGTTTTCATTCATCTCCACGCCTATGCTTGCCGCCTCAAGAGGAGACCTGCCCGTATAGCACCTGAGGGGGTCGTATCCCATTACCGAAAGGTTGGCCACGTCGCTGCCGGGGCTGAGACCGTCGTCCACCGTTTTGACAAGCCCCACGCGGGACCGGGACGCAAGTGCGTCCATGCACGGTTTGTACGCGGCTTCCATGGGAGTTTTGCCGCCCGGCAGAGCCGTGGGACGATCGGCCATGCCGTCGCAGAGAAGAATGACGTATTTCACGGAAAAATCAATCCTTTCCTCAATTCGAGCAGTCCGGGAATCCGCCGTGCAACCGACGGCGAAACAGGGGAAAAAATCAATCGGGCGGGATAACCATGCCTCCGGATTGGAGCTTTATGGGCCTTGAATGCAGCCTCACACTTTCCACAAGCCCCACGGCTGCCCAGCAGGTGACCATCGACGAGCCGCCGGAAGAAAAAAACGGGAGCGTTACGCCTATCACCGGGAGGAGACACAGGCACATGCCTATATTCACTATCATCTGAAAGGCAAACATGGCTGCCACGCCGGCGCAGAGTACGCGTCCCTGCATGTTTTTAGAGGCAAAGCCGATCATCATTATCCTGATTATGAGCACGCACAGGAGCAGTATGATGAGGGCGGCTCCGAGGAACCCGAGCTCTTCGCCGGCCACGGCGAAAATATAGTCGTTCTGGGCCTCGCTTATAAAGCCGGACTGAGTCTGTATTCCGTTTTTCAGCCCGAGGCCCGTAAGCTGCCCGGACCCTATGGCCATTCTCCCGTAGTACTGCTGATACCCCATGCCCAGCGGATCGGCCTCGGGGGTGAAGGCGATGAGGATACGCTCCCGGTGAAAATCATTGAGCACAAAAAACCAGACCAGAGGAACAGCTACGGCCGACGCTATGCCCGCGGCGGCAAAATACCTCGCCTTGATACCGGCAATGTACATCATTGCCACAAACAGAAGAAGAAATATGACGGCCGACCCCAAATCGTCCTGAAGGGCGACAAGCCCTACCGGGATAGCTCCGTGGAGGCAAAGCAGCACCACCGACGGCAGAGAGGACACCTTCTCTCTCATGGCGGCGCAGTGGCATGAAAAAGTAATTGCAAAGCCGGGCTTGACAAATTCAGAAGGCTGTATGGATATAGGCCCGAGCCGTATCCACGCGGCGTCGTCTGCTCCGGCACGGCCCGTTCCGAAGGCGAGGGTGAGAAGCAGCAGGGCCGCGCACACAACGGCCACGGCCGGCCAGAAATAGCGGTAAAGCCCGTAGTCCACCGCGGCAAGCACAAACATGAGGACGACGCCGACGGCTATGGCGGCTATCTGAACGGTGAGCGTGCGGGATGCCCCGGTTTGGCCGGCTATTGCGCTGTCTATCAGGATGCACCCGTAAATGCTGCATGCGGCCGCAACCGCGATAAGCAGTTTGTCAAGACCGGATACGTACGTAACAAAAGCCCGGCGGGCGTCTCTCAGCCAAAGCCGGAACAATCTTGACCGCTCTGTCAACCGCAACACCTCCCGAGCCGCCTTTTTTCGCAAAACCGTAAGAACCGATACGAGAGCCGCGCGCACCGCGGGCTGCCTGACGGCAGACGACCTGCGGAGGTGCGGTCCATACGCCTGATTATATAACAAATCCCCCGCGATTTCAACAAAAAATCTTTGACCGCAGAAGGGATTTATGCTACAATACAAAAAATTGCCGTCTGCCGGCGGCAGACACGCGCGGCGTGTCCCGCCGGAGATTCGCGGGAGGCGGAAAAATGCTGGAAATAGTATCCCACTCGGAGAAACAGACCGAGGCGGCCGGCGAAGCTATCGGCAGCAGGCTCGGACCGGGGGAGGCCGTGGCGCTTTTCGGTGAAATGGGCGCGGGGAAAACCGCCCTCACGAGAGGTATATGCAGGGGACTGGGAAGTGCCGACCCGGTATCCAGCCCCACATTTTCCATAGTCAACGAATACAGCGGGAGACGCAAGATATACCATTTCGATATGTACCGAATCTCCGGAGCGGAGGATCTTGAATCCACAGGCTATTACGAGTACCTCAAGACGGACGGGAACGTGATAGTCGAATGGAGCGAGAACATACGGGATGAGCTTCCCGACAGCGCTGTAAGGATACTCATGGAGAACGGTAAGACGGAAAACGAACGGGTGATAAAAATCTTTTCCGCCGGCGAAAAAGACGCGGAGCGCGGGGGTGACTGACAAGATGAAAATACTTGCGGTTGAGACTTCTGCGGTCACGTGCTCCGCCGCCTACTTTGACGGGACCGATATCATTGAGGAATTCGCGGACACGGGGCTCAACCACAGCTGTACTCTCATGCCGATGGTGGACAGGGTGCTGCGCCGTGCGGGCGCGTCGGCTTCCGGTACGGAGGTTTTCGCCTGCTCCTGCGGTCCGGGTTCCTTCACGGGGGTGCGCATAGGCGTGGCTGCAGTGAAAGGCATGGCGTCGGCTGCCGGCGGCATGTGCGCGGGAGTATCCACTCTCGAAACGATAGCAATGTCGGCCCCGGAGGAGTTCGGGGACGGGAACATATGCTGTCTCATGGACGCGAGGAGGGGGCAGTTTTACAACGCGCTGTTTTACCGTGGCTGCGGCGGACTGACCCGGCTTACGGACGACGCAGCCGAGGCATGGGAAGATATAGCCCACCGCATCGCGGCTACAAGGACACCGGTGATCCTTATGGGCGACGGTGCCCGCGCGTTTTTCGCGCTGACCTCGCCGCCGGAATCGGCGGGATACCGCATTCCGGAAGGGGAGAAAGTATACCAGCGGGCGTCCGGGGTAATCAGGGCGGTGCTCCGGGCCGGGGAGGGAGCGCTCGCGCGGCCGGAGATGTTCCGCCCGACATATTTAAGGGTGCCGCAGGCGGAAAGGGAATTCGGCAAGAGTAAAAAAGCGTAACAGTGCCGGCCGGGAAGACTTGTAAGGCACACAAAAAACGGGGAGGAGATAAAATGAAAATCGCGGTGGGATGTGACCACGCAGCCGTCGGGCTCAAAAAGGTTTTGTTGGAATTCATGCGGTCGGAAGGACACGAATGCGCGGATTTCGGCGTTGAAGAAGGGGAAAAATGCGATTATCCGGACATGGCGAAGACGGTATGTGAAAAAGTCGCCGCGGGAGAGTACGAAAGGGGAGT
>CASDVX010000117.1 GCA_949284545.1 uncultured Eubacteriales bacterium
TTCTGTTTTCTTTTGGGTGGCTTGAACAATCACCATGATACCAGAAAGGATGTCCTTTGCTTAAGCTCTAATCCCACCCGCATAGCGGGCGGTTGTTGAACGTCCTCGCTTTGCTCCGCCGTTCTATCGCTAAAGCACTAAGCCGAAAGGCGGCGCTATAAGCGCCGCCTTTTTATTCAGCCCGTTTTTATCACGTGTTCTTATGCCTGTCATTCCCTTTTTATCAGGCGGGAATACAACGCGTTCCTTTTCACGGAAAACTCGCGGCAGACCGTTCTGACCGCTTCCGAAACGGACGCGCCCGCGTTTATCAGCTCCCCGGCGCGCTTCTCCGCCTTTATGAATCTGTCTTCCTCATCTTCCTCTCCTGCCTTTTCCGGCGCGCCCTCTATGACCAGCACGAATTCCCCTCTCGGCGGCTCCGCCTCGGAATAAAGCCCCGCGGCCTTTTCAAGAGTGGTGTATATGTTTTCCTCGTGGATCTTGGTCATCTCTCTGCACAGCGTTATCCTCCGGTCGCCGAACGCTGCGTACATATCTCTCAGCGTGGCGATAAGCTTATGAGGAGCCTCGTAAAATATCATTGTCCTTTTTTCATCCTTGAGTGATTCCAGCCTCTCCCGCCTGCCGTTTTTGCTCACCGTGAGAAATCCCTCGAAGCAGAACCGCTGAGTGGGCAGCCCGCTCATGGCCAGAGCCGAAAGCGCCGCCGTAGGGCCGGGCACCGCGGTCACCCGGATCCCGTGCTCCACGCACAGCGCCACAAGGTCCTCGCCCGGGTCGGAAATAGCCGGCATTCCGGCGTCCGTCACCAGCGCCACCTTTTGACCGGACTCCAATTTCTGAAGGATAAGCCTGCCGCGTTCCGCTTTGTTGTGCTCAAAATAGCTTATCATGGGCTTTTTTACGCCTATTGCCGACAGGAGCTTACCCGTGACACGCGTGTCCTCCGCGGCTATGAAATCCGCCTTTTCAAGCGTCTCCGCCGCTCGGGGGGACAGGTCGCCCATGTTGCCTATGGGTGTCCCCACTATAAAAAGCTCTCCGGTGTTTTCCAACTTTCAACATTCCTTTCCCGTGCGGCCCGAACAACCCGTGCATCAGTCTCCGAACCCGGTCAGTGCGGCGTAATACCCGCTGTATCCCCCGTCCGTGCCGCGGACCGTCACCTCGTCGGTTTCCACAGATGCGGGCTCTGAGAGCCCGCAGGCGGCCATGAAGAGATACGGCTCCCTCTCCGGTGAGTGGCGCACTTTTCTCAGCCGTCTCACATACAGCCCGGACGACTCGAGCTTTTCCGAGAGCTCGTCCCGTCTTGATTCCAGGTGGCAGAAACAGAATTCTCCGTCCTGAGAAAGCAGCCGCGCCGCGGCTGAAAAAAGCCTCTCCGGGGACAGTGTCAGCTCGCTTCTTATCTCGTTCCTTCTTCTCACCGGGCTGCGCCCTTCTTTGAAATACGGCGGGTTCGCCGTTATAAGCGGAAAACCGTTTTTAGGGAAATCCCGGATATCCTCCGGGGTCAGTCCTCCCGCGTCCGCCTTGAGAATGTCCACGTCCGCTCCGGATTCAGCCGCCGCAGCGGCAAGAAGCTTCAGCGGCGCTTCGCTTATATCCGCCGCAGTCACTTTTCCCGCACCGTTCCTGCGCAGCAGAAACGCTATTATACCGCACCCGGTGCAAAGGTCCAGCGCTCTCGACCCCGGCCTTACACGTGCAAAATCCGCCAGCAGCAGCGAGTCGCCGGAAAAGGTGTCGTCCCCTTCCGTGTATACGAAAAAGCCGCCGCCCAGCTCCTCCCTTTTCACAGAAGCCCACGCTCCGTGAGAAGGACGGTTTTCAGCACAAGCACCTGGGTCTTTCCGTCCTTTATTCTCCCGTCAAGCACCATTTCCTCAGCTTCCTTCAGGGAGAGTTTCACGGTTTCAATGAATTCGTCATCGTCCGTGTGCATTTTCCCGAAGGAAAGCTCCGTGGCAGCGTAAAGCCGTATTATCTCGTCGCTGTAGCCTGGGGTGGGATACATTTCACCGAGAGGCGTGAGCTTTCCCTCTGCGCCCGTTTCCTCGCTCAGCTCGCGTTTTGCCGCAGAAAGCGGATCTTCTCCTTTTTCCAGCTTCCCGGCGGGCAGCTCCAGCGTTATCTCCCCGTACGGGTATCTGTACTGCCTTACTAATATCAGCTCTCCCGAGTCTGTCAGCGGCGCGACGCACACCCCGCCGTTATGGCGCACCACTTCACGTGAGGCGCTTTTCCCGTCCGGAAGGAGAACCTCGTCCTCCTCCACGCGGATAACTCTTCCTTCAAACACCGTTCTTCCTCCGGTGCGTTTTTCGGTCAATTCCACGGTCATCCCTCCACTGACTGAGTCTGTGATTTAGGATACCACATCAGCGGAGCATAAAGCAACAATATTTTTATCCGATACTCCTCGAGTGCGGAAACGGGAACGGGCGGCGGGGTACTCGGGTGCGCGACGGCCGCCGCTGTGGCGTGACGGCGCGCAGGCGGGCGCGGTGCGAGTGTGCAGCGGGGTGCGTCGCGGCGGGAATGGGCAAAGCGGCGGCGGAGACAGAGAAGATAACGTGCGACAGGAAGCGCGCAGGGCCGGATTGAGCCGGGACGGCGGGGCGCGTGGCGCTGGGTTTAACCGATGAAACAACGGGGCAGGCAGGAATGTACAGACGGGCGGCGGGAGTGAAAAGCGTCCGGCTGGGCGGTTGAGTGACGGTGTGCGGGGGCAGGTCCGTTGAGTGACGGTTGCGGTGACAGTCGGGCGCGTGGCCGCTGATGCCCTGTGCCTGTTGCGGTATCCGTTCTGTCAAAATTACTTATGGGGAGAACAAAAAATATTCCAAAACGCAAAAGAAAAACGCCGGAGGCTCAGTAACCTTCGGCGTTTCCTTGTTATGAGTTTTCACTGAGAAAGGCTCAGATCGGTGCGTCCGCGGCAGACGCTGTATTCGCCGCTTCGCTCTCTGCGTATCTCTTCTCGGCAAGGCTGGTGTCAACCGCGCCTTTGGCGAATATGCCCAGAGACGCGCTGTAATACGGCATCACGTATATAAGACTTATCCCCACGGTGGGGACGGTGAGAAGAAACCATCCCGTAAAACCGAATACCAACGCCGTGAGAGACGCCTTTCTTCCTTTCATCATTTCCACGGAAATGTGCAGGGCCTCTTTCCCCGTTACCTCAGATGAGGAGGTGAATATATACCTTGCGAGAAAGTACCTCTGGCATATGAAGCCGGACAAAACCAACCCGAAGGTGAAAAGCATCACGCCCAAATCGTAGACCATCAGAGCCATATCCCCTCTGCCTAATACCGCGCCCGCTCCGCTAACGAGTATCCCCGGAGCGCAGCACAGCAGTCTCCACAGGAATTTCATCAGGAACATCCTCGCGTTGAAGGCAAGCGCCCTTTTGTACTGTCCCTTACCGAATGCGTAAAACAGGCAGTCTACCGACGGATATCCCATATCCGCCAGGGCAAAGAACCATCTCGCGGAGCCCAGTCTCAGCGGCATGGCGAGAAAAAGCCACGCTACCGCCACGGTCAGTATAAACAACGCTATGGACAGGCCGCTGTATGAAAAATCCACCACGTCTGTCATACCGGTTTCGTAGTCCGCCACCCCGGTGAGGAAAAGAGCGCTGTCAAAAACAATTATCGCCAGAGCGAAAAGCGCCCATATGATGAGCGTGACCGCAAGCGCCGCCGAAAATCTCCCCCGGAGAAGTCCCCGCGCAGCCGCTCTTATTCTTTGTGAGTTCATGGCTTCAGCCTCCCTGCTTTCCCCGCCGGCGGCGCCGTCCGCAGCCAATGCGGCCGTGCCCGCTTACGGCGGAATCATTCTTGTTTATGATAGCCTGCGCAGCCGCAGGTATACGCACTGCACGGCGCTTTGCGGAACGTGCCGACGAAAGCGCTGCCGTCAGGCGCCGCTGTTTGGCACGCGCGCCGCGGTCTCAGTCCCTTCACGAAAGATCTTCCCCGATATCTTCCTCAGAGGCATACTCCCCGTCTTCGCCGCTTCCGTCATCCTCGAACGTTTCCTCCAGCTCCTCCTCCGTATAGTCAGAGCGTATCTCTTTCTCAGAGTATATCCCCAGCAGTGAGTTAACCTCCGCGGCTGCTTTTTCCTCCATGTCCGCGGGAACAATTATGTCAAGCATGATGACGGAATGTCTTCTGGGAAATACGTATGTCTCTTCCGCTGCGGCCCGGTCGTCTTCCTTCTCTTTGCCCCTGCGTCCGAAAAGCCTGCCGAAAAAGCCCTTGATCCCGCTTTTGCCGGAAGTTCCGGCCTCTGCTTCGTCGGAAACGGTATGCGAGACCGCTTCCGACGGGGCTTTCTCCGTACATTCCTCAGAGGACCCCGGCTCTTCTCCGGGGACATCCGTTTCCTCCGTTTCCTCTTCTGACGCGGGTGCTTCCTCAGCCCTTTCCTCCGCGATATCCGACCCTTCGTCGCTCTTTGCCTTCGCGGGGCACACCAGCACGGGAATACCTGCCTCTCTGAGCGCGCTCTCTATCTCCGCCGCCTGTATCGGATCAAACGCCGTGTACACGGTAGCGGTAGGTGTGCCCTCCGCTATTTTGAGGGCGGCGTCTCCGCCCTTGTCCGCGTCCTCGTCCCTCTCCTCCGCACGCGCTGCGTCCGGGTCGTCCACCAGCTCGACCTCGCACCATGCGCAGACGGCGACGTCGTCTTCAAAATCTCTTTTGCAGTTTGGGCAGTAACGCATAAATGTCCTTCCTTTCACCACGTGTCAACATGCGCCGGGGAGACCGTCACTTTTTTGAAAATTTCTCCATCGCGTCCGCCGCGGGCTCTATCTCGGGGCATTCGAAAAGCTCCACCAGACCGTCGTCGCAGTTTTTGGCAAGCGACGGGTCAAGAGGCAGCTTTGCAAGCAGCGGGATACCCATCTCGGCGGCCGCCGCCTCGCACTTGCCGGACCCGAAAACGTCTATTTTTCTGCCGCAGTCGGGGCAGGTCAGGTAGCTCATATTTTCCACCAGACCCACTATGGGAATGTTCATCATGCCCGCCATCTTTACGGCCTTTTCCACCACCATGGACACGAGCTCCTGAGGGGAAGCGACTATGATTATCCCGTCCAGCGGGATGGACTGGAACACCGTCAGCGGTACGTCTCCCGTTCCCGGCGGCATATCCACGAACATGTAGTCCACGTCTCCCCAGATAACGTCCGTCCAGAATTGGCTTACCACTCCGGATATGACCGGTCCGCGCCAAACCACGGGATCCGTCTCGTGTTCAAGCAGAAGGTTTACCGACATCACACGTATGCCCGTTTTTGTCACAACCGGGAATATCCCGTCGTCGCTCCCCTCGGCTCTTCCCTTTATCCCGAAGGCCTTGGGTATGCTCGGCCCGGTCACGTCCGCGTCCAGCACGGCGACGGAATAGCCGCGGCGGTTCATCGTCACCGCAAGCTGGCTCGTCACCATGGATTTGCCCACTCCGCCCTTGCCGCTGACCACTCCGTACACCTTGCCGATATTGCTCATGGCGTGGGGGCTCTTTATAAGGCTCTCCTGCTGACGTTCGGCGCAGTTTTCGCCGCAGGTCTCACAATTATGACTGCATTCGCTCATTTTTTCACCCTTGCGTATTTAAAGCAAGTCCCTTTCCTTGTATATCCCGGAAAACGCCGCAAACGGTGCCGCCGGGTTGCCGCCCCCGGACGATTCTTGTCCGTCCGTGAGGTCTTTATGTAATTATAACCCATTTTCGCTTTTTTTCAAGGGGGAACCGTCTTTTTTCATGTCATGGCGCTTTTACATGCATGAGGGGGTTTGACAGTACCGTTTTTGCCGTGTATACCGGCACCGCGTCCCAAGATTGATTTTGGCTTTTTTTAATGTTTTTTTGTACAACGTTTGATTTTTTTGTTGCGTTTTCGCCGAAGTGCGTGTATAATTATTTTCAGACCATTATGAAAGGATCTGTTCCACATGAGAAAAAAGCTGACGAAGGGAGCGGCGATTCTGGCGTGCTCCTGCCTCGTGGCCCTTTCCCTTTCATCGTGTACTCCCGGTACCGAGACAAAGGCCATCTCCTTTGCCGACGCGTCCGGCAGCGGGACCGTCGTGTCCACGGTGAACCTTAACCTGGGAAACGGGGACAACACCGGAACGTACGTGAAGGATGCGGAAAAGATAGCCTCTCACCTTCAGTCCAAGGTGGATGAGCTGACGCAGACCAGCGGTGTGTACACTGTGTCCTTTGAAGGGGAAAACACCGGCATCGCACGTATAAAGATGGCTTACTCCTTTGCTGATATAAACGACTACAACCGCAAGACCATGCGTCTTTTCAACTCGGTGCCGATCTCCTTCCGCAACTCCGTGGGCGGCATGGGCAACGATTACTACTACGCGTCGTGGGAGCTTTCCGACAACGGTGACGGCACGTACGAGGCGACGTTTTCCCAGAACGGCCACGCACTGGGCGCCATGAACCTCTGGGCGTATAAATATCTTATATCCAACGACATACCCGACGCCTGGGACAATACCGGCGACGGGCAGGCCGCTCAGTTTGCCCCCATCGGCAGCAACGCGCCCACAAGTTCCATTATAGATTTCGGCGGTTCCACGGTGACTCTCACCGTGGGCGACACGTCCGCCGATCTGACGGTGTACGATTCCGCATGGAACGTCCAGACCGTCTCCCTCACCGGCACCGTCAGCGGGACGCCCGTGAGCGTGGATCTCTCGGTCACGGATGAGGATATCATCGTTGAGCCGGCTCCCGAGGAGGCTGTTTCCCCCGAGGGCGGGTCGGACTCAGGAGCGGGAATACATCCATACATAACCGCCGCGATCGCGGTCGTGGCTGTTGCGGCATTTGTTATAACCCTGCTGGTCACCGGCAGGAACGGCAACAAGAAGGGAGACGGTGAAAATGCGTAAATTATCTGGTTTCCTCGCGGCGCTCACGGCGGCTGCCGTGTTGACGTGCTCCCTGCCCGTCCATGCCGCTTCGCAGGCTTCCGGGGACGAAGAGTACTTTGTGTCCTCAAAAACCTCTTTCAGTCTTGACCTGCCCACGGACAGAGTCGTACGTGTGGCCTGTGTGGGAGACTCCATAACCCAAGGGTCGGACAACCGCCTGTATCCGGCGTATCCGTCATATCTGCAGGATCTTCTCGGTGACGGGTTCGACGTGCGTAATTTCGGCGTGAGCGGCGCTACCCTGATGTTTTCGGATAATATTTCAAACGCCTACACACGCACCGACCAGTATCCGCTGAGCCTTGAGTTCCAGCCTGACGTGGTCATCATAATGCTGGGGACCAACGACAGCGCGGCGTATGCGTACAAGCGCTTCGACGAATATTTTGACAGCGACTATGCGGCTCTGGTCGATTCGTACAAGTCTCTTGATTCTCATCCCTATGTGATAGTTGCCACCTCCCCGTATGTTGCCCGCCCGGACAGCGATACCGCGGTACGCGTGAACACACGGATAGTGTCTCACCAGATGAAGCTTTTTGACTCCATGGACACCATAGACGGAGTGGTGGACATATATTCTTTCTCAAAAGACAGGTATTATCTGTACAATGACGGCGTGCATTACACTCCTATGGGATATTATACCCTTGCAATGGAATTTTACCGCTGCATATTCGGCATGGGCCTCAACACCCTTACCGTGAATACCACCCCCGGAGCGGTAGTTGAGTTTGACCGTCAGGTCACAGGTGCAAATCCGTATACCTACAGCGCTGTTGCCGACGAGGACGGGAAGGCGTTGTGCTACGGCCCCGACGGAAGCTATAACATAACCATACGCGCCGACGGGTATGAGAAATTTACCGGCTCAGCGGAAATCTCCGGCGGCGATAAATCCATGGACGCTTCCCTTACGCCCGGCGACTACAACGTGGCGCTTTACAGGCCGGTGACCGCCTCCACGGAGCTCAGCGAGCTTTCTCCCGTGACCAACGTCAATGACGAGGACCACAATTCCAACTGGAGCCCCACGGAGGCCGACGGGAACGGCCAGTGCTGGATTACCGTTGATCTGGGCGACGAAAAGGAGATACACGGGGTAAGGCTCCAGTGGGATCTTGCTTTCGGGTCAGACTACAAGGTGCAGGTGTCAAACGACAACGAGAACTGGACCGACGCGGCGGTGATAACCGGCTCCTCGGGCGGAACCATAGACGAGCATTACTTTGATTCCGTGCGCGGACGGTACGTAAAGGTCACATTTACCCGTAAGGGCACCGCTCTCGGCTGGAACTACAGTCTCTATGACCTTCAGGTCCTTTCGGACGATCAGCGCACGGTATCCCAGAGAGAACTTGACGCCATTGCCCAGGCGGAGCAGGAGCAGGAGCAGGCTCAGACCCCCGCCGGGGAGAAAAACAGCGCTCTGCCTTGGATAATCGCGGACGTGGTGATAGCCGTAATCGGCGCGGCGGCCGTGATACTGACAGCGGTCAAGAGAAAGCGGTCCTGACATTTCCCCCGGTTTCATAATGGGATACCGTTTTGCGTCGGTTCTGCCCCGCGGCGGATTCCCGATTTGCGGAGACTTGAAAAGGGCTCTGCTCTGCGCGGCAGAGCGGAGCCCTTCGGTTTTCTTCCTTTGCATGGACACGGACTTACACAAATCCGTGCCGTACAGAACGGGAAACGTCATACCGAACGTTTAAGGGATGCACGGCGAAGCCTGCGTGAATCGCAAAACGATCCGCGGCGGGAACGCGGGGGACAAAAACAGGCCTTCGCGGCAGATACGGCGGCGCGGACGGGTCTGACAGGTTCCGCCTCCCGCCGTGTGCCGGAAAGCAAGGGCGGCAGGCCGGGAGAGAGCCGTTGCGAATTCGGCAGACACGCGGGCGGGCTTAGCCTCAGGGCCTTCGTGTGCCGGGCTTCTTCCGGTAAGACGGGCGTCAGATAAGGTCGGCAAGTATGGAGTTGCTTACAAGAAAGCCTTTTCTTGTGAAGGACAGTCTGCCGTTTTCCTTCTTCATGAACCCCGCGGCGATGTATTTATCTTCTTTCCCGCACAGCCCCGGAGAATCGGCCGGTATGCCCTCGGAAAGACGCAGGCCGGTCATTATCTTTTCGCTTTCCGTTCCTCCCTCGCCTTCATCCTCCGGCGCGCAGCCGTTTTCAAACGCTTCCATGTCCCGGGGATAAAAAAAGCGTCTCCCGTTTATAAATCCGTGGGCAGACGGTCCTATGCCCAGGTATTCACCGCAGCGCCAGTATTTCAGATTATGCCTGCTCTCAAAACCGGGGCGTGCAAAATTCGATATTTCGTACTGCACGAATCCGCTTCTCTCCAGTATGTCGCACATTGTCTCATACTGCTCGGCGGCCTCGTCCCCGTCCATGGGAGGTATGCTCCCGAAGGGCGTCCCCGGCTCGTTTTTGAGCATATAAACAGAAATATGCGCCGGATTAAGCTCTGCGGCGCGGCGGACGCTTTCGGCCATCTTTTCAAGAGTTTGTCCGGGCAGGTTTATCATGAGGTCCACGGAAACGTTTTTTATCCCCGCTTCCACCGCTGCAGTCACCGTATTTACCCCGTCTCCGACGGAATGTCTTCTGCCCAGCAGCTTCAGCTCGTCCTCGCAAAAGGACTGTATTCCAACGGATATGCGGTTAAAGCCGGCTTCGGCGATAATGCCGAAAAAACCGTCTTCATGCACTCCGGGGTTCACTTCCGCAGTCACTTCGC
Organism: uncultured Eubacteriales bacterium; assembly: GCA_949284545.1. GTDB lineage: Bacteria > Bacillota > Clostridia > Oscillospirales > CAJFTT01 > CASDVX01. The sequence goes on from CASDVX010000117.1 coordinate 9,736, forward strand.
TCCCGCCGGCAAAGTCAAAACATTCAAGCGCCGCCTTCGCAAGCTCCGAAAGCCGTTTCCCTCCGAGAACGGAGGGCGTGCCTCCTCCGAAATAGAGGGTATCCGCCTTTTTCCCCGCCAGGCGTTCTCCCCATTCGGCCATGCTTCTCTTTACGGCGCTCACATATCTGTCCATGTCCGCGCCGCTTCCCCGCAGGCTGTAAAAATCGCAGTAGGGGCATTTTCCGTCGCAAAACGGCACGTGCACGTATATCCCCATGAGGTCGCTGTCCTTGTTTTCCAACACGCTCAGTCCTTTCGGCTTGGTCACGGCACATCCCGTCTCTGTAGCTCCGTCCGCTGTCCGCTCACCGCGATGTCAGAAATCTTACCGCCCTTTCCGGCGCGTCCTTCGCTCCCGCCCAGTCCGCGGACGCGTTTCTGTAATCGTGCTTGCGGCAGAACCAGGACACGTCCTTCCTCAGCTCGTCAAGCCCTTTTTTCACAACCGACGCAGCGGAATTTATGAATCTTTCCGAGTCCTTCTTCCCAAGCGCGTTTTTCGCCGCGCTGCACGCGGCGTAGTAGTGAGGCAGGCATATGACGGGCTGGCTTTCAAACATTTCCCTGAAATCCCCGTCCTTGACCCACGTGTTCACAAGGACGTCCAGCATACGTTCCATTCCTTTTTCCACTCTCTCGCATATGAAGCAGTCCTGCGTTATCTCAGCCGCAAGAGGAAATTTCCCCGCCGGCCCTTTTGTCAAAAAAGTCCCCGGCTTAAGCAGTTTTTCGTCTATTTCGGCAAGATGGCTTTCCAGCATGAGAGCTACCGCAAGTTTGTTTTTCCTTTCAAGCATCTGAGAAAAATGCAGTCTGCAGAAGCCCTGCCTGTTGGTGGATATCCTCACGTCGGGTTCCATCATCGCCCCGCCCAATATGAAATCCACGGTTCTCTCCTCCAGCATGTCACGGAGGCGGCACAGGGGACACCCGTCCCTGACCTCAAATATATCGCTTATGGGTATGGTGGTTATATCGTCCTTCACTTTTCCTCACCCTGTTACAGATTTTTTTACAATTTCGTCTTACTGAATCCCTTAGATTATAACAGCAGAACATATATAATTCAAGCATATGAGGAGTTGACAAAAGCATGTTGTCCGTTGTAAAAACAGATAACGACCTTATAACCGTCCCCGGATGCTCCGGGCTGGACCTGGGCGCCACGCTCCACTGCGGGCAGGCTTTCTGCTGGTCTTATGCCGACGAGGACGGGGCGTTTTCCGCCGTGGTTGGCGGCAGGCGCATACGGGTCAGGACAGACGTCGACGGAAACCTTATCATTTCCGGTCCGGGCGTGGGCGGCAGCGCGGATTACTATCTGCGCTATTTCGACGTGGACAGGGATTACGACGGCATAAAGAGAATTCTGTCCCGCGATCCCGGACTTGCGGACGCCATAAGGTTTTCCCCGGGCATACACATATTAAGGCAGGATCCCTGGGAGGCCCTGGGTTCCTTCATTTTTTCCAGCAACAACAATATAACGCGCATACGCGGGATGATAGATAAATTCTGCGCGATGTTCGGCGCTCCCGCCGCCGGCGGGGGATACTGTTTCCCGTCGGCAGAGAGGGTGGCCGGGCTGCAGAAGCACGATCTTGCCCCGCTCCGCTGCGGGTACAGGGACGACTATATACTTGACGCCGCCGCCCGGGTGGCTTCCGGCGACATAGACCTTGACGCCATAGACAGGGAAGAAACGGAGTACGGCCGGCGCGAGCTTATGCGGGTGCGCGGGGTCGGACCGAAGGTGGCGGACTGCGTCCTGCTTTTCGGGTTCGGCAAGCTGGACGCCTTTCCGCTTGACGTACACATGAAGCGGGTAATGAGGGAAAGCTATCCTAACGGTCTGCCCTCCTTCGCCCTGCCGTACGCAGGTATAGCCCAGCAGTATCTTTTCCACCGGCAGCGCACCGGGCCCCGCGCCGCGGCTTTGAAATAAATGTATTGCGTTTTGTTCCTTTCGGTCTTTTGTTCCTTTTGTTCCTTTCGGCGTTTTGTGAAAAATCCGGTCCGACCGTCCCCTTCATCGGAGACGGTCGGACCGGATTTCCGTTTTTCATACGCAAATTTACATATGCAAGGATAAAATATCAATCTTTTCCAGTTGTCTCTTCCGCTCCGCCAGATTCGGCCGTTTCCGGCTCCGCGGGCTCCGGCGGGGCTGCCCCGCCGGAGCTTTGTTTGTTCTTTCGCGGACGAAGGATTCATTCCTCCCCGGCTTCCTCGTTGCTTTCCGTCTCCGGGTCTCTTTCGCCGGACGGGACGGGCTCCTCCTGCGCGTCTTCGGCGACGGCGCCCGAGGACTCTGCGTCTCCTCTCTCCTCGGGTCCGGGAGTTTTTTCTCCGTTCTCCGTATCAGGCTGGCGAGCCTGGAAATCCACCGCTCCCTCGCCGCGGTAGGAGTTGGTATCGCAGGGGAGGTTCTTCGCCTTGAGCAGGCGGGTATTGATAACCGTTATTCCCGTATAGATCGCGGCAAATATGGGTACGCTCAGCACCATCCCGATGAATCCGAAGAGGCCGCCTCCCACGGTTATGGAGAAAATCACCCAGAACCCGGACATCCCCGTAGTGCTGCCCTGTATTTTCGGGCAGATTATGTTGCCGTCTATCTGTTGCATCACAAGTATGAAAACCAGGAAAATCAGTGCCTTGAGCGGGTCCGTGAGAAGTATTATGAACGCGCAGGGTATCGCGCCTATGAACGGTCCGAAAAACGGGATTATATTGGTAACTCCTATGACCGTAGCTATCAGCGACGGATACGGCATCCCAAGCAACAGCATACCTATAAAGCATATGATACCGACGATTATGCTGTCTATTATCTGCCCGCTTATGAAGCTCCCTATCTTCTTATGCGTGTAGGAAAACGATTTCATGACCACGTCTCCCCATTTTACGGGGAGGAGAGAGTACGCTATCCTTTTCGTCTGCGCAATGAAGGTTTCCTTATGGTAGAGCAGGTATATGGACGCCACTATTCCCACAAACACGTTTGCAACCACCGTCACCACCGCGACCACGCCGCTGGACACCGCGCCCATTATTGAGTTTACATTGGGAAGCAGCTCGTTGTTGAACCAGTTCTGCAGACTGCCGGCTATCTCGCTTATCACCCTGTAAACTATTTCCTCTATCTCCGGGTACCCGGAAAATATATCTTCTATCCATCCCTGTGCACTGTTGAGGTAGGACGACATGTTCCCAAGCAGTATTCCCAGATTTTCGATAAGTCTCGGTATGACCAACAGCATCAGCGACGTCACTATGGCGCCGCCAAACAGCAAAGCCAGCGCCGTGGAAACGCCGCGGGTCACCCTGCGCCCTCTGGATGGGTTCTTTTTCCATATCCTCGCGGTCAGGCGCCCAAAACATTTCCTTTCCAGGAAATTGACCACCGGCGAAAGGAGGTACGCTATCACTACGCCGTATATTATTCCTCCGGCCACTCGAAACAGCGTAGCTATCGCTGCTCCCACTGCGTCCAGATTAAAAAGAAGTACAGTATACGTTACCGCAGCTGCAATAACCAGAAACGCCGTAACACCCCAATACTTGTATTTCTTATCCCACCTGTATTTCATCAATACCTTCCTCTCGAATCCGGTATCATGTCAGTCCTATCCACGCATCTTTATAATTATACAGTCGTTCCTCCGCTTAGTCAACACGGGTACTTCCGGGTGAAACAAATTTTCTCCCACGGGTGAGCACCCCGAAAGAAAATATACCCACGTACACGGATATTTTAAAGAACTATTCTTCTGTCTTTGAGCGACAGCACCGAAAAAATCAGTCCGTCCCTCCTCACGTCAAGGAACCCGCAGGATGCGGACGGTCCCCCCGCCGTGCCCGGATTAAGAAGATACACGCCGTCCTCGTACCTGTAGGCAGGCTCGTGGGTATGCCCGAACAGCGCCGCCG
>CASDVX010000118.1 GCA_949284545.1 uncultured Eubacteriales bacterium
CAGGCTATGCCTACCGCCACCATCAGACCGAAAAAGAACAAAAGGAGAGGTATTGTTATCACGGCGGCGTCAGACAGCGCCATGACGGAGGATAAAGAAAATCTCATTTGATTATTCCGTCCTTTCTATGTACACAAAATGGATTCTGAAAATATAAAACCGCGGTCAACCGACCCTCAAGCCATGAGGGCGGATTGACCGCGGTACCACCTCAGTTCGCCGGAAAACCGGCCTTACGGAGCAAAAATCTCCACGCTGTAACGGGCTGCCCGGCGCAGCCTACTTGGGTTTCGGTGCGCGGCTTTCGGAATGTATTCAAACGGGGGGGCATACCGCCTTTCAGCGCCGGCGGCTCTCTTTGATGCCTTTGCCCGATCTACTTGTTTCCGGTCATTGCCTTTTGCATTATTCTGTTCAGACGCGCGCAGCGCCGGCCTCAGAGCTTGCAGACGTCGGCGTCGGATATGAGATGAAATCCCGCCACAGTGAGCACGCTTTCGGCCACGTCGTTGTCCGCCACTCTCAAAACCACATACGCGTGCCTTTCCGTGCGCATCAGGAAAGCGTAAAGGTATTCCACGTTTATTCCTGCGTTGTCAAGCACCTCAAGGACCTGGGACAGCTTGCCGGGCGCATCGCCGATTTTGAGACCCACCACCTCGGTGATGTTCACTATACACCCGAGAGCGGACAGGGCCTCCCTGGCGGAATCAACGTCGTTGACTATCATCCGGAGTATTCCGAATTCCTCGGTGTCGGCTATGGACAGGGCGCGAATATCCACATTTTTGGCAACAAGAGCCTTTGTGATCTCTACAAGTGCGCCGCGTTTGTTTTCCACAAAAACGTTGAGCTGCTTAAGTGCCATAACAATCTTTCCTTTCAAATATCAGTCTGTAAGCTTGCGCTTGTCTATCACGCGTACCGCTTTCCCTTCGCTCCTGACGATGCTCTTCGGCGCAACGAGGTGAATAGCGGGATTTATGCCGAGCATCGTTTTCATTGCCGCAGCAAGGGCTTTTTCTCTTGCTGTCACTCCGCCGACGGTGTCGGAGAACTGCTCCGGAGTGAGCTCGACATTGATGTCAAAGGTATCCGTGTTGTTGGCCCGGTCGACGACTATCTGGTAATTGGGCGAGTACCCTTCGTTGAGAAGCACGGTTTCTATCTGGCTGGGGAACACGTTGACCCCCCTGATGATGAGCATGTCGTCCGTCCTACCCATGGGCTTTGACATCCTTACGAACGTGCGTCCGCAGGAGCATTTTTCCCTTGTAAGACGGCAGATATCGCGGGTGCGGTACCTCAGCAGGGGGAACGCTTCCTTGTCAAGGGAGGTGAAGACAAGCTCTCCTTTGCTTCCCTCAGGGAGGACCTCTCCGGTATCCGGGTCGATTATTTCGGCAAGGAAATGGTCCTCGTTTATGTGCATGCCACGCTGCTCGCTGCATTCAAACGCCACTCCCGGGCCGGACGTCTCGGTAAGGCCGTAAATGTCGTACGCCTTTATTCCCAGAGAAGCCTCTATGTCCCTGCGCATTTCCTCCGTCCAGGGCTCGGCGCCGAAAATACCCGCTTTCAGCTTATTGTCCTCGGGCTTATAGCCTCTGTCTTTCAGGGATTCGCCTATATACGCCGCGTACGAAGGAGTACAGCACAGAATCGTCGCTCCCAGATCCATCATGAACTGTATCTGTCTTTCCGTATTGCCGGAAGACATGGGCAACGTGAGACAGCCCACCTTGTGTGAACCGCCGTTAAGACCCGGGCCGCCTGTAAAAAGCCCGTACCCGTAAGCAACCTGACAAACGTCCTCATTTGTGCCGCCGGCAGCGACTATGGCGCGGGCGCAGCAGTCGTCCCACAATTCCACGTCGTGCATGGTGTAAAACGCCACCACCCGTTTCCCGGTCGTGCCGGATGTGGACTGTATCCTGACGCAGTCCTTCAGCGGTACCGCGAGAAGCCCGTATGGATAGGCGTCCCTGAGGTCGGCTTTCGTGAGAAACGGAAGAAGATGGAGATCCTCTGTCCCTCGGATATCGTCGGGGGACACGCCGGCCTTGTCCATGAGGTCACGGTAATACGGCACGTGATCATAAACGTGCCTTACCTGCTTTACCAGCTTTTCGGACTGCATCTTTTTGATCTCGTCCACCGGCATGGTCTCAAATTCAGGCTGATAGTAACGCTGATTTTCCATGTGAAACTTTTCTCCTTTCACAGATAAGTTTATTTTGAACTGTAGCCCAGCTCGAAGGCTTTCCTGTTCATTTCCACGAATCTTGCCGCAACGGTGTTCTCGATGGCGGCCAGCCATTTGTCCTTGGGTATATCGAAATACCTCGCAGCACGCCCCAAAAGCACTATGTTCACGGCCTTGGCGGAACCTGCGGCTTCCGCGAGGGAGAGCGCGTCAATGCCGTCAATGTTCAGCCCTTTGGCCTTAAGACCGTCGAGTATATCCGAAGGATATTCCGCGGCGCCGATTATCACGGGCATCGGGTCGATTTCCTGAGTATTGACGATTATGCGCCCGCCGGTTTTCAAA
>CASDVX010000119.1 GCA_949284545.1 uncultured Eubacteriales bacterium
CCGGAGATCCCCATGGAAAATAATGCCGCCCGCAAGGTAGGCATAGCTGTTTTGGTGGATACGGATATGCCCATGGAAGCGGAAATGTTTACAATTGATAAGAGCGGGTGGATCTGCGTGGCTTCCGGTCTCTCGTCGGGAGAGCACAGCATCACCATACGCAAGCAGAGCCGCGGCTTTTACGGCATAATGGCTTCCGACTGGTTCTGTGTGAGCAAAGTGGGTCTCGCCTCAGGCGGGGAGCTTCTCACCCCGGATCCCCTCAGCGACCTTGTGGTCGAGGTATACGGGGACTCCATTTCCAACGGCGACGCGGTATGGAAAGTGAATTATTACAACGATGCCGGGACGCTTGTAACCAACGAGGCCTATACATACGGAAATTACACCGGCGTGATCGAGCGTCTGCTGGACGCCGAGGTGAGAGTGTGCGGCAACACCGGCAACGGCCTTCTGGGCTGGGTTCTGGCCGAGGCGAACGGTCAGCTTGATAATCTCCTTCCTCCCCAGAACTGCTGGGACGTGATAGACTCTCAGGCGGCTAACGAGCCCTATTCCCACGAGGGAGCGAACGCTGCGGACGTGGTGATAATAAATCTGGGTACCAACGATCGCAGAGAGCTCGGCAACGGTGACCTCACCACGGATATGTTCCACGACGAGTATCTGCGTTTTGTAAAGCAGATAAAGACCGACTGCCCCGACGCCATAGTTATATGCACTCTGGGAGCCATGGGGGGCATAGATGAGTTCGGAGAGACGCTCCAGAGAGTGGCGGCAAACGCAAACGCATGGAACAACGGGGAAACCTTCTGTTACTACTTTGAGCTTCAGAACTGCGGCACGATAATGGGCGGCTTTGGGTACGACAACGGCCATCCTTCGAATCTTGCCCATGAGATATACGGCCTTCAGCTCTCCACCCTCATAAACGAGGCGCTGGGGCTCAACAAGGACCTTCCCGAGGATATCCCCGAGGAAGCCTTCGAGACCATGGTTGACACCGGAGATCCTCTCAAATTCGGTACCGCCGTTGACTGCGGAGTCGCCGTGTACGGAGACGGAGCCGCCGACGCACATGTGGCAAACAGAGCTGTTGACGGAAACCTTGCCACCGGCTGGCAGCTTGGGAAAAAGTCCGACATGGGAGAAAACTGCTGGGTAGGGGTCACGTTTGATACCACAGTATCCCTTGACAGCATCACCATAGCCTGGGAAGACGCCACCCGTCCCACCAAGGACGGCAAGGGATACAGGGTAGAATACACCACCGACGGGGAAACATGGAAGACTGTTTCCGGCGCCAGATTCAGCTACGGCACCCCCGAAGGGGAAAACAATTATTCTCAGGACACGGTGACCTTTACAAAGGTTGAGCTTAAGGGGATCCGCGTGGTCGTCCTTGCCAGCGACAACAACAAGGATTACGCTCCGCAGATATTTGAAATGAGCTCTGAGGGCGAAATCAGCTATGACAGCTTCATAAATGCCGCCACAAAGAGGACCGACAATTTCGAGAGAGTCGAAGCGGCCCTGAACGGCGAGAACATCACCGTTGAGCCGGACGACGATATCGGTACAAATCCCGGACCGTCGTCGGAACCCGAAACCGAAACCCCCGACACATCCTCACAGCCGACCGGCACGGTATCTGACGGACGGACCGACGGAGAAGAGGACGGCGGCAGCGGTGCTGTCATTGCAATAATTGTGGTGGCAGTGGTCGTGGTTGCGGTCGTGGTAGTTGTGGCCGTGACGATGTCCAAGAAGAAAAAGAAGGCGTGATAAAAGCCTGAGAATATCCTCATCGGCTTGACGCCGGCGGGCAGGTTTTATATCCGAAACAGAAAGAGCCGCCGCAAACGGAAAACTTCGTTTGCGGCGGCTTTATATGCTTTATGGCCGCGGCATTATATGTGTCACGGCGAAATTGCGCTTCACGGCGGGGACGCCGGCAATCACTTGCTTCTTTCCGCCGGCGGTCACATGCTCTCCGTGCCTACCCGTCTGCCGGACGGGACGAACCGCCGCCGGGCCGGTAGGAACGCCGCCGCACGTCGTGCAAACGGAAAACTGAGTCCGCAGGTTGTGAAGCCGTGCGGGGGAATTTCATACGCATACCGTACAGGGCAGCATGCGCGCGGGAGCTGGCGGGTCGGATTTCCCCGACCTCCGGTTACTTGGCATTTGCCAGCATGAGCTTTATGCGGTTTTCCTGATTTATTTTAGTAGCGCCGGCATCATAGTCTATGGCGACTATGTTCACGTCCGGGAAGGCTTCCTTAAGGGGTTTCATCTTGCCCTTGCCAACGATATGGTTGGGAAGGCACCCGAAAGGCTGCGTGCATACGATGGACTTTACGCCGGCGTGTATAAGCTCCAGCATTTCGGCGGTGAGAAGCCAGCCTTCACCCATCTTTGCTCCGATACCTATAAAGCCCTTGATAAGCCGGCGGGTATCCTCGAAGCAGGACATG
>CASDVX010000120.1 GCA_949284545.1 uncultured Eubacteriales bacterium
CCGGGGCATTCAGGTGGAATGCGTTCAGACTGACAATGGCTTTGAATTTACCAATCGCTTTTCCAACAGCAAGCGGGATCTGCCCACCCTGTTTGAGTCCACTGCTGCCCAACTGGGTATCCGGCACAAGCTGATCCGCCCCTATACTCCACGCCATAACGGCAAGGTCGAACGCAGCCACAGAGAAGATCAGAAACGCTTCTATTCTTCCCACTCTTTCTTTTCCCTTGATGACTTTGCCAACCAGCTCGCTGTCCACAACCGCCGCTCCAACAATCTCCCCATGAGGCCTCTCAACTGGCTTTCTCCTTGCCAGTTCTCTGTCCAACATGTTTGACAATCCTACACTCCGCCAAAGAGTACAGCTTTAAGTTAAACTGTACTCTTTTTTTATATATGATATAATTATAATAAATTTTTATTTTGCGAGGTGAGAAGATGGGTACATATGAAAAAGCAAGAGAGTTTATCTACCGAAATGCCAGACCTCTTGATTTGGCAAGATGGCAATATCACTTTGAGAAGGGCAGTAAGGGAGCAGTACTTGATGCGCTTTCATATTACCAAAACGAAGACGGTGGTTTTGGGCACGCTTTAGAGGAGGATTCTTGGAATCCAAACTCATCTCCAATTCAAACTTGGTGCGCAGTAGAATTATTGCGTGAAATTAATTTTAATAATAAGGATCATCCGATTATCAAAGGTATACTTAAATATCTTGAGAGCGAAAATGGATTTATTAAAGGCAAGTGGGCCACTGAAATTGAAAGTAACAATTATTACCCACATGCCTCTTGGTGGAATTGGAACCCCGACTCAGAGCACGACTATAACCCAACAGCAAATTTAGCAGGCTTTTGTATAAAATTTGCAGATAGAAAAAGCCCGCTTTTTTACAAGGCCTGTAAAATTGCTAAAGAAGCGGCAAACTCCCTTTTGGATAGAGACAGGGTAGATGACGGACATCTTTTACTGTGTTACATTAGATTGTACCAATGCTGTATAGAAACCGATACTATCTCTTTATTTGATATTGACGAATATTCAAAAAAACTAAAGAAATTTGTTTCGCAAGCCATTTGCAACGCTGACATAAATTGGTCGTGTGACGGTGTGGCATTTGAATATATTAACGCTTATGCTCATGATTTGCAAAGCATTTCACTGAGCAGTGATAAAATTAGTGATATTGCAAATTATTTGAAGAATAATCAACAAGATGATGGTTCTTGGAATATTGCATGGAACTGGAGTGATTATGCCGAAGAATGGGCTGTTAGTAAAAATTGGTGGAAATCATACGGAATTATAGCAAACATGCTGTTCTTAAAAAGGTATCAGAATAATATTTTACAGAAAGACTGTAAAATATAATCTCACTTCAGCTATATTGATTTATGGCACACGTTGTCACGGCTATGATTCGCTCGATACTAATATTTTCAGTGCTGTAAAGGTTCAAACCCGCTTGCTGCAAACGTCAATATTATCTTTTTTATAGTCTCTTGCCAGACTGCGTCCGGACGCAGTCAGCGTTCGGGCTCTTTCCTTTTGTTCCGCTCCTGTCCTCGCGTTTAAGGGTATTCATTTTATGATGTCCTTCCAGCGGATCCCGGGACAAATCGCGTTCCGGGCTCTTTTGTTTTTCTGCGCAAGTCGCACACAGCAAAAGCGGCGTCTGAACGTCAAGACAAAAGCCGCCGCGGACTGTCTGACGCTCGCGACGGCTTTTTTATTCACGGAGGATGAAGGATGTTTTAGGACGCCTTCAGATCCCGACAAACAACCACACCGTTCCCCGGCATAGTGGTTATAAAAGGAGCTTGCCATGCTTGAAAAAATGGATGATTTTTTTAATTCAAGGTTGAGCGGTTATGAAGCGCATCAGCTGAATGTCATAGAGTCCGCTACTGAATTTTACCCGTTTACCGCAAGTTGTCTTCCCGGAAAAAAGAACGCGCATATACTTGACCTGGGGTGCGGAACGGGTCTTGAGCTCGGATATTATTACGATTTGAATCCCACAGCAAAAGTGACCGGTATAGATATGGCGGCTGACATGCTCAATGCTCTGGAAAAGAAATTCGCAGGCTTTTCACCGGTGTTGATACACGACTCTTATTTTACCGTACCCTTTGGAAATGAGCGCTATGATGCTGCCGTCTCCGTGGAATCTCTGCACCACTTCACAAGTGACGAAAAGCTTCCGCTATACAAAAAACTTCTGTACGCACTGCGGACAGGCGGATTTTTTATACTCACCGATTATTTTGCGTCCTCTGACGAGGAAGAAAGGCATTATCGGGAGGAGTACGCACGCCTGAGAGCCGAACAGGGTATCAACGACGACAGCTTTTATCATTATGATACGCCTCTGACATTAGAGCATGAAATACAAACGCTGCGAAAAGCGGGGTTTATTTCTGTCGATGTTATCGGCGGCTGGGGTGCTACGCATACGATCAAGGCTGTCAGGAGGTAAAGCCTCACCGCAAAAAGGTTCTTTACCACTACCGGCGCAAACTTATATCGTACAAATACCGGAGCCGTGCGACAATTCCTCACGCGTTTGTTTTCCGACCGCGGCTTCCGCTCATTCACTGCATGACGTACACATAATAAGTATTGACAAACCTGTCAACCGCAGGATTGCAGTAGCGAGACTGCAGACAGTACACCTGGATTTCAGCATCGCAGTAATATCCACGATATCCTGAACGGGATAATGGTCGCACTACTGCAAGCTGTTCTTAAAACCTATTGTTCTATGATCAGCGTCGTCAAACTCTTTCTTTGACCCGGGGTTGGTTCTTTCAGCTTCCCGTTTTTTAGCAGGCATACGATACAGTGCAGCAAAAACCAGCCGTCAGAATTAAACATATATTGCAATTCATACTCTTTTACCTTACGCATATGTTCCGGAACGGACCTGACGGCCGCTTCAACATAGGCTGATTTCAAGGATTCAAGTTCCTTCAGATGTTTCAGCTTTATTTTCTCACCGATCATCAGCAATTTTTCATTTATCGAGCCGCTGAGGATAACGACCTGCCACGCAGACTTAAAATAGCCGTCATAATCACCCACTGTCTTGATATACCCGCGTTCGCTCAGCCAGGCATATTCGTCCTTTGAAAGCGGTCCTTCATCTTCCCTGTCAAACAGCGAAAGCACCCGCGCAGCTTCTTCCTGGTAAAGCACGCCCCTGCACCGCTTTTCCGACCACTCACTGTCGATCTGCCACAAGATCCGTGACCCGTCACTGTTCCACATCGGTCCGCACCAGTTGTGCATATACACGTAATCTTCCGGAAGAGTGAGATCGTCCGGAACAACAGAAGCATGAACGATATTGTTTCCACCGTCCGGACGGATAGTCGCTACCTCCTCAAATGCAATACAACGGTCAAACAATTTTTCACCTGACCTCGCGGCAATATAAGGTATCAACGACCACAGAATAAAATTGCGCTCCTTTTGATGTCCGCCTGTCATAGTAAGCGGCTCGTCCGTCTGAGAACATATTATATCGGGATCATCGAGTACGCCGGAGACAGTCAATTCATCATACAGATCGTTTGCAAACAGTTCCGCAGCGCGTTTGTACATATTATCCTGAATCCTGAGCAATTCCGATGTCGGTTCACTTATTATAAAATTAACTATATACTTATTGCCTTGCTGACGCAGAAGACCGTATTCCGAGAGGGCTGTGACTTCACTTTCCACATATACGGGAGAAACTCCGAGTGATTCCGCTATCTCATTTACCGTTTTAGCCTCATTCCGTACGCAATAGCATATATTCTGAGGAAGAGCCGAACGGAAAAATTCATCGGGCGACTTTGTGCCTACTGAGCCGTTGATCCCAAATGAATGGAACTTTATGGGATCGAATGTGAGTCTGCTTGCATTTCTCATAGTTTCCATACCCCTTTTCAATGATTTTTTTGCCTCAAACAGGTGCCATTTGACAGTTCCCAGCGGTATGCCCAATTTTTCAGCGATATCGTTCTGTTTGCGTCCCTCGAAGTAATATGCAACAACTATCTTCCTCTGCAATACGGAAAGATAAGCGATCTCCTTCCGGATCTGACGTATCAACTCGTCGTTTTCGTCTTGCCCTGCGCTCATATCCGGTGAAGCAATCAAATGCTCTATCTCATCTAAGGAAACCCCTACGGCGTTTTTTGCTGCATCACGATAGTAATTGCAAAGTGCATTATGCGCCACGGTCCAGATGAATCCGGGGACGTCCGATATGTCCTCGCGTACGGTCAGCGACCGGAACGTCCTGAGCATTATCTCCTGCGTAAGATCCTCTGCATCCTGCACGCTTCTGCATCGCTTGACTGCAAACCCGAATACCGGCTTAAGATATTCCGACACAATGTTACTTGCATCTTGACTGTTCATTTTTTCACCTGCTTTCACTCATAAAGACACAAAAATACAAAAAGGTTGGAACTTTTTTGGTTTATCGGGTGAATTTTGCTGACACAAAAACTGCTCTGCCGCATCTCTAATGCCGTGACGTATAAAATAGACAAATCAGCAATTGTCACGATAACCTGATATTCCGTTTATAAAAACCGATAGGTTTAAAATTCCGCTTGACCTCTCCTTGTTGCAAACACAGGTGTCACAAACACATCACCGACGTATGCAGAAGATCGAGCTCAATACGACTTCAGGAGCATCATCCTGTTAACTCGTTTTTATGTATACCGGACGTATACTAAGCAAAAAAAGGACGGACCGTCACCGGTCCGTCCTTGTTTTTTCAACGGTTTAACCCGTAATACCCGTACGCTCAATGCCCTGTATGAGGGTCCTCTGAGCAAACAGATAGATTATCAGGAGCGGCAGCAGGATCAGCATACCGCATGTATTGCGGACGGCCGCCTCCCACGCTTCCTGTACCTGAGAAGTGGAGGTACCCAAGCTTGCGGGTATCTTTATTATGTCCGGCATAAGGATCAACTTTGTAGCCTGACTTACACTCGGGAAGAACAGCGTCGTATAGAATTTATCCGTCCACTGCCAGGAAAACGCAAACATGAATATGGTCACGAATATCGGGATAGACATCGGAACGATTATTCGCAGATATGTTTTTATCACGCCTGCACCGTCGACATATGCAGCTTCCTCCAGCTCATCCGGAACACCCTTATAATACTGGCGGAAAACGAATATGAACAACCCGTTCTTAAACGCAAGACAGGTAAACGACA
>CASDVX010000121.1 GCA_949284545.1 uncultured Eubacteriales bacterium
CCTGAGGCCGGCCATGAACCCGTCCGTCGCCTCCACCTCAAACGAAGCCGGCTCGGCAAGCTCAACGGGGCACGCCTCATATGTGCTGTCTATATCCCATGCGTCGTAATGTATGGGGTCGTCCCGGTACATCCTGAAATCGTTGCAGAGACCCTTGGAGAGCCTGCGTCCGGAGACCTTGTCGAAAATGCACGTTATCGCGCCGCGGCAATCGAATTCGACTCTCATGACGGAATTCTCCATGACCGCTCCCGAGGAGGTTATCTCCGCCCGTACTTCGGGAGAGGCGGGCAGCGGAGCGCATTTTTTGAGGGTAAGGAGCCCGCAGGCGGGAAGATCTACAAGAGCAACGGTGCGACTGCCCACAGCCTGTACCGGTACGGGACCGTTCCCGTCGCAAACCCCTTCCGTGCCCTCGGGCAGCGTGACCGCCGCCCGGCGCGGGAATGACAGCGAGTTGGTCACCGTCAGACCTTCTCCGGACAGGAGCACGTCCATGGCGCCGCCGCGTATGTTCCGTGAAGCGTCGAGGACCTGCTCCGCCGCGGCCTCGGCTTCCCTGTACACCCGGTTTATGGAAGAACCGGGAAGAATATCGTGGAACTGATTGAGGAGAACCTTTTTCCACAGCCCGTCCGCTTCTTTGAGGGGATACTCGTACCCCGAAAATCTCGCCATTTGTCCCCAGAACTCGGTTTCGCGGAGGGAAAGCTCGCATTTACGGTTGTTCTTTTTCGTTTTGGCCTGGCTCGTCAGGGTCCCGCGGTGACACTGCAGGTACAGCTCGCCCACATACTCGTCGGGCGGCTGAGGATTGTCACGGAAAAAGTCGAGGGGATGCTTGTTCTCCAGCCTGGGCAGCCCCTGGAAATCCCGGCACCGCAGAGCATCCTCAATGTAGCTCCTGGGAGGACCGCCGCCCCCGTCCCCGTATCCGTAGGGCATGATGAATCCCTTAAGGCCGTTATGCTGCTTGCGAGTCTTCCACAGCTCGGCGGTGGAGGAAGGATTGGTGTTTGAGGTGTAGTTTCCGTGAATGAACGTGGGGATTCTAGTGCCGTCAAGCCCCACCCAGTCGAAATAATTCAGCGGGAACGGCTCTCCTCCGTTATACGCCCAGGTGAGTTTCTGCGTGCAGAAACAGTCTATCCCGCAGCCCTTCATTATTTCGGGAAGGGCCGCATTATACCCGAACACGTCGGGGAGCCACAGCATACGGCAGTCATATCCGAATTCGTCCCTGAAAAAGCGCTTACCGTGTATGAACTGCCTTATGAGCGCCTCGCCGGAAGACACGTTGGTGTCCGCTTCCACCCACATGCCGCCCTCGGGTATCCACTGCCCGGCGGCGACCTTTTCCCTGATGCGTTCGTACATCGCCGGGTAGTACTGTTTAACGTAAACGTAAAGCTGCGCCTGGCTCTGTATGAACTTATACTCGGGATACCTGTCCATATGGCGGAGCTGAGCGGCAAAGGTGCGCATGACCTTCCTTTCCGTCTCGCTCAGCGGCCACAGCCACGCCACGTCTATGTGGGCGTGCCCGAAAGCATACATGAGCGGGGAACAGGTACCGTTTTTGCACTCCATCACGGGCCTGAGCATTTCTCGCGCCGCCGCATAGGATGCGGTCCTCGACGGTTTGTCTGTCCCGAAATCCACGGCGGAGGTAAACTCCTTCAGAGCCTCCCATATCTCGTCGTGACGCAGCGAATCCTCGCTTATCACGTTGAGAGAATCAAAAAGGAAACCTGCGTCCATGTAAAGCTGGTACGCCGTTTCGTCCCATTCTCCCAGCCTGATGCCTCCGTAAACGGCGCGCGGGCCTTTTTCGGTCTGTGCGGGGTCGTCCGGCCTGCACCCGCCGGTAACGGGCATATTGTCAAAGGGATACGGATGCCCGGCATATACCTCGCAAACTATGTCGTACACGTCCCCCGCTTTAGCGCAGGAGGTAAGCTCCAGATCGCATATGCGGTGGAGCTTTGATTTTACCCATTCGTTTCTGCGGCACCCGAACTCGGCACCGTTTACCCATATGCAGGCCTCGCCGCCCACATCTGCGTCCATGACCACGCGCTTCCCGTCAAGGGACTCGGGAATGACCGCTCTGGCCTTTACCCACATATACTGCCATGTTTCACCCCAGCGTGAACCCGGCTCCAGAGGAGAAAAGCTCTGCGCCAGCGCTTCCTCAAGAGTGAGATGGTCATAGGTGAAAAAAGCCGACGCGGCAACTGCCGTTTTCGGGCTGAAAACATCGTTTTCCAGCGTTTTCAGCCAGCTCTCGATGCGTCCTCTCCATTCCGGCTTCAGCTCCATTTATCAGCGCCTCCTTAGTATGTAAAATAGTGAAAAGCAAATTTTAACGTCCTCAGAGCCTCGGCT
>CASDVX010000122.1 GCA_949284545.1 uncultured Eubacteriales bacterium
AGCTGCAAATGCGGACAGGCTTCTTGTTATGAACGGCGGAAAAGTCGAATATTTTGACGTGCCGGCAGCAGTATTTTCCCACGCAGACAGACTCGGCGAGATAGGTCTCGGCTTACCTCAGACGAGCCGCGTAATAATGAGGCTGAGGGAGCTTGGTTATGCTCTTCCGGCTGATGTGTTCACGGTTTCCGAAGCCAAGAGACTGCTCATCCCGTTTTTGAGAAGGGCGGGTGACAAAGATGCTTGACGGAATCTCGTTTGGCCAGTATTTCCCGGCGCCGTCCGTACTTCACAGGCTGGACGCCAGGATCAAAATACTTCTCACCATCCTCATGGTGGTAATACTCTTTATTCCCAGCGGATTTGCGGGTATGGGGGCGGTTGCACTTTTTATAGTCATCATATACGCGTTGAGCAGGATACCATTCAGGCTTGCTCTGAGAAGCGTACGTGCGATCCTTCCCGTGATTATCATAATGACCGCGCTCAACGTGCTGTATCTCAGAGGAGATACCGTACTGTGGGAATGGTGGACCTTCACTGTGTCCGTAGAGGGCATAATAAAGGCGGCGTTTATGGCGCTGAGGATAATCCTTCTCATCGTTGTGACATCTCTGCTGACGTACACCACCACGCCCATAGACCTTACTGATGGGCTTGAAAGGCTACTGCGCCCGTTGAATAAGATAAGGGTGCCGGTGCATGACCTTGCCATGATAATGACTATCGCCCTGAGGTTTATCCCTACTCTTATGGAAGAAGCCGAAAAAATAATGTCAGCCCAGAAAGCCAGAGGAGCGGACATAGACACGGGCGGATTCCTCAAACGCATCAAGGCTCTGATACCCATATTGGTACCCCTTCTGGTTTCGGCTGTGAGACGGGCCGTGGACCTTGCCACAGCGATGGATTGCCGCTGCTACAGAGGCGGCGAGGGACGCACCCAGATGCGGCAGATGAAGTTTGCCCCGCGCGACGGTATCGCCGTTGCCGTGTGCCTTCTGCTGCTTGCTGCGGTGATCGCCGCAAATATGTTTGTGCCGGTGTAACGCCATGATAAAAATGATTGATTCGGCCGGCAGCGACATACCCGCCTTTCTCAAAAAATACGGGGCGGAGTCGGTATGCACGTCTGCGCTCCTGAAAACATACGGGAATAACAGTAAAGTCATCACTCTTTACAGGCAAACCGTTTCCGGTGAAACGACGGGGATTATAGTAATATACGGAGACTGCGCGTATATAACGGCGTGCGAAAGGGCGGATTTCAGTGAACTGGAAGAATTCGCTTGCCTGTCGGGCGCAGGCTCTGTCCGTATCGGGCCAGAATGTTCCGAGCTGTTTAGAGTTCCCCGCGATTTTACCGAAAGCGGCGCGGTATTTATGGAGATGGGAGATCCGAACCTGAAGCCGCCGTGCCCGGGAATAAACGAGCACCCCGAACTTGACGAGGTACACCGGATTCTGTCAGGATACTTCCCGGTGGCAGGGAGAGAAATGTTCAAGGCGGATATGCAGGCGAGAATAAATCATGCGGCAGCCTCGGCGATAACTGTAAAGGTAAATGGACTTACAGCAGCCGTCGCGTGCATACTTTTTGAAAGCGACGGGTACGGTATGCTTGGAGGCGTGGCGACGCTTGAGAATTTCAGATGCAGGGGATACGCGTCCGCACTGGTGTCGCATCTTTGCGGGGACCTTCTTCGGCGGGGAAAGGTTCCTGTAATAACCAGTGTGAACCCGGCGGCTGTCAGCGTATACAAAGCGCTGGGATTCAGAGAGACAGGAAGGCTCGGAATCTATGTCAGGGAGGATAAAAAATGAAGGATTTTTCAGAGCTGCCCGACGCGGTCGTTAAAGCCGCGGAAGAAGCGGAGGCGAAGTGCCGGGACGCATTTAAGAAAATAGACGCTGTATGCGAATGCAATACACTGCGCATGCTCAAGGCGTTTACGGACAACAGGGTAAGCGCAGCGCACATGTCCGGGTCTACGGGATACGGGTACGACGACGCCGGGAGGGACACCCTTGACCGGGTTGCGGCTCAGGTATTCGGCTGCGAGGACGCGCTTGTAAGGCATAATTTCGTTTCTGGGACCCACGCTCTGTCGGTTGCGCTTTTCGGCGTGCTGCGTCCCGGTGACGAGGTGATTTCAGTGACGGGAAAGCCGTACGACACCCTTGACGAGGTGATAGGAGTAAACGGTGCCACCGGAGACGGAAGCCTGAGGGATTTCGGCGTTAAATTCAAATTTATCGAATTGACCGATGACGGACATATCGACGTGGACGCGGCGGTTGAAGCGATAAACGAAAATACAAAAATGATATATATTCAGAGATCCGGCGGATACAGCGTTCGAGCCGCGCTCTTGTGCAGGGACATCCAAGAGATATCCGCGGCGGCAAAGGCCAGGAAAAACGACGTTATCGTGATGGTGGATAACTGCTACGGGGAATTTACGCAGACAGCGGAACCCGTGGCGGTCGGAGCCGACCTGATGGCCGGTTCGCTCATCAAAAACGCCGGCGGCGGACTGTGCGAAACCGGAGGATACATAGCAGGTAAAGCAGAATTGGTTCGTCTGTGCGCCTACAGGCTCACCGTCGTGGGTCAGGGGAAGGAGATCGGGTGCACGCTGGGACAGCTCAGATACATGTACCAGGGCTTTTTTACCGCGCCGGAGGTCACGGCAGCGGCGATGAAGACAGGGTGTTTCGCATCCGCGTTTCTCGAGCTGCTGGGTCTCGGTACGTTCCCGAAACCCGACGAGGAACGGGGCGATATAATTACCGTGATAGAAACCGGGACAAGGGAACGGCTTATTGAGTTTGTAAAGGGAATACAGGAGGCGAGTCCCGTTGATTCCTTTGTCACCCCAGAGCCGTGGGCGATGCCGGGGTATTCTGACGAAGTGATAATGGCAGCCGGCGCGTTTACTCAGGGCGCGTCCATAGAGATAAGCTGCGATGCGCCGATACGTCCGCCCTATGCCTGCTACCTTCAGGGGGGTATCACATATTTCTCCGGCAAGGCCGCAGTGATGCAGGCTGCCGCAAAAATGTACGAATCGGAGAAGAAGCTCTGAAAAGAAACGAATGCGCGTCGCCGGACGGCCGCGCTGAATTTTACGGGGGCGATATATTGAACAGGACGGCCAAGTTGGTTTTGTCGACTTTGGCGGCATTTGCGCTCATGAGTTCATGCGGCAGCAATGTGATTGCCAGGATCGAATTTTCCGGAGACGGAAAAACCGCTGAGATGAGGAACATATCCTATGACCTGTCAGAGATAGAGAGTATGGCGGACGAGCTTGACGATGCGCTCGGCGCGCCGCCGATACTGAAAAACGTCAAATGGAATATAGATTACGATACGCTGCTCGGTGTTTTCGAAATGAGTGACAGCGAATGCGAAAAACAAAGCGATCCGGAAGCGAGAACGTACACGTCGGGGAGTAAATCCATTGTCATATACGGGTCGGGAGTGATGAGCTACAAGGATTCGTCACTTTACGACCTGCCGTGCGAACTCACGGAGGAAGAGGCCGAAAGTCTGGCACGGGAAAAGATGACGGCGGCGGGGTTTGATATATCGGATATGACGGTATCCAATGCGTCGACAGAAGAGGACGGAACGATGATCCTGGTATTCGGCCGGCAGATAAACGGCTTGAAGGTTGTCGGCAATACCGGAGCTACGGTTGCTTTTAACGGCAACGGGATATCGTCGCTCAGCTTCATGTCAACCGCGTATTCCGAAGAAATACGGTTTGAACCCATAGGGGTCAAGGCGGCGGCAGCGGAACTCCTCACGGAAAAAAGCTCGCAGACATTCGGACGTCAGGCCGGCCAAAACATGTTGCCCATAAGGACGGTAAGGGTGACCGGCGTTGAATTTGTTTACTGGGACAGCGTTTACACACAGACCAAAATGAACCAGACCCATATACAGCCCGTTTATTGTTTTACCGGGATATGCACGGACGCGGACGGCAACGAGACACAGTTCACGGGATACGTGAGAGCCGTTTCCGACAGCAGAACGACGAATTTCCGCGTTGACGAAATCGAATGAAACCGTGTGCTGTGGGACATATGACCGAATAAAAGCAAACGACCGGAAAGCCTTTGGCCTTCCGGTCGATCGTTTTTAACATGCGCAATGCGGTTCCCGACGCTCCGATCAGTCGGTGGTGTAGGGAAGAAGAGCTATCTGGCGCGCGCGCTTGATGGCGATAGTCACATGGCGCTGATGATACGCGCAGTTGCCCGTAACGCGGCGGGGAAGAAGCTTGCCGCGCTCAGAGATGTACTTGCGCAGCTTTGCAACATCCTTGTAATCAATGGGATTTTCGCTCCTGTCGACGCAGAAGGCGCAAACCTTCCTGCGGCCTTTTCTCATGCCGCCGCGACGCTCCTGAAAATCCGACCTTTCAGCCTTAACTTCAGACATCGATATGCCTCCTTTTTTGAATGAATGTGATCAGAACGGCATGTCGTCGTTGCCGAGAAGCTCGAAATCATCGTTGCCGGATGAAAACGCGGCAGCGGACTCGGATTTGTTTTCGGGCGAATACCCGCCGTTGGAGGAAGAGGAGTCCCTCTTAGAACCCGTAAACGAAACATTGTCGGCGACGACTTCAAAAGCGGTACGACGGTTGCCCTGATTATCCTCGTAGTTTCTGGTCTGTATGCGGCCGTTAAGGGCTATCATATCACCCTTTTTGAAGTACCTGCTGACAAATTCCGCCGTCTGGCGCCAGCACACGATCGTGATGAAATCAGCCTGACGCTCCTCGCCCTGACGGACAAAGGCGCGGTCAACGGCTATTCTGAAGGTTGCGACGGAAACATCCGAAGGAGTTTTTCTCAACTCAGGGTCGGCAGTAAGGCGGCCCATCAGTGCAACAACATTAAGCATTAAACTCACCGCTTTCGAAATTCAGAATTATTTTGCTACTATGATGGAACGAACTATTCCCTCGGTGATCTTGAACACACGATCAAGCTCAGCGGGGAATTCGGCGCCGCAGGTGAAGTTCATGAGAACGTAATAACCCTCGTTCATGTGGTTGATTTCGTAGGCAAATCTTCTCTTTCCCCACTGATCAACGCTTTCAAGGGTACCGTTGTTCTCAACAAGAGTCTTGAACTTCTCTACCATCGCGGCGATGCCTTCGTCTCCGAGGGCGGGATCAACAATGTACACGGCCTCGTAACGTTTTGCATCCGCCATTCCTAACACCTCCTTTTGGACGTATGTCCTTCGGACTTCAAACCCGAAGGAAAGCAGGCGATCACGCGCACACCGGCTGTGTACGCTATCCACTGCATTATACATACGCAAAACGGGGTTGTCAAGACAAACGGCACAAATTTTTACCCGTATTATTCCAAAACAGACTTTAATGAAAGAAACCGGGAGGTGCAAAATTTCTCAACCGGATATCGGCTTGAGGTAGGCGCATACGGTATCATTGCGCCCGGTCAGCGACCCGCAGTGTTTTTAAATGTTTACGCCGCCTGTCATAATTTCAGATTACGCCGCCATACATGTATGTATGAGGATATTTTCCCGTCTTGAAAAAAACACGAAAATAATGTATACTCTGCAACAGTAAGTATAAGGGCAGAGCCGCCGATTTTACGGACAGCTTGACGCGGACGGCGGCGGAGGTTAAAGCGACGGCGGCAGAATGGCGGCCATGGGAAAGGACAGCGGATAATATGTCAAGTGGCGGCAAAAGCGCATATACGAGGATGACTGCGCTGCTGGTGGCGATATTCATAGTAGTGGCGGCTGCGGCCGCGGTGATAGGATTGTGCTTCGGCGGCGACTCCGGGGGGAACGAAAGCGAATTTGTAAGTTCAATGGTGCCGGGAGGAGAATCTCTTCCGCCCGTGGTGTCTGTGGAACAGCCTCAGCCGGGCGAGCTCATACCGGAGGATTACAGAGCCATTTGGCTTTCCGAGGCGGATATAGCTTCATACACTTCCTCGGACGAGGTGGTGTCTCCGGCAAAGGATACCGGATTTACCGCTGTGATTGCGGATGTGTTCCCGGGGGTTAATACAGACACGCTGTCTGAGCTTTCGGAGTTTACTCTGGGTAAGGATATGGCGTTCCAGCTAAATTTCACGTATGTGCCTGCGGATACTTCGGACGTCATTGAAATTTTGGAATCCGTATCGACGGTGGCAGCGGTATTTTTCCCGGGGGACGCGGACAAGGATATCATGGAGGAGCTAAAGGAGCTCATATCCGAAACAGACGGACGAACGGCGTTCGGCATAGTCTCAGGTACAGAGCCGGAGGAATCTGTTTCACATATCGCCGACTGTGTATGTGTATGTCCGGAGAATGACAGCGCGCCGGCCGTAATGGAGGCGTGGGGGAGTGCGCTGGCGGGGAGCAATATACCGCTTATTCTGGGTGTGTCTGTGGATCCCGAGAAAGCTGAGAGCGACCCGAGGTATATGGTGGAGCTGCAGAATATCGCGAACGCCACGGCCAATTACCGCGGAACAGCGGTGCGCAACGCTGAAAATATGTATACTGACACCACCGGCGCTGTTACTGCGCTTATTTCTCTTCTTAACGGTGAGAACAAAGATTACGTGGGCGGCGAACTGTCGATAGTAGAACCGGTGGAAACAACCTATGTTACATACGGAAGGGTGTTTACCCTCCGAGGGAGCGGAAACCCGATATATGAGCTGAAGGTCAATTCCGAGCCTGTGCCGATAACCGACAGCGGAATATTCACATGGTCCTGTGAGCTTGAAGCCGGGGAAAACATTATAACCGTAAGCCACATGGGCAAGACCGTCGTGTTTACCGTGGAAAGGCGGATAGACGTGCTCAACAGGGTCAGTCCGCAGGATAAAACGTACGCCGACGGAGGAGTGGCGATATCTCTCACGGCACGCGCTCTGAGCGGTGCGGAGGTTACGGCGAGCTTTAACGGGGAAAAGATTGTGCTGTCCGAACAGGAAGATCCTGAAAACGAAAACGCCAGCGGAGAATATGTGCTTTTTTCGGCGCTTTACACCCTCCCGGAAGGCACGGAAGAGGAACAGGACCTGGGTCGGATAACGTTTCGCGGGACAATAGACGGATATACCGAAACAGTCATAGGCGGAAGAGTGTACGTGAATCCCCTTCCAGAACCGGAGCCGGACAGGGACATAGTGGAGATCGCCACGATCAAGGTGAACCATTCCGACGGCGAGGACTTCACTAAAACGTATCCGACTATGTATCTTGACGACAATTCGGCGCCTATACAGTACTTTTTGGCCACCGGCATGAAAGATACCGTTGTCAGGGAAGCGAGCTTTACGGGAGAGGACGGATTGATTGAATACTACGTGCTGTCAGGAGGCGTGATGGTGCATAAGTCGGACTGCACGGTGGAGACAACTGAGGAAATAATAAATAACATTTCCTCCGCAGCACTGTCTGAAGAGGGTGGTTATACCGTCCTGCGTTTCAGCGGAACGGATCCGGTGGCCGTGATACCGTCTCTCCTTCCCGTGGATTTTACAGGCAAGCACCCGTTGGGATATTCGGTGGATTCCTTCGAAGTGCGTACGGTGGAGCTCCTTTTCACAAATACCGTGGCGGTAAGCGACATAATGGGGTTTGCGAATAACAAGCTGTTTTCCGGGTACGAGTGGGAACGGGTTTCCGACGGACAGTATAAGCTTGTGCTCACCCTCAAAAAAACCGGCGGGTTTTACGGAATAAAAACAGAAGTCGACAGCAAGGGCAGAGTGGTAATATCTTTCAAAAATCCGGTTTCGCTGGAAAAAGCTGATAACGAATACGGGTATTCTCTGGAAGGCATCACCGTGGTGCTTGATGCGGGACATAACGGCAACTATCCCTACAACCCCGGAGCAGCGGGATTTTACGAGGGTCTTCACGAAGCCAATCTCAACCTGATCCTGGCTGAGAAAACCAAGGAGAAGCTTGAAGCCCTCGGCGCCGAAGTGGTGATGACCAGGACGAATAACGCGTCTGACATGACAAGAAGCGAGCGCGTGGCCAAAATACTCGAAAGCGGCGCGGATGTGTGCATAGCCATACATCATAACGGGGCCACGAGCTCCAGCGCCTACGGGACCAGCGCGTATTATTTCTATCCGTTTGCCAAGGATTTTTCAGAGTGCGTTTACGACCGAATGGTGGAAATGTACCAAGAAAACATATACACGTCGGGAAGCAAAAAAGACGGCTGCGCAAAAGGATGCAGATACTATCCGTACTATATGACAAGGATACAGGAGTTTCCGTGTATACTTGTGGAGACCGGCTACATAACAAATTTGGAGGAATACGAATACCTGATACGGGACGACATACAGGAGCTTGTGGCAGAGGCGTTCACTCAGGGAATAGTGGACTATCTGGCTTCTCAGAGTAACTGAGAAGCCGCCGCGGGGGCAAGGAATAAAAGAAAAAGAACTGCACCGTTGCCGGACGGAGCAGTTCTTTTTCTCAGTTTATGAGGTTGTTAATCGGAGAAAGTTGTGAGGAGCAGTATGATAACGATGATAAGGCTCATCGTGCACTTGCTGCATCCGCTGAAGAGACTGCATGCCATGCTCACGCCCTCCTTTCTGAAGCCGCGTCTGTATATACTATGCTGAATTTTGAATATGGTGAATTTCTTGCGGCGCTTAAAATATCCCGCCTTTGTCAAACATAAGATATAAAAGACCTTCACATTGCCGGACAATGTGCGAAAGGAAGGATTATGGTGAACACGGGATTTACGTTAAGAGCGCAGTCCGCGTTGAATCTTGCGATGAAATGCGCAAGGGAGATGGGGCACACATACGTCGGCAGCGAACACCTGCTCATGGGGCTTGTTTTGGAAAAGAACTCCGTGGCGTATCAGATGTTAGCGGCGTCGGACGTTGATGCGGCGGAGCTGCGCGAACGGATAAAGGAGTACACCGGAGTGGGTGAAAAGACCAGAGTGTGTGCGGCAGAGCTCACGCCTCGGGCAAAAAAAATCATTGAAAACGCATGTTCCGCAGCCCATATTGCCGGCAGTCAGCTGGTGGGTACGGAGCACCTTCTCACCGCGCTGCTCAAGGAGGAAGAGTGCACCGCCGTGAGGATACTGGCGGAAACCGGACACAGCCCAAGGGAGATGTGTCAGTCGTTCCAGCTGCTGCTCTCTGAAGAGCCCGAGGCTCCGAGACGCATGGGACGCGCCCAGCAGCGCAGTCAGGGAGTAAAATCCGCGGAAGGAAAACAGCTCAGCCTGTACGGCAGGGACATAACGGCTGATGCCAGAGCGGGCAAACTCGATCCGGTGATCGGCAGGGACAGAGAAATAGAGAGGATGATATGCATCCTCACAAGGCGCGGGAAAAACAACCCGTGCCTTATAGGCGAGCCGGGCGTGGGCAAAACCGCGGTCGTGGAAGGCCTTGCCCAGCGCATAGCCGGAGGAGACGTTGATGAAAGCCTGCTTAATAAAAAATTGATTTCGGTGGACCTGACCGGGATAGTGGCAGGAACTAAATACCGCGGCGATTTTGAGGAACGCATCAAAGCTATACTGGAAGAAGCCAAGAACGACCCGACGGTGATATTATTCATAGACGAGCTGCACACGGTGATAGGGGCCGGAGCGGCTGAGGGTGCGGTGGACGCGGCGGGGATAATAAAGCCTCCGCTTGCCAGGGGAGAAATACGCCTTATCGGAGCCACCACACTTTCCGAATACCGTAAGCATATAGAGAAAGATGCGGCTTTAGAGAGAAGATTTCAGCCCATCATGGTGGAGGAGCCATCTCCCGAGGAGACTGTAACAATACTCCGGGGACTCAGAAGCAGGTACGAGGAGCACCACGGCGTGACGATACCGGATGAAACACTCACGGCCGCGGTGGAAATGTCAGTGAGATATATAGGGGACAGATTTCTCCCGGATAAGGCCATAGATCTTATGGATGAGGCAGCAGCAAAGGTGCGAAGACGGTTTGCCGCATGCCGGACGGCATGCAGAGAGGACGCCAAGACAATAAGTCGTATCTCAAACCTCAAAACCGAGGCAGTATTGGCGGGAAGATTTGATGAAGCGGCGATGCTGCTGAGCAGAGAACGGGATCTTTTGGGAGTGGGAGAAGGTTTTTTTGATTTTTCAGCAGAGGAGAGAACACTTGTTCCGGAGGTAACCCCGGCGGATATCGCCGATGTGCTTTCCATGTCCACCGGCATACCTCTGTCGAGACTCGAAACTGGAGACGCGTCTAAACTGCTGAACCTGGAAAGCCAACTTCACGAAAAGGTTGTGGGGCAGAACGAGGCCGTGCGCGCCGTGGCGGAGGCGGTAAGACGGAGCAGAATGGGCCTTTCGGATCCGGAGCGTCCAAGCGGCTCGTTTCTTTTCTGCGGGCCGTCGGGAGTGGGAAAAACGGAATTGGCTAATGCTCTTGCACAGGCGCTGTTCGGGAGTGAATCCTCCATGATAAGGGTGGATATGAGCGAATATATGGAAAAGCACTCGGTATCAAAGCTGATAGGCGCTCCTCCGGGATACGTGGGCTTTGACGAGGGAGGACAGCTCACAGAACGTGTAAGACAGAGACCGTACAGCGTTGTGCTGTTTGACGAAATTGAGAAAGCGCACGCCGACGTGCTGAATATACTTCTGCAGGTCCTTGAGGACGGCAAGCTCACCGACTCTCAGGGCCGAACCGTGAATTTCAGAAACTGCATAATAATAATGACCACCAACGTGGGTGCGGACCGGGTAAAGGACAGGAATATAGGCTTTACGTCGGGGGAAACCGAACCGGGCGGGAAAATGAAAAAAATCATGCTTGAGGAGATGAAGAAGACCTTCAGACCGGAGTTCCTGAACAGAATTGACGATATTGTAATATTCATGCCGCTGTCTTCCTGCGAACTGAAAACTATTGCTTGCGGAATACTGTCGGAGTTTTCGATACGTGCCCATAAGAGCGGAATAGAGGTCGAATTCGAAGAATCCGCCGCGGAAACGGTGGCGGCAAGCTGCGACGGGAAAGACGGCGCGCGTCCTCTCAGAAGGTTTGTTATCAGAGAGATAGAGCATCCTCTTGCAGAAGCCTTGCTTTCCGGCAGGATAGTTCGTGAAAAGCCCGTAAAGGCTGTGGGAGAGAACGGGAAAATAATATTTTTGCAGGAATAATTTTAGTAATGAGTTGAAAAAAGCGGCGATTAATGTTACCATAGCAGCGGCACAGATACACATACGGACAAACGGGGGGATGCTTTGCATGGTAAGAAAAACGATTTGTATATTTGCCGCAGCGTCAGTTCTCGCTTGTACTGCGTCAATTAACGCGTTTGCCTACAATGCGGCATGGGACGCGCGCGCTTTCGAGGACGACAACTATGAAAATTACAGCGGAATGCCAGCCGATTGCGCGATTGACGGC
Organism: uncultured Eubacteriales bacterium; assembly: GCA_949284545.1. GTDB lineage: Bacteria > Bacillota > Clostridia > Oscillospirales > CAJFTT01 > CASDVX01. Next base: position 11,449 of record CASDVX010000122.1, read on the forward strand.
TGGATAGAGAGCGCGTGGCAGAAGGAAGCCGAAATAATGGACGAAGAGGGACGGCTGGACAGGGAATGTTTCCTCGCTTTCGAATGGGACGTTCCGATGGAGTTTGAGACAATGGAAATCTGGTGGAGGTCCTCTACCAGAGCGGAGGCGAGCACAAACGGATATGTTGTTCAGACGGGCAGGGCTTCCGGCGGTTCTGTAATATGGGAAGACATTAATGTGGTTTACAGCTACGATTCGGATATCATGGACGGCGGGAGATTTGTGTGCGACACCGTGAGCTTTCCGGGCGGGACATCCGCGAAATATCTTAGGATACTTGTAAAGCGCGGCGTGGATTATGAGCGAGGGTACAGCCCTAAAATAAACGAGGTGGAAATAACGGCGGAGGAATCGGAAGGAGCCGGAGACGGGGACGAAGAATCGTCTGAAACGGTCACCGGCTCGGAAGTGTCATCAGAGAGCGGTTTAGGGCAGGAAAGCGGGACCGTATCCGAGGAAACATCGCAGATAACGGTGCCTCAGATGCCGGCGGGCGGCACTGCGGACTCCGCGGGGCAGACCAGGGGCTGGATGGATTTTATCCCTTGGATAACCGTCGCATGCATATCTCTCGCGGTCACGGCGGCATCCGTTGCCGTGATAATCGTAGAGCGCAGAAAGGACCCTCGGGGCGGAGAAACGGAAATCGAGGATGAAAAAACCAAATAACCCGCGAAAAATGAAAATTGGGTATTGCATTTGAGGACAAACCGTGATAATATACTATGGCTATGTGTAACGAAAGAGGTGAATGTCATGAAGCAGGGTATCCATCCGACTTACGAGAAAACGACCATTGTTTGCGCTTGCGGAAATGTCATTGAGACTTCCTCGACCAAAAAGAATCTTCGCGTTGATGTTTGTTCCAAGTGCCATCCGTTCTTCACCGGCAAGCAGAAGCTTGTCGATACAGGCGGCCGTGTTGACAGGTTCAACAAGAGGTTTGGTCTTGGCAAATGATTCGCTCAGGACAAACGGGAGTACGCGGGGCTGTAAGAGCTCCGCGTACTGTTTTTACGGAGGGGTACGGTGGCGGATATAATTACCCTGTTCGGCGACGCCTCAGGTGAATATGAGGAGAAGCGTTCAAGGTTCATCTGCTCGTTGCACAGAGCGGAAACCGCGCGAGAAGCGGCCGAATTTATAGAAAAGATAAAGAAAGGACATTACGGTGCCAGACACAACTGCTGGGCGTATGTCCTCGCAGACGGGACCAAACGCTTTTCGGACGACGGAGAGCCGCAGGGAACGGCGGGCATACCGATGCTGGAAGTTTTGGAAAAGGCCGGAGTCTGCAACGCGGCGGCTGTGGTCACACGCTATTTCGGCGGAGTGCTTTTGGGAGCCGGAGGACTGGTCAGAGCCTACTCCAAGGCGGTATCCCGTGCGCTGGAAAATTCGGTTCTGTGCAGAGAGGAAACCCTCGTGGTTCTGAAGACGGTGTGTTCGTATTCCGAAACCGGAACGCTCATGAGGATCGCGGAGCGTTTCGGGTGCGGCAAAATAAGAGCTGAATATTCGGATACGGTCAACGCCGAGATACCCGTGCCGGAAGACGCGGAGGAAAGGTTCAGAAATGAGATTACAGAAGCTTTCGCAGGCAGAATGAAGCTTACGGAGACCGGCAGAGAAAAACATTACGTGCCTTTATAGAACTGCGGAATAAACACGCGGCCCCCTGACAATAATCAATTTGAATTGATTGTTTTCGGGGGGCTGTGTTTTGCATCAGAACAAGGTTGAGATATGCGGAGTCGATACTTCAAAGCTGAAAGTACTCAAGGAGAAGGAAAAGCAGGAGCTTCTCATAAAGACCAAGAATGGAGACAGGGACGCCCGCGAGAAGCTGATAAACGGGAATCTGCGCCTTGTGCTCGCCGCAGTTCAGCGTTTTTCGAACCGCGGTGAAAATATGGACGATATTTTTCAGGTGGGCTGTATAGGACTCATGAAAGCCATAGATAACTTTGACGTAAATCAGAACGTGAGACTGTCCACATACGCTTTCCCGATGATAGTGGGGGAAATACGCCGGTTTTTGAGGGACAACAACGCGGTCAGAGTGAGTCGGTCCATGAAGGACGCCGCATACCGGGCCATGCAGATGCGCGAACAAATGATTGCGGAAACGCAGAGAGAACCTACCGTAGAACAGCTTGCCGAGCGTCTTGGGCTCCCGAGAGAGGAGGTAGTTCTTGCGCTTGAATCGGTGGTTGACCCGGTATCACTGTACGAGCCGGTATACAGTGATGGCGGGGACACCATATTTGTTATGGATCAGGTCAGGGACAAAACAGACACCGACGAAAACTGGCTTGACGAGATCCTGCTCAGAGACGCTATGGCGAAACTGTCGGACAGAGAAAAGCGTATACTGTCCATGCGCTTTTTCGAGGGAAAGACGCAGGTGGAGGTTTCTGCGGAAATAGGTATATCTCAGGCGCAGGTGTCCAGGCTTGAAAAGGGGGCAATAAGCAAGGTCAAAAAATATCTTTGAGAATATTTCGCGTCGGTTTCGTCATATCCTTATCTAAAAGGGAGAACGGTGAGAGGAGAAAGGGATATGGCGAGGATACAGGATCTGCTGAGGAAAGAAGTGATAAATCTGTTCACGGGCGAAAAGCTGGGATTTGCCAGCGATGTGGAGCTCGACGTGGACTCGGGGCGTATTGCGGCGATAATACTGCCTGAGAAAGGGAAAGGGCTGTCCCTTTTCGGCAGGAGCAGCGAGCTTGTCGTCCCGTGGGCGGACATACAAAGGATAAGCGACGATCTCATCATGATAAACACGGACACAAGCGTTTTGTGCAGACGGGAATCAAAAACATGAACAAAAGGTAAAAAACTGCCGCCGTATCAAAAAAATGTTGCAATACGGCGGCTTTTATGATATCATTTCAAGGCACGGCGATCGCCGTGCTAGTTCGTACGCGGTTACAATTGGCGGCTGTGTGCCTGTACGGTGGGCTGCCAAAGTGCGTTCCCGCGGAGAAAACAACACAAGGAGGAAAAACAAATGGCAGTAGTATCTATGAAGCAGCTTCTGGAGGCCGGTGTTCATTTCGGACATCAGACCAGGCGCTGGAACCCGAAAATGGCTCAGTATATATACACTGAGCGCAACGGCATCTACATCATCGACCTTGCGAAGACGGTGAAGAAGCTTGAGGAAGCGTATCTTTACGTGCGCGATATCTCCGCTAACGGCGGGGTAGTGCTCTTTGTCGGCACGAAAAAGCAGGCTCAGGAATCCGTGAAGGAGGAGGCCATCAGGGCCGGAGCCCACTATGTTAACGCAAGATGGCTCGGTGGAATGATGACCAATTTCCGCACCATACGCCGCAGGATAGACAGGCTCGCGCAGCTTAACAAGATGAGGGATGACGGCACGTTCGACGTTCTTCCCAAGAAGGAAGCCGCGAAGCTTACGCTTGAGATTGAAAAGCTTGAGAAGTATCTCGGCGGTATCACCGAGATGCACAAGATACCCGACGCACTTTTCATCGTTGACCCGAGGAAAGAGAGAAACGCGGTAGCCGAGGCCAAGAAGCTGGGGATTCCGATCATAGCTATCGTTGACACCAACTGCGACCCGGATGAGATTGATTACGTTATACCCGGAAATGATGACGCTATCAGGGCGGTAAAACTGATTTCCGCCACCATGGCCGACGCGATCATAGAGGGAAGACAGGGCGAGTCCTTCTCCGAGGAAGCGAGCGAGGGCGCACAGCCCGAAGCTGCGGATTCTGCGGAGGTTACCGAGGCCGCAGCCGGCGAAGCTGCGGAATAATTGACGGGAGGAAAATAGAATGGCTTTTACGGCAAAGGATGTTGCCACGCTCCGTGAGAAGACGGGCTGCGGCATGATGGATTGTAAGAAGGCGCTTACCGAATCCGACGGGGATATGGAGAAGGCCGTTGAGCTTCTCCGCGAAAAGGGACTTGCCGCCGCCCAGAAAAAGGCGGGACGTATCGCGGCAGAGGGAATCGTCGTTGCCAAGGCGAACGCGGACAAGACGTCCGAGGTTTTGCTTGAAGTGAACGCGGAGACCGACTTTGTGGCCAAGAACAAAGAGTTCACCGATTTTGTCGACGTTGTGGCGGATACCGTTCTCAAGAACTCTCCCGCGGATGTTGACGCGCTTGCCGAGTGCAGGGCGGAAGGCACGGATCTTACGGTGGCGGAGCTTCTGCGTGAGAAGGTTCTTGTCATCGGCGAAAACATAAAGATCCGCCGCTTTGTGAAGTATGACGGTGCGGTGTTCGGATACACTCACACCGGCAACCGCATCGCAGTTATAGTCAAGCTTACGACCGACGTTGAGGATAAGGATGCTCTTGCCGCAATAGGCAAGAACATTTGCATGCACATAACCATGTACAGCCCTCAGTATATCAGCAAGGCTGACGTTCCAGCGGAAACCGTTGAAAAAGAACGTGAGATACTCAAGGTCCAGGCGGTCAACGAAGGCAAACCGGAGGCTATAGCCGAAAAGATGGTGGCCGGCAGGATCAACAAGTTTTACAAGGAAGTATGCCTCAACGAGCAGAACTTCATACTTGACGAGGATATGACGGTGGGCGCATATCTGAAGGCCGAGGGTCAGAAGCTGGGCGGCACCATCGCCGTTGAAGCGTTCACCCGCTACGAGCGCGGCGAGGGCATTGAGAAGAGAGAGGACAATTTCGCCGAGGAAGTCGCGAAAATGGTGAAATAATCCGGGCGTTTACCGGGCGTTTCTAAAACTTACAGCATGAGAAAACGAACCGTGAAGTGAAAAGCACGGTTCGTTTTTTATACCCGCGAATAGGAGCCGTCCGGCACTGCGGCAGGCAGCTGTTTCGGGCGAAAAAATATCCGGCGCGGAGCGGCAGATAACGGCAATTTTATTTGACAAAAGAGGTGCGGTGAGGTACAATAGCCGGTAGAATATTGCAGGGGGCGGTGGCGATGGAACCCAAGTATAAACGGATACTTATAAAGCTGTCAGGTGAAGCGCTCGCCGGGGAAAAAGGCACCGGGATCGACAACGACTGCGTGCTTAAATATTGCCGGGTGATTAAAAAATGCGTTGAAGCCGGGGTGCAGGTGGCCATAGTGGTAGGCGGCGGAAATTTCTGGCGCGGCCGCAGCAGCGGTGCGATGGACAGAGTCCACGCAGACCATATAGGCATGCTTGCCACCGTGATGAACGCTGTGGCTCTCGGAGACGGGTTTGAACAGCTGGGCGTGCCGGTCAGGGTGATGACTTCCATAGACGTGACCTCGGTAGCGGAGCAGTATACCCGCCTCAGGGCGATTAAGCATCTCGAAAGCGGGAAAGTGGTCGTTTTCGGCGGAGGAACGGGCTGCCCGTTCTTTTCCACGGATACCGCTTCTTCCCTAAGGGCTGCGGAGATAGATGCAGACATCATTTTCAAGGCTACCAAGGTTGACGGCATATACGACAGCGACCCGGTGAAGAATCCCGGTGCCGTGAAATTTGAGGAAATAACCTATTCCGAGGTTCTTATGCGCAATTTACAGGTGATGGATTCCACAGCTATAGCCATGACAAAGGAAAACCATATGCCGGTGTGCGTGTTCAGCATAGACGACGTGGACAATATTTACAGAGCGGCCATGGGCGAAAGGGTCGGCTCTATAGTCAAGGAGGATTGAAATTATGGCGGATATAAACTTTTACAAAACAAAGATGACAAAGAGTCTTGAGGCGCTTGACAGGGAGCTCGCATCGATAAGGGCGGGGAGAGCCAATCCGGCGGTTCTGGATAAAGTATCCGTGGATTATTACGGCGTGGCGACCCCCGTAAACCAGCTCGCGGCGGTTTCCGTTCCCGAACCCAGGATACTCAGCATACAGCCGTGGGACCCGCAGACGCTGAAACTCATAGAAAAGGCCATAAATATGTCCGACATCGGCATAAATCCGCAGAACGACGGAAGAGTGATCCGTCTCTCGTTTCCTCCTCTGACGGAAGAACGCAGAAGGGATATAGTAAAGACGGCGAAGAAATACGGCGAGGATGCCAAGGTTGCCCTGAGAAATATCAGACGGGACGCCATGGATGATTTCAAGGCCGCGAAGAAAAACGGCGAGATGACAGAGGACGATGTTAAGAGCGCGGAGAAGTCCATACAGGATATCACCGAAAAATACTGCAAGGCCGTGGACGCGGCCGTAGCCGCCAAAGAAAAGGACATAATGGCGATCTGATCCGGCAAGACGGCGCGCGTATGCGGTTGCCGGTCCGGACTAAAACTGTGCGCGGGGGTTTTCTGAATGGCGAATAAATCCCGGGAAAGCGAGACGTATCTTGTGGCAAAGGAGCATCTTCCAAGGCACGTCGGCATAATAATGGACGGGAACGGAAGGTGGGCGAAAAAGCGCGGACTGCCGCGAACAGCCGGTCACGCCAGAGGTGCAAAGGTGTTTAAGGAAATAGCTTTGTACTGCGCGGACAGAGGAGTTAAGGCAGTTACGTTTTACGCGTTTTCCACTGAGAACTGGAAACGCCCGCCGGACGAGGTCTCAACGCTCATGTCTTTGCTCAGGGACTGTCTGGAGGACGGACTTGAGCACTATCGCAGGAAAAATGTGCGCGCCCATATAATCGGGGATGCGGAGCAGCTCCCGGCGTCTCTCAGGGAAATGATAGACGAAGTGGAAAAAAGCTACACGCAGAACACGGGGATGATTCTGAACGTTGCCCTCAATTACGGCGGGAGGGCGGAGATTGTGCGTGCCGTGCAGAACATCGCCGCCGAGGCGGCGGCGGGAAGACTGTCACCGGAGAGCGTTACCGAGGAAACCGTGGAGCAAAATCTGTACACAGCCGGACAGCCACCGCTGGATCTGGTGATAAGGCCCAGCGGGGAGGAGCGTTTATCCAATTTCATGCTGTGGCAGTCGGCGTATTCTGAATTCTGGTTTTCTGATGTACTGTGGCCGGACTTTACCAAAGACGATCTGGAGCGGGCTTTCAGAGATTTTGAGAACAGAAACAGGAGGTTTGGCGGAATTTGAAACAACGTGTTTTATCAGCGTTGGCGCTTGCCGGAATAGCCGCGGCAGCAGTTGTTCTGAACATTTTTTTTGGATATATTCTGTCGGCCGTGGCGGCGGCGATAGCGCTGATGTGCGTGTATGAGCTGTACAGGTGCGTTGAGGTGCCGGTCGGCGGGATTTTTTTTATTTATTCGGCGGTTTTTACCGTAGCGATGATACTGTGTATAACCCCGGAATACGGCAGCAGCTTGTTTACGGTCAAGCTGCAGCTTGCTTTTATTTGCGCATTGATAATAGTTACAGTGGCAAACGGTTTGGCATCGCGGGACGGTATGCTGAAAACCGTGCGGCTGTCTCTGATTACGATCATGATAGTGCTGTGTTTCGGCGTGATAGCTTACTGGGGAACAAGGTCGGTTTACGACGGAACCGGGAAATACGACGTCATAGGTCTCAACATGATTTTTATTACGGTTCTTGCTCCGTGTGCGTCCGACACAATGGGCCTTATAGTAGGCAGCGCTTTTGGGAAACACAAAATGGCCCCGTACATCAGTCCGAAGAAGACATGGGAGGGCTTTTTGGGGTCTTTGATATGCGCTCCGCTTATTGTATTGCTTTTCGGTGGTATATCCGACGCAATCTGCTGCGTATTCGACCTGCCTTACAGGGCAAACTATTTATCGTTGCTGATAACGGGACTCATCGGTGCGGTTTTCGGCACGCTCGGAGACCTTTTCTTTTCACTGATAAAGAGGAAAGTCAAAATCAAAGATTACGGGCATATAATACCGGGGCATGGCGGAATGCTGGACAGATTTGATTCATTTACGTTTACGTCGGTGCTTATCTTCTGGCTTTACACAGTGTATCCGCAGTTTAATTATGTTGCCGCGTGAGAGCGGCTGACGGGAAAGCGAGGGTGAGAACATATGAATATCTCTTTACTCGGTTCCACAGGTTCTATAGGGAGACAAACGGCTGATGTGGCGAGAATGCAAGGATACAATATAGTGGCCGTGGCGGCGGATAAGAACTACATGGAAGTGGAAAACCAAATAAGAGAATTTCATCCCGCGTTTGCAGCTATGAGAGATGAGAGAGCTGCGAGAGAACTTCGAGCGCGTGTTGCCGATACGCCGACGGCGGTTTACGGAGGGGAGAGCGCGGTGTGCGAAGCCGCCGCTCACACAGATGCCGACGTTACGGTAAACGCAGTAGTGGGCATCGCAGGCCTTGCCCCCACAATGGCGGCAGTCAACAACGGGAAAAAAATTGCCCTGGCAAACAAGGAAACGCTCGTTGCCGGCGGAGAAATGGTTATGTCCACAGCGGCGGAGAAAGGTGTCCAAATAATACCGGTGGACAGCGAACACAGCGCGATTTTTCAGTGCCTGGCCGGGAACCGCAGAACTGATTTAAAAAAAATAATACTTACAGCTTCCGGCGGGCCGTTTTTCGGCAAAACCGCCGCTGAGCTTGAGGGCGTCACCCCGGAGATGGCGCTGCACCACCCCAACTGGAACATGGGGCCTAAGGTAACCGTAGATTCATCCACATTGATGAACAAGGGGCTGGAAGTTATTGAGGCAATGTGGCTGTTCGGTGTTTCTGCCGACAGGATACAGGTGGTAATCCACAGGCAGAGCATAGTTCACTCAATGGTTGAGTTTTCCGATAATTCGGTGATAGCGCAGCTGGGTATGCCGGATATGCGGCTGCCTATACAGTATGCGCTGAGTTACCCTGCAAGGCTGCCTTCTCCTGTAAAGGAAATGTCACTTACAGATTATCAGATGCTCACGTTTTTTCCGCCGGATACAAAGACCTTCAGGTGCTTGCAGATATGTATTGAAGCGGCCCGGGCGGGAGGGCTGAAGCCGTGCGCTGCAAATTCCGCCAACGAAGAAGCCGTAGGACTTTTTCTGAGCGGTGCGATAAAGTATACCGACATTCCGGACCTCGTTGAGATGGCCGTGAACAGGCAACCTGCGGGGGAAAGGGTGACTTCGGAAAGCATCGGGTGCGCCGACAGAGAGGCTCGGCGCTGTGTCATTGAAGCTGTTAAGGGGTGATTGAGGATAATGCAGACTGTACTGTCCATACTGCTTGCGCTGATTGTGTTCGGCGTGATTATTTTTGTACACGAGTTCGGGCATTTTTTTACTGCCAAACTGTTCGGTATACAGGTAAACGAATTTTCCATCGGTATGGGCCCGAAGGTTTTCAGCTGGGGTAAAGGCGAAACAGCTTACAGCCTGAGGGTGTTCCCTGTAGGAGGGTTCTGCGCCATGGAGGGCGAGGACGGAGGGGAGCTGGAAAACCCGCGGGCGTTCAACAGAAAACCAAAGTGGCAGCGGTGTATAGTGCTGGTGGCAGGCGGGTTTATGAACGTCGTTCTGGGTCTTGTAATAATGTTCGGGCTGACCGTATCTTCCGACCTGTTTTCAACGACGATAATATCGGGGTTTCGTGAAAATTCGGTGAGTAATACGTCTGTCTCCGGTGGGGACTGCCTTCGCGAGGGCGACGAAATACTGAAGGTTAACAACACCGCGGCTCACGTGGCCATGGATCTTTCCTTCGCCCTTTCCTCCGATCAGGACGGGATAGTGGATATTCTGGTTTTGAGAGACGGAGAGGAGATCCTTCTGGAGGGGGTGACCTTCAACGTGGCCGGCGAAGACGGCGTGACCTACACGATGATCGACTTTACCGTTTACGGGATAGACAACACATTGTCGCATCTTTTCGACACGCGCGGCGTCTCTATAGGAACGCATCTTCTGAACTGTGTTAAATCCGTAGGCCGAGCCTTTGCAGAAACGTGGTATTCCACCTGCTCTGTTGTCAGGACTATTTGGGTATCTCTTATAGATATGTTTACCGGCAAATACGGGCTTACGGACTTGTCCGGGCCGGTAGGAACCACCGGCGCCATAAGCCAAGCCGCCGGAATGGGATTGGAGTCTCTGCTGCTCATGGCGATGTTCATTTCGGTAAACCTCGGGATATTTAATCTTCTGCCGTTCCCGGCGTTGGACGGAGGCAGGGTGGTGCTTCTGGGAGTGGAGGCCGTAAGGCGAAAACCGCTTGACCCCAGAATAGAAGCCGGAATAAATATAGCCGGACTTGTTATTTTGTTCGGACTGATTGTAGTCGTAACATTCAGCGATATAATGAAGTTGTTCTGAGCGGAGGTCTGTTAAGGAAACGGGGTGTCGGGTTTGGAACGCAGAAAGTGCAGACAGGTAAGATGCGGAGACGTGCTTATCGGAGGGGACGCTCCGATAAGTGTACAGTCCATGCTGAATATACCGCCTCAGGACGTGGAAGCAAACGTAGCTGCGGCAAAGCGTCTGAAGGCAGCCGGGTGCGACATTATAAGAATAGCGGTGCCGGACGGCGACGGAGTGAAGCTTGTGAGCGCGCTGAAAGAGCAGGCAGACATACCGGTAGTCGCAGACATACACTTTGACTACCGTCTGGCGTTGGAGGCTGTGGCTGCGGGCGCAGATAAGGTGAGGATAAATCCCGGTAATATAGGCAATGAGTGCGGAGTGCGCGCAGTAGCGCAGGCCTGTTCGCTGAAGAATGTACCCATACGTATCGGCGTAAACGGGGGTTCGGTTTCCGGGGAAATACTCGCAAAATACGGCGGGCCGACGGCGCAGGCTCTGGTAGACAGCGCAATGCAGCATGCGGCGATGCTGGAAAAATACGATTTCCGAGATATTGTTCTGTCCTTGAAATCGTCAAGCGTTCCCGTTACAATAGAAGCGTACCGGATTGCGGCGGAAGCGTGCAGTTATCCTCTTCACCTCGGAGTCACAGAGACGGGAACGGCAGCAAAGGGAGTGATAAAAAGCTCAGTTGGCATAGGTGCGCTGCTTTCCGAGGGGATAGGAGACACGGTGAGGGTGTCGCTCACGGCGGACCCGGAAGAGGAGGTCAAAGCTGCCGCGGGAATATTGGCGGCTTTGGGCCTGAGAGAAACAGGCATGGATATAATCTCGTGTCCTACTTGCGGCAGGACAAAGAACGATCTGGTAGGTCTTGTACATAAGATTGAATCTGCCGTTGCGGCCGAAGGACTTGACAGGAAACCTGTCAAGGTGGCTGTGATGGGCTGCGCGGTAAATGGCCCCGGTGAAGCCAGAGAAGCCGACGTCGGGATAGCTTGCGGTGCGAAAAACGCGGTTATTTTCCGTTTGGGCAAGAAGCTGCGCAGCGTGCGAATTGAGGACGCGGCCGACGAACTGTTGGCGGAGATAAGAAAATTATAAACCTTGCGGCAGATACGTTGTGCGGGGAATTTTTCGGAAAAGAGTCAGGAAATGAGAAAGATTGCCGATATATTTACAAATTTCAAAGCTTCCCAAGCGACAGCTCGTGCGGCTGAAACGGGAGAAATAGAGAGCGTTTCGGTTTTGAAGGGAAGTAAAAAGCTCTGTCTCAATATCCGGTATGAAGAGGAGATTAAGAGGGAGCTTATTTTTACGCTGGAGAAGGAAATTGAAGATGCGTGCGGATTTTCCGGACTCAGCATAAGTCCGAGATTTTCCTCCGAACTGTACGGGATAGAAGGGGTTTACGGCGTTATAGATCACATAAAACATGCTGATCCGGCGGTGAGCGGCTTTTTTGACGGTGCTGTATGCCATCTTCTCAGCGGCACCGCGGTTATAGAGATACAGCGTTCGGGCAGAGACTACCTGTGCGACAGGGACATACCGAGAGAAATATCCTCACTGATTTACGAGCAGTACGGCGTGAAGGTGAGGGTGGAGATAGCGGAAAACGCGCACGCCGCCGAAGCTTCAGCCGATATACTGAAAAAGGCGGAGGAGCAGACAAAAAAGGAGTTGGATGCCGGGGAGCAGGAGACAAAGGGTGAGAACGGCAAAAAAGCCTCTCACGGGGCAGAACGCATTCACGGCGCATTGGACCCGGTACTGGGAAGTATAATACGGTCAAAACCCGTTAAGCTCAGTGAGGTAGAGCTTGACAGCGGGAACGTGACGGTTTGGGGAAGGGTATTCGGCCTTAAGGTGCGGGAAACAAAGGACGGCACAAAGAACATAATCACATTCAATATAACCGACAATACAGGTTCTAACACCGTCAAGGTTTTCAGGGAAAAAAGCGAGTGCGAAAGGCTGCTCTCCTCCGTCAGCGACGGCAGTTATGTGCTTGTCAGAGGATACACGACCTATGACAAGTACGACAGGGAGGTCAATATCACGGCGTCCCACATAAATTTAACCGAACCTGATTCCGGACGCGTGGATACAGCCCAGGAAAAACGCGTGGAACTTCACATGCATACGTCCATGTCGGCACTGGATGCGATGACTCCCGCGGGGAGACTCATAGAACGCGCGGCGGAATGGGGACACAGAGCCGTAGCCATAACGGATCACGGTGTCGTTCAGGCCTTTCCGGATGCGATGAACATGGCAAGGGACCTGAAGAAGAAAAAGAATATAGACATTAAAATCATTTACGGCGTAGAGGGGTACTTGGCGGACGATACGGTTTCTGCGTTTACCGGAGATTCGAATACAGCGCTTGACGGGGAAATAGTTTGCTTTGACACCGAAACCACCGGACTTTCGCCGGCGGTGTGCAGGCTTACGGAAATCGGAGCAGTTAAGATCAAAGACGGGGTAATAACAAAAGAATTCAACACGTTTGTGAATCCCGAGCAGCCGATACCGTATAAAATAACGCAGCTCACCGGAATAACAGATGAAATGGTGGCAAACGCACCGTTGGAGGGGGAGGCACTCAGAGCCTTTTTGGACTTTGCCGGAGACTGTCCGCTGGTAGCACACAACGCCGGATTTGACATGGGCTTTATCTGTGCTGCGGCGGAAAGAAACGGCCTTACGGCGGACAACCCGTACCTTGATACCGTGATCCTGTCGAGAGCGCTGTATCCTGATTTTAAAAAGTATACTTTGGACGCTGTCACAGCCGGTCTCAAGCTTAAGCCGTTTAATCACCACAGAGCCAGTGACGACGCGCGGGCGCTTGCGGAAATAGTTCTTGTGGAGTTTGCGCTTTTAAAAGAAAAGTTTGGAATAACGATGCTGAATCAGATCAACGCTACGATCGGGAACCCGGATGTGAGAAAGCAGAATACCAGCCACATAATCATGCTTGTAAAGAATGCGGCCGGCCTGAAAAATCTCTATAAGCTGGTGTCGTATGCGCACGTGGACTATTTTTTCAAGCATCCGCGCACTCCCAGAACGGTTTTGCAGTCGCACCGGGAAGGCCTTATCATAGGCAGCGCGTGCAGTGAGGGAGAGCTGTTCAGAGCGGTTGCGGAGGGAAAGAAGGACAGGGAACTTCTAAAAATAGCCTCGTTTTATGATTATCTTGAAATACAGCCGGACGGGAACAACGAGTACCTGATACGGGAGGGTACGGTAAAAGACGTAAACGAGCTGCACAGGATAAACAAAAAGATTGTAGAACTCGCCGACCGACTGGGTAAACCGGTGGTTGCGACGGGAGATGTCCATTTTTTGGAACCTGAGGACGCAGTATTCCGGAGCGTGCTGTTCTGCGGACAGAAGTATTCCGACTACGACAGGCAGCCTCCGCTTTATTTTAAAACGACCGACGAGATGCTTGAGGAGTTTGCATATCTCGGAGAAGAGACGGCCAAACGCGTTGTGGTGGACGGACCGAACGAAATAGCGGATATGACGGAGGAGATACTCCCCATACCGGACGGCACATATCCGCCGCATGTGGACAACGCAGAGGAAGATCTTGAGAAGATAACATACGAGCGCGCGAAGAAAATATACGGAGACCCGCTTCCGGAGATAGTGGAAAGCAGGCTGATGCGCGAGCTCACACCGATAAAAAAATACGGGTTTGCTCCTCTTTATATGATCAGTCAAAAGCTGGTGGAGCGTTCGAACAGGGACGGATACCAGGTGGGTTCCAGAGGCTCCGTGGGTTCGTCGTTCGTGGCCACAATGTCAGGGATATCTGAGGTGAACCCTCTACCGCCGCACTATGTGTGCCCGTCCTGCAAGTATCTGGAGTTTCGCAGCGATGTCGGTTCCGGCTTTGACCTGCCGGCGAAGGACTGCCCGAGATGCGGGCATAAGCTCAATCGGGACGGCCACGACATCCCCTTTGAGACATTTCTCGGCTTTAACGGGGACAAGGCGCCAGATATAGACCTTAATTTTTCCGGCGAATACCAACCCACGGCGCACAGATATACAATAGATCTCTTTGGCGAGAAAAACGTGTACAGAGCCGGCACGATCGCCACCGTGGCGGAAAAGACCGCGTACGGCTTTGTGAAGAGATACGCCGAAGAAAGCGGCAAAGTCCTTCACAAAGCGGAGGAGGAGCGCCTGACGTTGGGAGTCACCGGAGTTAAGCGAACTACGGGGCAGCACCCTGCCGGAATGGTGATAATCCCTCAGGACAAGGAAGTATATGACTTTACGCCGGTACAGTACCCGGCGGGCGACGTGGGGGCGGATATGCAGACCACGCATTTTGACTTCCATTCCCTCCATGATACGATTTTAAAGCTGGACATACTCGGACACGATGTGCCTACGCTGTACAAGCACCTTGAAAGCAGCACCGGGGTCAAGATAGACGAGATAGATATGATCGATCCCAAGATCATGAGCATGTTCACATCCCCGGACGTGCTCGGCGTGACAAAAGAGGATATTGACTGCGAGACCGGTACGCTGGGGATACCTGAGATGGGCACGTCGTTTGTTCGGCAGATGCTGATCGAGTCACAGCCTAAAAATTTTTCCGACCTTTTACAGATATCGGGCCTTTCCCACGGCACCGACGTCTGGATAGGGAATGCTCAGGAGCTGATAAAGAACGGGACCTGCACGATATCTCAGGTCATAGGCACAAGAGACAATATAATGGTGTACCTGATGAAGCAGGGGCTCGATCCAACTATGGCGTTTAAAATCATGGAAATAGTGCGAAAAGGCAAGGCGCCTGCTCAGCTGACTCAGGAGCATTTCAAAGAGATGAGAGAACACGGCGTTCCCGAGTGGTACATAGACTCATGCATGAAGATAAAATACATGTTCCCGAAGGCCCACGCGGCGGCGTACGTCATTTCCGCGCTGCGCCTCGGGTGGTACAAAATATACAGGCCGCATGAATTTTACGCAACCTTCTATACGGTCCGGGGTGAAGATTTCGACATGGAGGTATGCTGCCGGGGAAGAGGGCGTGTAGAGGAAGAAATGCGTGCAATAAAGGCAAAAGGGAACGCGGCGACGGCAAAGGACAAAAGTACCCAGTCGTTACTTGAAATAGTGCGGGAGCAGTACGCAAGAGGCATAACATTTCTCCCTCTTGACCTTTACAAGTCGCAGGCCACGAGCTTTGTGGTCGAAGACGGCAAAATACGGCCTCCGTTTACCGCAGTCAAGGGTCTTGGCGAAGCAGTGGCGCAGGGAATAGTCAAGGCGAGGGAAGAAGCGGAGTTTACGTCCGAGGAGGACTTTCGTTTCAGGTCCGGAGCGTCAAAAACTCACGTAGAGCAGTTTAGGGAACTTGGGGTATTGGAAATTATACCTGAAGAGAGAGAGATCACCCTTTTCAGCTTATAAATGTTGTAAAACAAAAGCCTTATTGCTATAATTACAGAACAGGTATTTGAATTGATTTGGAGGGTGGATATGCAGGAAAAGATACTCGTGCTGGATTTCGGAGGACAATATAACCAGCTCATTGCCCGCCGTGTGCGGGATAACAACGTTTACGCCGAGATTCTGCCGTATACGACGGACATTGCCGCAATTGCAGCGGGAAATTACAAGGGAATAATACTTACCGGAGGGCCGAACTCCGTTTTTGACCCTCTTTCCCCGCACTACTCTGCGGACCTGCTGAAAATGGGCATACCCGTGCTGGGCATATGCTACGGCTGTCAGCTCATGGCGTGGATGACCGGCGGAACGGTTGAAACAGCGCGTCAGTCGGAATACGGCGGCATAAATATGCGTGTCCGCAAGACAAATTCCACGCTGTTTGAGGGTGTTCCGGAAGAAAGCGTGGTATGGATGAGCCATACCGACTACATTTCGTCCCCGCCTGAAGGGTTTGAGGTCACGGCGAGCACCGATGCGTGCCCGACAGCGGCGATGGAGAACAGCCGGCTCAAGCTCTACGCGGTTCAGTTTCATCCGGAAGTGACCCACAGCGAGTACGGTGGGAAGGTGCTTAAAAACTTCCTTTACGGTATTTGCGGCTGCACCGGCGAATGGCGCATGGAAGATTTTATAGATAAGTCGGTCACACAGCTCAGGGAGAAGATAGGCAGCAGGAAAGTCATACTCGGGCTGTCGGGAGGGGTGGATTCCTCCGTGGCGGCAGCTCTCATCAGCCGGGCTGTAGGAAAGCAGCTCACGTGTATCTTTGTGGATCACGGACTTATGCGCAAGGGCGAGGCCGACAGCGTTGAGGAAACGTTTACCACCGGCTTTGATTTGAATTTTGTCAGAGTCAACTGTAAAGATCAGTTCCTTCACAGCCTTGCGGGAGTTACCGACCCGGAAGAAAAACGAAAGATAATCGGGAGGGAGTTTTACCGTATCTTCTGGGACCAGATACGCGGCGAAGGTGACAGCGGATTCTTTGCCCAAGGGACAATTTATCCTGATTGCATTGAGTCCGGCAAAGGCAGCGCAGACACCATCAAAACGCATCACAACAGGGTGAACATCCCGGACGACGTTGTATTTGAAGGGGTAATAGAGCCGCTGTCGGAACTTTTCAAGGACGAAGTGAGGAAAGTCGGAGAGATGCTGGGACTGCCCACAGAACTTATCTGGCGTCAGCCGTTCCCCGGGCCGGGGCTCGGCGTGCGGATAATCGGAGAGGTGACCGAGGAAAAAATTAACGTCCTGCAGGACGCTGATTGGGTTCTGCGTGACGAGATGGGGAAAAACGGATACGAAAAGCAGCTGTCGCAGTTCTTCTGTGTACTTCCCGATGTAAGAACGGTGGGGGTAATGGGGGATCACCGGACGTATGAACATCTGATAGCCATACGTGCCGTGACTACCGACGACTTTATGACTGCTCAGTGGGCGAAGATACCGTATGATATCCTTGCAAGAGTCAGCAGCCGTATTACCAACGAAGTAAAGCAGGTCAACCGGGTGGTGTATGACATTACCACAAAACCGCCGGCAACGGTGGAATGGCTGTAAACTAATTTGAACAGGAGGAGTAATATGCAAACCGACAAACGACCCGAAACCATGCAGCGCATCAATACTGCAGAACTCGCCCAAGATTTCATTCAGACTCAGATACAGGAAATACGCGCCAGAGTACAGGACAAAAAGGTGCTGCTCGCTTTGTCGGGCGGGGTGGATTCTTCAGTGGTTGCCGCGCTTCTGATTAAGGCCATAGGAAAGCAGCTGGTGTGCGTTCACGTAAACCACGGCCTCATGCGCAAGGGCGAAAGCGAACAGGTGATCGATGTTTTCGGCAAAAGTCTTGACGCCAACCTCATTTACGTAGACGCGACCGACCGCTTTCTCAGTTTGCTTGCAGGAGTGAGTGATCCGGAGAAAAAGCGCAAGATCATAGGCGGAGAATTTATAAAGGTTTTTGCCGAAGAAGCGGCTAAGCTGGAGGGGATATCGTTCCTTGCCCAGGGAACCATTTATCCGGATATTCTCGAATCCGACGGCGTAAAGGCGCACCACAATGTCGGCGGTCTCCCGGAGGATTTGAATTTTGAGCTGGTGGAGCCGATAAAGTTGCTGTTCAAAGACGAGGTGCGCGTAGTCGGGGAAGCGCTGGGACTGCCGCACGGTATGGTATACCGTCAGCCGTTTCCGGGTCCGGGTCTGGGAGTACGCTGCCTTGGCGCCATAACCAGGGACAGACTTGAGGCACTGCGCGAGGCGGACGCCATCCTCCGGGAGGAATTTGACAAAAACGGGCTTGCAGGTAAGGTATGGCAATACTTTATTGTCGTGCCCGACATGAAGAGTACGGGCGTGAAAGACGGCAAACGGTATGAAGGCTGGCCGGCCATAATTCGAGCGGTTAACACCACCGATGCGATGACTGCTACCATTGAGGAGATCCCTTATTCTCTTTTGCACCGGATCACCGACAGGATCACAGGCGAGGTGCCCGGAATAAATCGAGTACTGTTGGATCTTACCCCAAAACCGGTCGGAACAATAGAGTGGGAGTGATTTCACGCCCTCGAAAAAGCCCGTAAATAAAGGCTTTTCGCCGCTTTGAAGCCCTTAGTGGCAACAGAATGGCAACATTATTTGAATTATCTCAAGAATAAGCAAAGAGCTATCTGATTTAGAAAGTCAGATAGCTCTTTTTGTTTTGCTCTTTTATGCATTATCCGTTTTTGTGTTTATCGCTTTTTCCTGCGGATATGTATAACGCCAATGGTCGTATTCCTCTTTAGTGATTTCTCCGTTTTTGAGTTTCTCGGCTTGCTCCTGCCAAGCGGAGAACATCTCAAACATAGATATGTAATTTGTTCCCATTCCCTTATCAAGGCGGATACAGAGTTCCCCGTCAAGTTTGTCAATGCGCAGACCGTACAAGTCCTCCATAGCAAACAGCGTGTGCATAAGCCCGTTGTAGCTGTCAATGTCGGGAATAGTCAATGCGCTTGCAGATACGCCGAACACTTCTGCAAGTTTATTTGTTAAATCGGCTTTCGGAGTTCTCGAGCCTGATTCATACTGAGCCATACGAATATCAGCAGTTTTTTCAGGAAAACCGACCTGAATACCGAGATATTTTTGAGTCATTCCTCTTAAATTTCTGAAAAAACGAATTCTCTCGCCGATTGCCATAGAGATCACGCTCCTTTTTTGTACCGCATTTAGTATAGCATATAAATTTAATATATGTCAATATAACCATAGCAAATAAATTTAATATTTTCTTGAAAACCACTTGACTTAACGGAAAACAGTTAGTATAATATAGATGCAGGCTTAAACAAATAAGCTATTGTTTGAGTGCGGTGCCTGTCGCACATCACAGTAATGGGGTGTCCGCCCGGGAGAATCGGATGGCGGTCAGAAAGGATTCCGACACTAAAGAAATTTAATCTATCCAATTGAAAGGAGATTTATATGGCAAGCACAACCTTTATGCGAGTGGAAGAAGTCGCAGAAGAATTAGGCGTATCGAAATCATATGCCTATAAAATTGTACAGAAGTTAAATGCCGAATTGAAATCGCAGGGATTTCTTACGATTTCAGGGCGAGTAAATAAGCAATATTTTTTAGAGCGAATCTGTTATGGCTCAAAAAAAGAAAGAGAGGGATTAAATAATGGCGGTTTACAAAGATGAAAAGACAAACACTTGGCGTGTGCTTTACCGCTACACAGATTGGAACGGAGAGCGAAAACAAACGCAGAAGCGTGGATTTAAAACCAAGCGTGAAGCACAGGCTTGGGAGCGTGAGCAGCTTAACAAGTTGGGCGGTGACTTGGATATGAGTTTCAAGAGCTTTGTGGAACATTACACCGCAGATATGCAGAGCCGCATTAAGGAAAACACTTGGGCAACGAAGGAGCATATTATTCAGACAAAACTCATTCCCTATTTCGGGAAGCTGAAGATGTGCAACATCACCGCACAGCAAATTATCACTTGGCAAAACGAACTCATCAATCATAAAGACGAGAACGGAAAGCAGTATTCGCCTGTATATCTGAAAACCATTCACAATCAGCTATCAGCGATATTCAATCACGCTGTCAGGTATTACAACCTAAAAGAAAATCCCTGCAAGAAGTCAGGCAGTATGGGTAAAAAGAAAAACCGTGAAATGCTCTTTTGGACGAAAGAAGAATATCTGAAATTTGCAGATGTGATGATGGACAAACCCATTTCCTTTTACGCCTTTGAAATGCTCTACTGGTGCGGTATTCGTGAGGGCGAATTGTTGGCTCTTACGCCTGCGGATTTTGATTTTGAAAAGCGGACGGTGACAATCAACAAATCGTTTCAGCACCTAAATGGCAGGGATATTATCACCACGCCGAAAACAGAAAAGAGCAACCGCACCATTCAGCTACCAAAATTCCTCTGCGATGAAATACAGGACTATTTGAAAATGCTTTATGATGTGGGGCTGGAGGACAGAATGTTTCCTGTTACCAAAAGCTATCTGCACCGAGAAATGGATAGAGGCTCAAAAGTTTCAGGTGTAAAACGAATTAGAATACACGACATTCGACACAGCCATGTGAGTCACTTAATTGATTTAGGCTTTTCGGCAACTGCTATTGCCGATCGTGTGGGACACGAGAGTATAGATATAACCTATAACTACGCTCATCTATTTCCGTCAAAGCAGGCTGAAATGGCGGACAAGTTAGATATGGAAAGAGGAGAATAAAATGTCGGCAAAAAATGTGGACAGACACAACCGTTTTAGAAATATTACAGTCGGGTTTCGAGTATCACTCGAAGAAAACGAACAAATCAATACAGCGGTCAGACTTTCAGGACTTCCAAAACAGGAATACTGTTACCGCCGCTGTCTTAACCGTGATGTAGTGGTGCAGGGCAATCCAAGAGTATATAAGGCGCTCCGCAATGAACTTACTGCTGTTTTGGACGAACTGAAACGTATTGAGGCGGGCAATGGTGTTGATGAGGAATTGCTCGATAACATCGAACTTATCACAGAGATTTTATATGGATTAAAGGGGGAAAGTGAATGAGCAAACAAAAAGAAATGACCGCCCTTTGCTCATCTGTTGGCGCAGATGAAAGGCAGTCACTCAATGTATCTGCTAATAGTATAACCGCATATCACTCAAAAATCAACACTTTTGTTTTGAAAGGCGGTGGTATGAATGGCTGAACTTAAAATTATCAGTATGGACGAAGTACAAAGCAAACAAGTTAACTGGCTTTGGTATCCGTATATTCCATACGGAAAAATCACAATTGTTCAGGGTGATCCCGGCGAGGGCAAAACGACTTTGGCTTTAAGACTGGCGGCGCTTCTCTCAAAAGGAGAGCCGCTGCCCTATGACGATACCGAGCGTGAGCCGGTCAGAGTGATTTACCAAACCGCCGAAGACGGACTGGAAGATACCATTAAGCCGAGGTTAGAGGCGGCAGAAGCGGATTGCTCGCAAATCAAAGTTATAGACGAATCGGAAGCCGCACTCAGTATGCTGGACGAGCGCATTGAAAAAGCAATCATAGAAGTCGG
>CASDVX010000123.1 GCA_949284545.1 uncultured Eubacteriales bacterium
GCCCATGGTGGTGGACGCTTCCACTCTGGTATCCGACATGACCGGCCGGGATCAGGACTCCCTTTCATCCTTCGGGCGCAGCATGATAGTGACCCCGCGGGAAATAGACCTCCTCATAGAGCATTCCGCCGCACTCGTGGCTGATTCGGTCAACCGCGCTCTCCAGTCCTCCCTCGACCCGGAGGACATCGCCGCACTCGCCGGGGAGTGACGCACCGCATCCTTCCGCGGCCGGGCGGCACTGACGCCTCCCGGCCCCGCCGGGAAGCCAACGTCCGGGGTGAAGAAAACGCTGTCCATGAGAAAATGCCCCCGACCTTTCGGAGAGTGACACAGTTAAATTTTCAGGCTCAGTACACAGAAGAGCATCGCCGCCCTCGCCGGGGAATGACAAAATCATATCTTGTCGTCATTCGTCAGGTGCCGATATCGCCGCTACGGTCCGGGAATGAGCGGGTACGGATCCGTGACTGTTACTTTGAGACTGCGGGGATATCTTCGCCTCCCGCGGGGCGGTCATCCGGCCTGCAAAACGCAAATCTCATGCGTCCCCTCTGGTCATGCCAGCCTCCCCGGCAGCCGGGGAGGCTGGTTTTTTACACCTGCCTGCGCCGGCGGAGACAATCTCATCCCCCGGCACGGAACCGGACGTAAAGCACCCGGCGGCAGAGGCCGCCTGCCCGGTTCTCCGGTAATATCGGGGATGCTTGGCCGCATATACTGTAAAAACCGACTGGGGGGACGTATATGCATTTCCGTAAGAGCGAGGCGGGAACGGCCGTGCTGACCGGAGTTCTGCTTTTGATATTTGCCGTTTTATTCACTTCGGGACTGTTTCTCAGCTCAGCCGGAGTAATAGGCGACGTCTCGTCGTTTTCCTCGGCACACGCAAGCTCTTCTCCCGGCGCTTCCTCCTCCCGGGGGGATCCGGATGTGCCGTCCTCCTCCGTTTCCTCAGGGGAGCCCGATATATGGGAGGTCTTCGCCGACGGGACGGACATACGTCCCGTGGATACATACCGGCCCGCCTCGGTGCCCGCAGGCTGCGGAGGGATACTTGAGGAAACCCGCGAAGTGAGTATGGATTTTCCCTGTTCGGACGGCCTTACCGGCATAACCGACAAGAGTCTGTCCGGGGTGACCGTGGACCCGGACGCGCTTTTAAGGGATAATCACGTGGAAAAAAGCTCCGCGCCCACCGTCGTCATCTACCACACCCATACGGGTGAAGGATATGAGGAGCGTCTCACGGAATATTATTCCGTGGGAGAAAGCGGCGACGCGAAAAGCTACGAGTACAGCGTAGCCGCTGTGGGCGACGTTCTGGCCGAGGCCCTCGAGTCTCTGGGCGTGAACGTGATACATATAACCGACAGCTTCGATTATCCCTCCCGTTCCGGATCCTTCAAGCGCTCGGCCGCAGCCGTGGAAAAGGCTCTTGAGGGCGTGGACAATGTTTCCCTTGTGATAGACCTTCACAGGGGGACCCTGCAGCAGACCGGCGGGGACAGGGTAAAGCCCACCGTATATGTAAACGGGCAGAGAGCGGCTCAGATATCCCTCATCGCCGCCTGCGACGCGGACGGGTCTCTGGGCGTGTCCGACTGGGAGGAAAAGCTGGCCCTGTCCCTCGCGCTCAACCGGGAGCTGTGCAGCATGTCCCCTCTTCTTGCGCTGCCGGTCTCCATGGAATCCCAGGCCTATAACCTTCACCTTCCCTATCCCTGCATCATGGCGGAGATAGGGACCGACGTAAACACCATAGAGGAGGCTGAGCTCTCGGCCCTGCTTCTTGCCCGGTCCGTGGCGTCCCTGGTTTCGGAGTAAAACTGTCATATCCGGCGGTGCGGTGCTCATAGACTGTTTTGAGCCTTCGGGCATACTTTCCGCAAGAAATGAGGATCCCTGACATGAAATGCTTTACTTTCCGTCTTGCCACGGCGCGCCTGTGCGCGGTATGCCTCGGCATATGCGTGCTTTTCGGTCTGCTCTGCCTCACCGGCAGCTTTTCCTCGCTGGGAAACGACGTATTTTCCTCCGCAAACATGGACAGCCGCGACGCGAGGCTCAGTTTCCTGCGCAGCTTCGGCTGGGAGGTCCTTGAGGACCCGGTGATGGAGAAGGAAATCAACATACCCAAAAGCTTCGATGAGGTCTATACCCGGTACAACGAGGAGATACAGATACCCGAGGGATACGATCTTCGCGCCTACGCCGGAAAAAAGGCGACGCTTTACAGCTACGTGGTCATAAATTATCCCACCGAGGACGAGGTCCACGCGAACCTGCTGGTCTGCGACGGGAAGGTCATAGGCGGCGACATATGTTCCGTGCGTCTGGACGGCTTCATGCACGGATTCACTCCCCCTGACGGGATAACCCTTCCTTCTTCCTCACAGCTTTACGACTGACGGCTCCGGTTCATAAATCAAGTGCGTCCCGGCAGGCGCGCCTTTCTCCCGCGGCGGGTACGGCTGTTTGCCCGGCCGCCCGCGCGGCTGTTTGCCGCGCTCAGGTCAAAATCTCCGTCTTCCCTGCCGGCAGGGCACGGGACGGCGGTCTACATAAAAATGCCGGACGGGAAAGGGGCGTATACCCTTTCTCCGTCCGGCGCTTCTTCTTTTGCGGGACCGCTGCTGCGGCGGGACCCTCTGCGGTTTCTTCTCCTGTGGGACCGTTACTGCTGCGGGGCCGCTCTGCGGGGTTTTTCTCTTCTAGGGTCCCTGTTTGCGGCTGCTCTGCCGGCGTTTTTTCTTCCGGCGGGGCTTTTGACATGCCCTTCCCGGGGCGGCGGACTTTTCCCCTGCTCCCGGGCCCGGTTTTCCGCTTTTATTTATGGTATTTCGCGCCCGTGCGTATCATATACGCACGGTATATCTGCTCCGTGAGCATGAGCCTGAAAAGCTGGTGGGGGAACGTCATCTTCCCGAATGACAGCAGCCTGTCCGCCCGTTTTTTCACCTGAGGCGACAGTCCGAAAGAGCCTCCGATTATGAAGCATATCCCGTTTTTACCGGACAGGGCGCTCTTTTCCGTATACGCCGCCAGCTCCTCCGACGACATCTGCTCCCCTTCCACGCACAGCGCCACAACGTCGCTGCCGTCCGGCACCGCTGCGAGTATCCTTTCCCCCTCGCTCTTAAGGGCGGCGGCTATCTCCCCTCCCGACGGGTCCCGGGGAAGCCTGCTCTCCGCCACCTCGGTCACGGTGAACCTGCACAGGGGCGTCAGACGGGCGGCGTATTCCGCCAACCCCTTTCTCAGGTACTCTTCCTTCACGTTGCCCACGCATATGACCGAGATCCTCTGCATTACAGCCTGCTCAGCTCCTCTTCCACCTTGGCGAGCTTTTCCTTCGCGGCGGAGAGCTTTTCCCTTTCGGCCTCCACCACCCTTGCGGGCGCGCGGGAAACGAAGGACTCGTTGTCAAGCTTGCCCAGAACCCGGGCTATGTCGCTTTCAAGGGATTCCTTTTCCTTTTCAAGCCGGGCCTTTTCCTTTTCCCTGTCCACAAGTTCATCCAGAGGGATGTATATCTTGGCTCCCTCGGTGACTATCGTCACTGCGTCGGCCGGCGGGACGAGCTTTTTGCCCGTCTCCACCCCGCTCGCCGAGGCGAGCCTGACGAAATAGGGTTCAGCCGCGGCGAACTGCTCCGTCAGCTCCGTCTCTATCATGAGCTTGGCTTTCCTTGATGGCGGCACGTTCATGTCCGCGCGGCGGCTGCGCACCGCCGATATGGCCCCCATCAGCCTGCGGGCGGACTTTTCCTCCTCGGGGAAATCCAGTTTGACGCTGCTCTCCGGCCAGCTCGACACCATCACCGACGAGCCGTCGTCGGTAAGATTCTTCCACAGCTCCTCGGTTACGAAGGGCATAAAGGGGTGAAGCAGCTTGAGTATGCCCTTGAGCACCCATACCAGAACACCGCAGACCTCTTCCTCGCCGGCGGATATTCTGGGCTTTGTCAGCTCAATGTACCAGTCACAGAAGCTGTCCCAGGCAAAGTCGTATATCTTCGCAAGGGCCACGCCCAGCTCAAAGCGGTCAAGGTTGTCGGTGACCTCCTTTACCGTCCTGTTGAACTCCGAAACAATCCACTTATCCTCGTCGGCAAGCTTTTCGGGCAGCGGGCGGGAAACGTCGAATCCCTCGGGCAGGTTCATAAGCACGTACCGGGAGGCGTTCCACATCTTATTGGCGAAATTGGCCGACGCCTTCACCTTGTCCTGGGAATATCTCATGTCGTTTCCGGGTGAATTGCCGCTCACCAGCATGAATCTCAGCGCGTCCGCCCCGTACCGGGCTATTACCTCCAGAGGATCTATGCCGTTGCCCAGGGACTTGCTCATCTTCCTGCCCTGCTCATCCCTCACAAGCCCGTGTATCAGCACGGTGGAGAAGGGGACCTTTCCCGTGTGCTCTATACCGGAGAATATCATCCTGCTGACCCAGAAGAAAATTATGTCGTATCCCGTCACCAGCACGCTGGTGGGGTAGAAGTAATCGTATTCCGGGGTCTTTTCCGGCCATCCCAGAGTGGAGAAGGGCCACAGCGCCGAGGAAAACCATGTGTCCAGCGTGTCCTCGTCCTGCCTGAGCTTCCCGCCGCACCTGGGGCAGCGCTCCGGGTCGGTCTTGGATACCACCGTTTCCCCGCAGTCGTCGCAGTACCACGCGGGTATCCTGTGCCCCCACCATATCTGCCTCGATATGCACCAGTCGCGTATGTTTTCCATCCAGTGGAAGTACACCTTTTCGAACCTTTCGGGGACGAACCTTGCCTCTCCCTTCTTCACCGCTTCTATCGCGGGGGCAGCCAAAGGCTTCATGGACACGAACCACTGCTTGGATACCCGCGGCTCAACGGTGGTGGAACAGCGGTAGCAGCTCCCCACATTGTGGGTGTACGGCTCCGTTTTCACCAGCGCGCCGCAGCTTTCAAGATCCGCCACTATGGCCTTTCTCGCCTCGTACCTGTCCATTCCGCGGTACTTGCCGCCGTTTTCGTTTATCTTCGCGTCCTCGGTGAAGATGTTTATCACCTCAAGTCCGTGCCTGAGCCCCACCTCGAAGTCGTTGGGGTCGTGGGCGGGGGTGATCTTCACACATCCCGTTCCGAAATCCGATTCCACGTATTCGTCCGCGATCACGGGTATCCTTCTTCCCACAAGAGGAAGGACCAGCATTTTCCCCACTGCGTCTTTGTACCTTTCGTCCTCCGGGTTCACCGCCACGGCGGTATCGCCCAAAAGGGTCTCGGGTCTGGTGGTGGCTATTTCGATGTACCCGTCGGAATCGGCAAAGGGGTACCGTATATGCCAGAAAAAGCCCTGCTGCTCGGAAAACTCCACCTCGGCGTCCGAAAGGGCGGTGCGGCATTTCGGGCACCAGTTGATTATCCTCTCTCCCCTGTAGATGAGCCCTTTCCGGTAAAGGTTTACAAAGACCTCCCTGACCGCCTTTGAGCAGCCCTCGTCCATGGTGAACCTCTGCCTGTCCCAGTCGCAGGAGGAGCCCAGCTCCTTGAGCTGGTCGGTTATCCTGCCCGCGTATTTTTCCTTCCATTCCCAGGCGCGTTTCATGAAGGCTTCCCTTCCTATGCCTTCCTTGGTCAGCCCTTCCTTTTTCATCTGCTCGACTATCTTGGCCTCCGTGGCTATGGCCGCGTGGTCCGTCCCCGGCATCCACAGAGTGCTGTAGCCCTGCATCCTCCGGTACCTTATAAGGATATCCTGGAGGGTGTTGTCCAGAGCGTGGCCCATGTGGAGCTGCCCGGTTATGTTGGGGGGCGGGATCACGATGGTAAAGGGCTTCTTGTCCGGGTCGGGAACGGCGTGGAAATACCCCTTCTCCATCCATTCCCGGTATATCCTTTTTTCCGCCTTCGACGGGTCGTAACTTTTCTCAAGCTGTTTGGGCATAAAAACCTTCCTTTCGGTGATGTGGTCAAAAACAACGAGCCTTTGTCTCCGTCCCCGGAAACAAAGGCTCTGCCTCTGCGGTACCATTCCGATTGCCGTTTTATCGGCCTCTCATGTCCCTGTAACGGGGGATCCCGTCCGCCTCTTGAGGACGATGCGCGCCCTTTCAAGGCGAAGGCTCGCGGACGACTTCCCCGCGCCTTTCCTGCCGGCTTTCACCTGCCGCCGGCTCTCTGCAAGGTGGCTCTCGGGTACTCCTTCCGTTCTCTGCCTTTATCCTGATACGTGAGATTTTATCACGGTCCGGCGTATTTGTCAACCGCGCCGGCGCTTCAGAAAGCGATTCTTTCGGCGATATACCCGTAAAGCGCGCTCACGGGTATCCTCTCCTGCTTCATGCTGTCCCTGTCCCGTACGGTCACGCAGCCGTCGGTCTGGGAATCAAAGTCGTATGTGATGCAGAAGGGCGTGCCTATCTCGTCCTGCCGGCGGTATCTCTTGCCGATGCTGCCCGCGTCGTCGTAATCGGTCATGAAGCAGGGCCTGAGCATATCCCGGATCTTTTCCGCCCCTTCCGAGAGCTTCTTTGAGAGCGGCAGCACCGCGCATTTGTAGGGAGCAAGCGCCGGATGCAGATGAAGAACCGTGCGGACGTCGTTTTTCTCCGCGTCCACCACTTCTTCGTCGTACGCGTCGGTGAGGAAGGCGAGGAAGCTCCTTTCCACTCCCAGCGACGGCTCTATCACGTACGGGATATACCTGCGGTTTTCCTCCTGGTCAAAATACGTAAGATCCTTGCCCGACGTCTCCTGGTGCCTGGTCAGGTCGTAATCCGTCCTGTCGGCTATGCCCCACAGCTCTCCCCAGCCGAAGGGGAAGAGGAACTCAAAGTCCGTGGTGGCCTTGGAATAGAAGCTCAGCTCCTCCGGCTCGTGGTCCCTGAGCCTGAGGTTCTCCTCCTTAAGCCCGAGAGACAGGAGCCAGTCTCTGCAGAAGGAACGCCAGTATCCGAACCACTCAAGGTCGGTGTCCGGCTTGCAGAAAAACTCAAGCTCCATCTGCTCGAATTCCCTCACGCGGAATATGAAATTTCCCGGGGTTATCTCGTTACGGAAGGATTTGCCCGTCTGGGCGATGCCGAATGGCACCTTGCGGCGGGACGTCCTCTGCACGTTTACAAAATTCGTGAATATCCCCTGAGCGGTTTCAGGACGCAGGTACACGGTGTTCTTCGCGTCCTCCGTCACGCCCTGGAAGGTCTTGAACATAAGG
This sequence comes from uncultured Eubacteriales bacterium, assembly GCA_949284545.1. Lineage (GTDB taxonomy): Bacteria > Bacillota > Clostridia > Oscillospirales > CAJFTT01 > CASDVX01. The sequence continues at coordinate 7,197 of CASDVX010000123.1, forward strand.
TTGAACTGCCTTATGTCGGTGAAATTTTTCTTTCCGCAGGTGGGGCAGCATATTCCCTTTTCGTCTATAAACGCCTTCATCTCCGCCTGGGACATGGCGTCCACCGGCTTTTCCGGCGTCTCTCCCTTTTCGGCGTACCAGTCCTCTATCAGCTTATCCGCCCTGAACCTTTCGTGACATTCCCGGCAATCCATCAGCGGGTCGGAAAAGCCCGCCAGATGCCCCGACGCCACCCATGTCTGAGGGTTCATGAGTATGGCGGCGTCAAGCCCCACGTTGTACGGGTTTTCCTGGACAAATTTCTTCCACCACGCCCGCTTTATGTTGTTTTTCATCTCCGCCCCCAGCGGCCCGTAATCCCACGTGTTCGCAAGCCCTCCGTATATCTCGCTTCCGGGGAAAATAAATCCCCTGGTCTTGCACATGGCAACGATTTTGTCCATAGTCTTGTCGGTATTGCGCATAAGGAACCATCCTTTCATAAATCGGACGCGAAGCTCAGAACATATCCCTTCATTTCGCGCCCAGAGTATCTTTAACGTTTTCCTCGGTATTTCGTATAAGGTTCATGAGAGACCCTGCAAAAAGCGGATAGTCCCTGTAAAGCTGCTCCGGCGTCACCGCTACGGCGGTCACGTCCTTTACCGGGGAAAGTCCTTCCGCCGCCACTCCTTTGGAAAGAAGCTTCATCTTCATCTCCTCTATCGCCATCACCGCCTGCACCTTTTCCTCAAAGGTGCGCCTGTCGATGCCGAAAGCGTCCTGCGGGTTTGCAGGGTTCACCGCATACACGTATCTGAACGCCTTGTACACCGCCATGTCAAGATACGCGGAAACGCTGTCCGTGAGCTTCGCGCAGCCCGCTCTCGACAGCATCCCGTAAAGGACGTTGAGGGAATTTGCGATGAGCTTTTTATTAAGCGCGGGAAGAAGGCTCCCGTTAAACCTGTTGTCCTTCCCGCCGTCCTCCGGTTCGGGTATGTCCTCCTCCCTGAGCATGGACCCGGTCCTCTCCGGCGACCTGCCCAGAAGGTAGTCGCAGGAAACGTCGTACAGCTCGGCTACCCGGATGACAAAACCCAGGCCGCACTCGCGTATCCCCCGCTCGTAATGGGACAAAAGCGCCTGAGATACTCCCAGCTCCGCGGCCGCCGCCTTCTGCGACAGGCCCTTTTCCTTGCGCAGGAGCGTGAGTATCCTCCCGAAATCCGTCCCGTTCATCCTTTTCACCTCTTTGCCGCGACGGCAAAAAATAACATGCCTGATATATTCAGGCAA
>CASDVX010000124.1 GCA_949284545.1 uncultured Eubacteriales bacterium
GGGAACGCCGATGCCGCCGAGATTCTCAAGTATGCTTATGAGCTCATTTATTATGAGCCACACCGCCACCATACACGCCACCGGGCATTCGAAGCCCGATATACCCTGCGCGCCCGCTGCCGTAAAGATATAATCGGCGCCCGCCCCGGCGCAGACCGCCAGAAGGTAGCAGAGTTTTTTCACTATGCCGGTTATTCCTACCTTAGAAGAAAGTGACGACGTCATCCACGCTTTAACCATGCCCGAGATATAATCGGCCAGCATGGCGCAAACCAGGATGGCCACAGGCAGGAAGACCTGCCCCAGATACGCCGACAGCGCCGAAAAGGAGACTGCCGCAATTCCCTTAAGTAAATATGTTTTCATATTTTCACCAGCCCCGCAAGGGGCAATTCCTTTCCTTAATATTGAAATTCCGTTTAAGAGATACAATAACGTTTCCCGCTTTGCGGCGAGAAAAAACGATGTACACGGTAAATCTATTTACACCGGATCGTCGGTAACATAAATCAAGGTGCCGTACAGAACGGCTTCATCCGTATTCTGGCGTTTTATACGAATATCGGTGGACCCGGCTGACAGTTGACACGAATCGAGAACGAAGCTGCCTTCATATGCCATACTGCCGTCGTCGTAATCCACTCGCGACAGAACAGCGGCAACGCTGTCAAATGCACAACTGTAAGGCAGGCTGCCTATCACAAAGTCATTGTATACGGCAGAATAGAAACCGAAGGAAAGTATCACCGTATTGCCTATGCGCGTCCACCGGGATACGGGCGATACGCATTTTGAACTGCCGGATATGGCGGATATACAGTCCTGACCGGAGGCGATAACAATTCCGGAAGAAGTTCCCCCGCTGCCGGAGGAATTCTGGAGAGCCTCTACCGCCTGCTCCAGGAATGAAATATCCGAAACCGCGGAAGATATCTGCGACGTAAGTGAGGAAATGTCATTTGACACTTGTTCGGCACTCTCAGAGAGGTTGTCCACAGTTTCCGTGAGCGCCGCTATATCCGATGCGTTTTCCGCAGAACCGGCAAGAGCGGAAGAAACGTTTGTTTCCGCTGCGGACAGCCTGCTTTCCAAATCGTCCACAACGGCGTCCGTCTCATCCGAAAGCTGAGAAACAGCCGTCTGGACCGTCTGGACGGTGCTTTCTGCGGCGGACAACCTGTTGTCCATATCGTCAAGAGCCGTGCTCAGTTCCCCCGTTACCTGTTCGGCTGCAGCAGTTGCGCTTTGCGCTGCCGTTTCAGCGGCCCGGGACAGGATATAGGTGATAAGGCTCTGATCCTCCTCCTGCCCGGGAGCGGGCGCCAGGGTTACCCTGTCGGGAGCGACGCTCACCTTCAGCAGGGTGGTGGCCGTCAGCCTGCTTTTCATGTCCGCCACGGCGAAGGCCGCCGTGTAGCTGCCTGCGTCTTTAAGTACGGTGTAGGGTATGACCATTTTTCCGTCCGTTATCACGAGAGTGTCCACCGCAGCACCGTCCCTGACAAAGCTGCAGAGAAGTATTTCCCCGTCGCTGAGGGCGGGGATGACCTCCAGCTCCACTGTGTTACTGCTCATATCTCCGCAGAAAGCGGACAGATATTCCTCGTGACTGCCCGTTTTGGTGAAGTCCAGGATGAGCTTTTGAGTTTTTTCCATAAAAAATCCCTTCCTTTATGATGTCTGAGGACTCATGCGTTTTTCGCCCGGTGGAAGCCCACGGGCGTACGAGGCCTTCAAAAGCGGGGGTTAAGGAGGTGGAGAATAACGTTTTTACATAATGTTGATTTGCTTTTTTAAAAAATAGGGTGTATAATGGAGCCTGCTGCGGCCTCGGCAGGACGCGCCGGACGCGTAAAAATACGCAAAAAGCGTCAAAAAGTTTTGAAAGGAAGCCGCCTCGAAGCGTGCGGCGAATCAATCTATGAGTGAAAAGATTCGTATAAAGGACAACCGGTTTCTCAAGATCACCAAAACGGTGTTCGTCGTGCTGTCCGCGCTGGTTACGGTATTCGAACTTTTTCAGGCAGCCGGATTTGCGGTGACAAAGGTCTTTTTGCGGCCGTATGCCGTGGGGATTGCGGTCATGTGCTGCCTGCTTGCGGCAGCGATAGTGCTTACTTTGAAAGGTAGATACGTTTCTTCTTTGATACTCACCGTGGTATCCACGGTGGGACTTACCGCCGTGGGCTACATCATCACCCACCCCGCGGCAGACAGTGACGGCTGGATAATATCAGGGATACCCGAGGGGGTGCTGTGGAAGTATTTCGCACCGTCGCTTTTGCTCATCATCCCTGCGGTCATGATTGCCAGGGAAGCGGCGCGGGTGCGCGAGATAGAGGAGATACGCCGGCCGTACGAAAGACAGTTTGACTGATCCCGGGTTTGTGACGTAGGGAAAGGAGGCCGGCGGAAGAGCATGGGGCTGTTTCTATTCAGAAAATCGCCTTTTTTTGACAAAAAAACAGAACAGGAGCCGGGCTATCCCCGCGTTGAAGACGGGCACATGGTCTTCTATCGGGACGACGTGTCCGACCTGCCGGACATTCCGGATGACGACACGCTCCTGCCGCAACCTCAGCGGGAGCAGGAGGAAGGAACGGGAAAAGCGGAGGCGGGAAAGGCAGCCGGGCGAAAGAAAGAAAAGCAGCGCCGTAAGGTTTACGGCCTTATGCCGGCGTGGCTCGTAACAAGCCTTGATATAATTCTTTTGGGCGCGAGCCTTATAACATTTGCGCTGTTCCACCATGTTCTGCCCAAGGAAATGGGGTTTAAGGGAATACAGACATACGGGGAGCCCGGGGACTGGAGCGAAAAATGGAGCGAATTTTTCACCTCCGACGGAAGCGTCGAGATAACGGACACCTCGTACAGAAGCGGAAGCATATATGTTAATATGGTCACGGTATCGGAAAACGAAGTGACATACCACATTGCGGATATATACATAGCCAGCATATACAATTTCAAAACAGCCTTTGCAAACGACACCTACGGCCGCGGCTTTACCCAGACCACACCCACCATGGCAAAGAACAATAATGCTATCATCGCCACCAACGGCGACTATTACGGCTTCCGTGAACAGGGAGTGGTGATACGCAACGGAATGGTTTACCGCAGCGAGACGTGGGAAGACGTGTGCGTGCTGTACTATAACGGTGTGATGGAGACGTACAGCGCGGAGGAGTTTGATATCCAGCAGGCCATAGACGGAGGAGCATGGCAGGCGTGGAGCTTCGGGCCCGCGCTGCTTGACGGCGAAGGCAATGCGATAACATCCTTTGACAGCTCCATAGAGGGGCTCAATCCCCGGTGCGGTCTCGGATATTTTGAGCCGGGACATTACTGCCTTGTAGCTATAGACGGCAGGCAGACGGGCCATTCCGTGGGCATGACCCTTGAGGAGATGGCGGCGCTGTTTGAGGAAATCGGCTGTGTTGCGGCCTACAACATGGACGGGGGTAAGACCGCGGTCATGGCATTTATGGGAGAGGTTTACAACAGGCCGTATGAAGGCGGGCGCAAGGTAAGTGACATAATTTTCATAGCCGAGACAGACGAGGCGGCCTGACGGAAACAGATGAAAAGAGAAGAAAGGAACGCCCGCGGTATCGCCGCGGGCGTTCTTCTGTGCTTGTTTCACTTTATAGCCGGACCGCGTCACCCTGCCGCAAGAACGTATATGAGCGCGGCTATCAGGGAAGGGTCCGCGTCCTCCTGAACGAGCATGATTATAAGAAGCAGGAGGAGAAGGTCCTCCGGGAATATTTCCCGGGAACCGAGTTTCATGATAGGCGCGTCTGTGTTTCCCAGCAGCTTTGACAGACCCAGCATATCTCCGATGCTGTCGGGACGGTCTCGGCCTTTGCCCCCGCAATTTTTATCCTCACGGGGCTTTTCTTCGCCGCCGTTTTCGCAGCGGCACGGACCGGGAGCGCCGTTTTGTCCCTTGCAGCCTTCCCGATCCGGCTGTGGCCGGCGCGGCGAACACGAAGATTGCGGGAAGCCGTCCGCGCCGGGGTTTACGGTGTGTTTCCCGCCGGCCGTGCATGTGCTTATCTGTTCCGAATGACGGCACGGCGCAGAAGACGGGCGATCAACATTTCCGAATTGACGCCTGCGGTCCTGCCCGGGATTCCCAATAAAATCCTTACCGCCGGAAGCGCGGATATTGCCCGACATACCCGCCCCGTTTCGCCCGGGGATTTTCCCGGACAGGGTTCCGCCCGAGATCCCGCCGGCCCCGCTCTGCCCGGGGAAGGGTCCGTCCGCGCGGACATTGCCGGACATACCCGCCCCGTTTCGCCCGGGCGTTTTCCCGGACGGGGTTCCGCCCGAGACCCCTCCGGCCCCGCTTTGCCCGGGGAAATTGGAAGCGGGCGTTGTAAAATCAGCGGATCCGTTCCGGAAATCCGCACGGAAAGGCGGATGCTTTCCCGCCCCAACGGTCAGTCTCTGCATATATCCGCCTCCACTTGTGATAATGCTTTTAAATCCGTCCCGGAGCAAATCCGGGACGGTGCCGAGCGGCGCTATTTTCAAAATGCCGGGGAAACGGCGTCAGTCGTCCTTTTCGTCGTTTTCGGTAAAAAGCGGAAGCATGCGGCAGACAGTCATCAGTTTACCGGCTTCCTCTATTCGTTTTCTGCGAGAAGGCCTCAGGTATGGAGCAATGGCCCGGAGAAGCTCATGCCCGTCGCCCTTATCACCGCACCCGCAGGAAAACAGAGACCGCCCTCCGCCGAGCAGCTTGGCGATATCCCCAAGATCCAAACCGGAGAGGATATCGGACAAATCAAAACCGCCTTCGTCACAGTCGCAGCGGTCGTCGCAGCGGTCGTCGCAGCGGTCGTCGCAGCGGTCGTCGCAGCGGTCGTCGCAGCGATCGTCACAGCGGTCGTTGCAACGGTCATTACAACGGTCGTTGCAGCGGTCATCACAGCGGTCATCGCAGCGGTCATCACAGCGATCATCGCAGCGGTCGTCACAAGGATCCTTGCAGTGGTCTTGGCAAGAGCGGCCGTGGTGCCTGTCACCGTCATTTCGGCAGTTCCCGCCCTGTGGACTTTTTCCGCCTGTGAGAGATGAAAGCACTGCGCCGATCTTATCTGCGAGTTTGGGGTCATCCAGCAGCTTGCCGAGCCGGGCGTTCAGGTCATCCATACCCTCACCCCTTTTATTTAATGAATCCCTTCAGCGCATTTTTTACCTGTGGAGAGCTAAGGAGCGCCTTGAGTTTTCTGGGGTCGGAAGCGACGGCTTCCAGAGCTGCGGGGTCAATTTTTTCCGCAAGCCTGCTCAGCTTTTGTGCGGTTTCCGGATCCTTTACGGCTTCCGCAAGTCTGTCCTGGGATATGCCGGTGTTTCCTTCCAAAGCCGCCGCAAGCGCCTTTTTTTTATCTTCCGGCAGTCTGTCTATCAACCGCCTGATATCGCTGCTTGACATTATGTATCGTTCCTTTCCCCTGCTGAAGTTTACACAGGTAAGCCGTTGATTTTTACGGCTTCGTTCTGTATAATATATGCAAACACGCGCAGGATGTGACTTTCTTTGAGATTTCTGGTTTTTTCAGACATACATCACGCTTCGCCGGCTCCGCTTGCGCCCCTTGCGGAGGAAGTCGACGGTATAATATTTCTGGGAGACGGATGGCGTGCGGCGGAAGGGATAAAGCGTCCTGACAAACCGTTTTACGCGGTGTGCGGCAACTGCGACGTATCGTGCCCGTTTCCGGAAGAAACGG
>CASDVX010000125.1 GCA_949284545.1 uncultured Eubacteriales bacterium
GGAGAGCAAGGAAGAAAACGACCGCATATATGCGGAAAGTCAGGAGCAGCGGGCGCTTGAACGCCGGGTGCGTTACGCCAAACGCGAAGCGGCCATGTACGACGCCGCCGGAGACAAGGAGGCTTTTACCAAGGCTTCCCAGAAAGTAAAAAACGCTCAGGCGGATTATAACGCTTTCTGCAAGGAAACCGGACGTAAGAAAAGGCTGGACAGAACGCAGGTTTACGGGTATAATAAAAGTGTAAGCAGCAAGGCTACTGCGGCGGTAAAAAAATACGAAATTTCTATTGGGCGAAGCTTAGGAGCCAAAGCAAAAAACTACGATATTTTAGAACCGAGCACCGGAGAGTATTTTCATTTTGCAGAAGGTACAAGAGTCCAAAATATCCAGGTGTTTGCGGGAAAAGGGACAAAAAGGCCTTTACATTCTGGAGTCGGAGAAGGATTGTCAGAGCAATTAGGCGGAAAACCAGAAAACTGGCAACATGTAAAAGGACATGGAATTATTGATTATTACGGAGAAGAAAGGCCCGCAGAGGTGCATTGGTTCCAAGAAGAAACTGTTGGGAAAGTAAAATTTAAAGTAAAGAGGTGGGAAGATGAAGGTTAAATGGACTGGTGAAACTCAGTTTTTAATGCTGACAAAAAATAAGGTATATGATGTTATCTCTATAGAAAAAAACTGGTATAGAATAAAAGATGATTCTGGCGAAGATTATCTTTATCCTCCCGAGAAATTTGAAACAATAGAAGAATGAAGCCACCCTTAGGGGTGGTTTTTTCATGCCTAATTTTAAGAAAGAAGGTGAAAAGATGAGCAACTGCAAGCATGTTTTTGTCGGGAAGGCCGACGGGGTGCACTGTGCAAAATGCGGGCTTCATATGAGCGCCGCGGAGTATGTCAGGTTTTTGCACCCGGAAACCGCGCCGGAATCACCGGCAGAAGAACCGGCCCCGGCGCAGGAGGCAAAACCAAAACGCCAGACCAGAAAGAAGGTGACAAAAGATGGATGAATTTCGGCGCTTAATCATGTTTCTTAAAATCCAGATTCAGAACTTCGGAACCCTCCACCGGCACCTGTCCGGCGATTCCTCATGGTTTGAAAACCACGAACAGCTGGACGAATGGGGCGGGCAGCTCTCCGATCAGTGCGACGACCTGACCGAAGTGGGCATGGCGCTGGGATATGAAGAACCGGGCATCAAGGACGCTGTACTCGTGTTCTCTGACAAGCTGCTGGACATCCAGCACCGCGACTGCCGTGAGACCTTTGGCAAAAAGGGGTTCGGGCAACCGTTGCCGGAGAAGGGCGTAAGCCCCGGACGATCTTTTCCCGAGCGAAAGCGTCGGCCGGTTGCGGGAGAGCGGAGCCCATCAAAGCGTTCGGAAAGGGTTTTGCCCCGTTTTTCCGCGCCGGGCAGGCCGCGAAAGCCCGAACGCGTCCCGGGGAAGAAAGAGGGGCCGGAAACACGTCACTTTCTCCGCCGCAGGAGGGCGTACCTGCTGGGGGAGATGCCCGTTTCCTGCATGAACTGACGGTTGAAGGTGCGTATGGAGGAAAACCCGGACTCACAGGCCACGTCTGTCATGGACATTCCGCCGTTGCGTATCAGCCGCTTGGCGGCGTTGACCCGCAGGGCGCGGACGTAGCGGGCAAAGCCTATTTTGACATGGTCGGAAAAAACGTGGGAAATATAGTATTTGCTGTATCCCAGCTCCTCCGAAAGAAGGTCAAGGGAGAGCTCGTCCCGGTAATGGAGGTCGCAGTAAAGAAGGATGCGGCGCATGGCGTCCGGATCGGACGGGGGAAGGGGACGCAGTCCCGACAGCCGGGGAAGGAGCTCTGCGGTTAACGCGGAGGCGTAAGCCCGAAGGCATTCCGTGCCCAGAGGGAGTCCCTCCTCGGCGGCGGGAACCCTGCCTTCGGCCAGCTCAAACAGGGCACCGAGAGCCCTGCCGTCCGCGCCGGTCACCACCGGGGAGTCAGGGAGGAACCGCTTGAAGGTTTCGGCGAAAGGCGAAACGTCGTCGGGAGAACACATGAGCAGCCAGCAGCAGGGATTGCCGCCGCCGTCCTCATATGAATGGACCCGGTTGGGGAATATCACGAATGCATCCCCCGCGGACAGGGAATATTCCCTGCCGTCCACCGTGACGCTGGTGCTGCCCGACAGAAGATACCCCGCTTCTATATGACTGTGAAGATGGGGAAGAAAGCTCAGTCCCGTGCGGAGGGACAGGGAAATGCTGTTTTTTTTGTCCTCGTAAAGAAGCATGGCAGCCTCCTTATACAGCAAAAAGTGGCTAAAAATTCGTATAATGTTGCTTGTATTATATACCCGGATTTTTTAAAATACAAGAAGAAAGTTAATTTGGGCGCAAAAGTTCCGAAAGAAAGAGGAGTGATATCGTGAAAAAGTTTCCTGTGGCACTGCAGCTCTATTCCGTTCGCGACGCGATGGAGAAGGATTTTGCCGGAACCATTGAAAAAGCGGCGAAGATGGGCTATCAGGGAGTAGAATTCGCGGGGGTCTTCGGACACGGCGCTGAGGAGACGGCGGACATATGCCGCAAGGCGGGCGTGGAGCCGGTATCCGCTCACGTTCCCTTTGACGAAATAAAGGCCGATCCCGCCGGCGTGGCTGATTTTTACGCAAAAATCGGCGTGAAGTTCATTACCGTCCCGTGGTTGGGAGAGGAGTACCGTCCGGGCCGTGAGGGGTACGGTGAGTTCTGCGAAACCGTCAGGAAGGCGGCGGAGTGCGCCGGGAAGCACGGAATCAGGATATGCTACCACAATCATGATTTCGAGTTTGAGAAGCTGGATGGGAAGTATCTGCTGGATATCATCTATTCAGACCTGGGTCCGGACGTGCTCCAGACCCAGATAGACACCTGCTGGGCGGCGGTGGGCATGGGAGACCCCGCCGGGTATGTGAAAAAATACGCGGGCCGCGCCCCCACGGTGCATCTCAAGGATTACGCCGGCGAGAAGAGCGACCGCATGTACGCGCTCATAGGGAAGGACGACGTCAACGATACGTCCGAGACGGATTCACAGACATTTGAGTTCCGTCCCGTGGGAAGCGGGAAGCAGGATTTCAAGGCGATACTTGAGGCTGCGGAGGCCGCGGGGAGCGGATGGCTTATCGTGGAGCAGGACAACGCGTCCATGGGAAAAAACTCCATGGAATGCGCGGAGATGAGCGTGAAGTATCTTGAGGAGCTCATGAAATAACGGCTCACCGCCGAAAAAAGAGAAAAGGAGAGAAACGACATGTCAGACGCCATACTCAGCACCTTCACATCGGGGGAGAAGGAAGAGACCGTAAAGAGCGATAAGGTTCTCAAGGCGGGCTTCATCGGTACCGGCTGGATAGCCACCACGTACGCCGAGGAGATGGACAAGTTCGACGATATAAAGATAGTGGCTCTTTCCGACCTTATCCCGGGCAAGGCGGAGAAATTTGCCGAGAGATACGGGTTCACCGGCGTGAATTTCTATCCCAACGGCAACGCCATGATAGACGCGGAGGATCTGGACATTGTTTTTGTGTGCACATACAACACCCAGCACGCCCCCTGCGCTATATACGCGCTCAATCACGGGGTGAACGTCCTGCTGGAGAAACCGTTCACCGTCACCCTTGAAGAGGCGGTTGAGATCATGAGGGCGGAGAAGGCCAGCGGGAAGCTGCTGAGCATAGGGTTCCAGCCCCGCATGGACGAAAACTGGCGGCAGGTAAAGAAGATAGTGGATTCCGGCGAGCTGGGAAAAGTTTACTATATCCAGACCGGCGGCGGACGCCGCAGGGGCATACCCAACAGTACCTTTATCGAGAAGAGGACGGCCGGGATAGGCGCTCTGGGCGATATCGGCTGCTACAGTCTCGACCTGGTGCTCAAGGCCGTGGGATATCCGAAACCCCTTACGGCGACGGGATATACATCCGCGTATTTCGGAGCCAACCCCAAGTACAACAATCCCGCGGACGCGGCCAGGTTCAACGTGGACGACTTTGCGGCGGGCTTCATACGTCTCGAAGGAGATATCATACTTGACTTCCGTATTTCCTGGGCGATGAACATGGATACCCCGGGGGATACCATAATCCTGGGCACCGAGGGCGGGCTCCGCATCCCCTCCACCGACTGCTGGAACGGTTCCTTCCCCAAGCCTCTGAAGATATACAAAGAAGTCGCCGGGGAGCAGCTTGAGTACGAGGTCCCCATGCGCCGTACGCCGGAAGGCCTTTTCTACCGCAAGATACGTTCCTTTGCCGACGCGGTGAAGTACGGCGGCGAGCCTCCCGTACCCTCCTCCGAGATACTGTACAACCAGGCGATAATCGACGGGCTTGTAAAGTCTGCGGAGCTGGGCAGAGAAGTGGAGATAAAGATTCCGGAGATCTGATCCGGAACATAAAACAAAAACCGGAGCGCGCAAGCGGCGCATTTAAGACGCCGCGGCTGACAAGTCCGCCCCGGCGCCCGGAGGGCATACCGGGCGTCGGGGCGGACCTTTTTACTTTGCGGGAAAGGCATACGGCGTATTGCGGGGTTCTGTCCGTACGCCTGCGTGCACGGCCGCGGCGGAAGGGAAACCTTTTTTGTAGGGCATACCGGGCGTCGGGGCGGACCTTTTTACTTTGCGGGAAAGGCATACGGCTCTTCATATGAGATTCGGGCGCGCCGTCCCCGTGAGGGCCGCGGGACGGGACGCGAATGACTCCCCCGGCAGGCAGAAGCGGGTTCGCCGTATCCGCCGGAGCCGTGAAAGGGTGCGGACGGCTGTCTCCGGTATAAAGAGAAACGGAAAGGGAAAGAGCCGGGAACGCCCTTGTCCCCGAGCCCTGTCCCGAACCGGGAGACGGAGCGCGAAAGACCGGCTCCGTTGCAGGCAAACGGATAACCGGGGGAAAAACGCCGGTTGATCCGGGGGCATTTTAACGGATTTGTGTCGAAAATGTGCCGAAAATGCAAGAAAAAACTTGCCAAATCGACCCCGACCGTGTATAATCACTGTGTCTGTGTATTTATGCGTGGCCGCACGTATCCGTCCGGATGGGCGGGACGCACGGGGAAAGGAAATGATGCTCATGCGCAAGGACGGAAGAAAGCTTTCGGTGAGAGAGACGAATCCCATGTACACGGTGGTGCCGTATATAATGCCGAAACGCAGCGACGCCATGAACATGATAGAGCTTTTCATACCCGAAAAGCCTCTTCGCGACTATATAAACGCGAAAAGGGCGGAGGGGAAGAACATAAGCCATATGGCGCTCATAATGGCGGCGTATGTGCGGATGGTGGCTGAATTTCCTCAGGTAAACAGGTTCGTCATGAACAAGCGGCTTTACGCGCGAAACGAGATAGCGGTGGGAATGGTGGTGCTCAAGCCCGGCACGGAGGACGGCACCATGAATAAGATCTATTTTGACCAGGAGGACACGATATTCGATGTTTCCCGCAAGCTTGACGAATACGTGGAGCAGAACAGAAAGGCGGGAGACACGAATTCCACC
>CASDVX010000126.1 GCA_949284545.1 uncultured Eubacteriales bacterium
GGCTGCGTGCATACGATGGACTTTACGCCGGCGTGTATAAGCTCCAGCATTTCGGCGGTGAGAAGCCAGCCTTCACCCATCTTTGCTCCGATACCTATAAAGCCCTTGATAAGCCGGCGGGTATCCTCGAAGCAGGACATGGGACGAAATCCGGTCCCGCTGTCCTCTATGGCTTGTATCACCCGGCGCTGCCGCCCGATAAGGAACCTGTAAGCCAGAGCGGCTCCCTTCGCCTTGAGCACGCCGCGCCTGTAGAGCTGCGAATCGGCGATGCTGTTGTACAGGCTGTAAAGACAGAAATCCGCAAGTCCCGGCATGACCGGCTCCGCCCCGTCGTTTATCAGGAAATTCTCCAGATCGTTATTGCCCAGAGGCGAAAATTTCACGAATATCTCGCCCACTATACCGACCCTCGGCTTCTGCACCGAACGGTCGCAGGGTATGGCGGCGTAATCGGCGATTATCCTGTCGTAATTCTTTTTCACTTTCCTGTAGCTGAGAGCGTTTGACGACATTTCCTCCGCAAGCTTATCCGTCCATTTCCGGGTGACCCGGTCGGTGTCCCCGGGGTTAAGCTCATAGGGACGGCACTGATTCTGCAGACACATCATCAGGTCCCCGTACATGACGCAGTAGAGCATACGGTGGAGCATGGGGAAGGTCAGTTTGAACGCGGACCCCTTTTCAAGCCCCACAAGGTTAAAGGAAATAACGGGTATGTACCCGTACCCCGCCTTCTTCAGAGCCTTTCTCAGCAGGGATATGTAATTCGACGCCCGGCAGCCGCCGCCCGTCTGGGAAATCAGAAGTGAGAGCTTGTGAGTGTCGTATTTCCCGCTTTCTATGGCCGACAGCATCTGACCGATCACGAGCTGGGCGGGATAGCAGGTGTCGTTGTGGACGTATTTGAGCCCGTATTCCTTTATATCCTCGCCCATGTTGGTCAAAAGTTCAGTCTTATATCCGTAGTTGTTCAGTATCCGGGAAATGAGAGAAAAATGCACCGGGAGCATGGTGGGTATGAGTATGGTATGCTCCTTTTTCATTTCTTCCGTGAATATGGGATATTCTTCGTCGTTACAGGGCACTTGCCACAGCCTCCTTTGCGTTTTCGCTGTTTCTTTCGTCCAGAGCGCCTATAAGGCTGCGGAGCCTTATTTTCACCGCTCCCAGATTGGTTATTTCGTCTATTTTTATCTGTGTGTACAGCTTACCGGCCTTTTCAAGTATGTCCCGTATCTCGTCGGTGGTTATTGCGTCCACGCCGCAGCCGAAGGAAACCAGCTGAACAAGCTCCGCGTCGCTGTTTTCAGCCGCGAACTGAGCCGCAGCGTACAGCCTGGAATGATATGTCCACTGATTTACCACCCTGAGCTTCGGCACGTTCGCCAGATGGGATATGCTGTCCTCGCTGACCACCGCGAACCCCAGAGAACGGGCCAGCTTGTTTATCCCGTGGCATATCTCCGGGTCGGCGTGGTACGGCCTCCCCGCCAGGACCATTATGCGCCGTCCCTGCCTGCGGGCCGTTGCGACGGCCTCTTCGCCGGCTTTTCTGACCGCCGCCATGTAATCCTCATACGCCTTGAAGCCCTCGCGGACGGCCTTCTCCACGTCGCGCCTCGACATATCGGGGAAATCCGGGGAGAGAAGGTTGTAAAGCTCTCTTGAAAGCTCGCGCTGTGAGTTGATGTTGAGGTAGGGGTACATGAACCGCACTTTTTTAAGGTCCTCCATATTGGAGGCCAGAAGCTCCGAGTAATACGCTACCACAGGGCAGTTATAATGGTTTATGCCCTTTCCCTCGTCCACGTTGTAGGAAAGGCAGGGATAAAAAATGCGGTCCACCCCGCGGGCTATGAGGGTTTCTATATGCCCGTGCATGAGCTTCGCCGGATAGCAGGCGGTATCCGACGGTATGGAAAACTGCCCGGCGGAATACAGCTCCCGGGAAGAAAAGCCGGAAACCACCGTCTTAAAGCCGAGACTCGTAAAAATCCCGTTCCACAGGGGCAGAAGCTCGTACATTCCCAGAGCCAGAGGCAGACCGACGCTGCCTCTTTTTCCGTCCTGCCCGGTGGGCAGGCTTGAGAGAAGGGAGCGCTTTGTCTCATAAAGGTCGGGAATCTCCTCAGAGGCCGACAGACGTATCCCGGCGCCCTTTTCGCACTGGTTGCCGGAAATGTAGCGGACATTTTTGCTGAAAATATTCACCGTAAGGCGGCAATGGTTGCCGCAGCCGTTGCACACGGCGGATCTGGACTCGTGGGTGAAGTTTTCAAGATCCTCAAGGGACAGCAGGGAGGATTCGGAAAGCCCGAGGCCTTTCGCATACAAAGCGGCGCCGAAAGCGCCCATGAGCCCCGCAATATTGGGACGTGTGACGTTTTTGCCGGTTTCAAGCTCGAAGCAGCGCAGGACCGCGTCGTTAAGGAACGTTCCCCCCTGCACCACCAGATGCTGCCCCAGCTCGTCGGGAGAGGAGGCGCGTATCACCTTATACAGAGCGTTTTTCACCACGCTCATGGAAAGCCCCGCAGAGATGTTTTCCACGGTGGCTCCGTCCTTCTGGGCTTGCTTCACCGACGAATTCATGAACACCGTACACCGTGTCCCCAGATTTACCGGGGCGTCGGCAAAAAGTCCCAGCTTTGAAAATTCCTCTATGCCGTACCCCATGGAACGGGCAAAAGTCTCTATAAAAGAGCCGCAGCCCGAGGAACAGGCCTCGTTGAGCACTATGCTGTCGATGGAATTGTTGCGGACCTTGAAGCATTTTATATCCTGCCCGCCGATATCGAGTATAAAATCCACGTCGGGCGCGAAATGCCTGGCAGCGGTAAAGTGGGCCATGGTCTCCACAAGGCCTCTGTCCACACCGAAAGCGTGGGAAATAAGCTCTTCTCCGTAGCCGGTTACCGCACAACTGCGGATCGTTATTCTGTCTCCGCACAGCCTGCGAATTTCCACCAGGGATTTATGTACCGTGCGCACCGGATCGCCTTTATTGGGGCCGTAGGAACTGTAAAGGATCCGGTCGTCACCGCTTATGAGTACCAGCTTCGTGGTGGTGGAGCCGCTGTCGATGCCGAGGTACGCGTCACCGGAATATTCCTCTATGGGTAAAACAGGAACCGCTGCGGCGTCGTGCCGTTTCCTGAATTCCTCATACTCCTCCTTTGAGGAAAAGAGGGGCGATGAGTGGGAGATCTCCGTCCCTGCTGACGCGGCGGATTCAAGACTTGCGGTAAGAGAATCAAAATCCGTGGTAAACTGCTGCTTTGACGCGTATATCGCCGCGCCCAGAGCCACCGCATAAAGAGCGTAATCCGGGAAAACGGCGTGCTCCGCGTCAAGCCCCAGGGTCTTTATAAAACGCTGCCTCAGACCTATACAGTAATGGAGCGGCCCTCCGAGGAACATCACCGTACCGCCGATTTTCCGCCCCTGAGCGAGCCCTGCAATGGTCTGATCCACCACCGCCTGATATATGCTGGCGGCGATGTCCGCTTTCGCCGCTCCCTGATTGAGAAGAGGCTGGATATCCGTCTTTGCGAAAACGCCGCAGCGGGAGGCTATGGGATATATTTTCGTGTGCTGCAGGGCGAGCTTGTCGAGCTCGTCAACGGTTACGTCCAAAAGTATGGCCATCTGGTCGATAAACGCGCCCGTGCCGCCCGCGCAGGTTCCGTTCATGCGTTCGTCCACGCCGCCGTCAAAGAATATTATTTTGGCGTCCTCTCCTCCCAGCTCTATTACCGCTGAGGTATCCGGACGCAGCTTTTTCACAGCCTCGGAGGTTGCAAAGACCTCCTGCACGAAGGGAAGCGCGGCGGCCTGAGCCATACCCATGCCTGCGCTTCCGGAAACAGCCACTGCCAAGGGAGAATCCCCGATAAGGTCTTTGAGCTGTTTCACCATTTCCAGCGTTTTTGTCCTGACCTGCGAAAAATGGCGCTCGTATTTGCTGTAAAGCAGCTTATCTCCGTCGCAAAGGGCCACCTTGGCGGTGGTGGAGCCGATGTCTATACCGAGAAGAAGCCTTTTCTGCGTAATATCTGTCACTTGTTTTTTCTCCTTGAAAATAAGCTTTTATTCTTTTATTATTTTAGGACCGTCATTCGGACCTCAGGGATTCCACAGGGTCCTTTTTGGCGGCGATACGCGAGGGTATCAGGCCGGCCACGAAAGTGAGCGCCATGGATATGACGACCAGACCGACCGCTCCGAAAACAGGGAGCTGAGCAATGTTTGCCACCTCACCCAGAGCGTATATCACAGCGTTTATGGGGATTATGAGAAGCAGGCTGAACAGTATGCCTATCACCCCGGCCGCAAGCCCCACTATGAGCGTCTCCGCATTGAACACCCGGGCAATGTCCCGCTTGGACGCGCCTATGGAGCGGAGTATTCCTATCTCCTTGGTGCGCTCCAGGACGGATATATACGTGATTATCCCTATCATTATGGAGGATACTACGAGGGAAATGGAAACGAAAGCTATAAGCGCGTAGGAAACAAATCCTACTATGGTGGTCACGGAATCCAGCAGCACGCCCACGTAATCGGTGTAGGATATCTTGTTCTCCTTGCTCTGAGAGGCGTTATACTCGTCTATAAGCTCGAGGATAGCCGTTTTCGACTCAAAATCCTTCGCGTAAATGCTTATGGAGGAGGGAGAATCGGGGGTGGTGTAGCCGAGAAGCTTAAGGTTCCCGCTGTAGGTGGCCTCGGATTCTCCCTTGCCTATGGAGTCAAGGTAAGCCTTGAACGCCTCGTCGTCCTCAGCCAGATACTCCACGAGCTTTTCATCGTCCATGGACGCAAAATAGGCGGCCATCATGGAGAGGTTTTGCAGCTCCTGCTCGCTGAGCGTTTCCATATACGCGGACGTTTCCGCGTCCTGAGTCTTCCCCGCGGCCACGAGAAGAAGCATGAGCTGGGAACGGGACGCCTCGTCAAGGGAAGCCATATCCTCTTCAATCTCGGAATAATCCATACTTCCCATAAGCACTCTGAAAGCGTTGTACCGGGCTCTTTCGCCCGCGGGGAGGGACTGGATAAAAGCGTTCACGTCGTCAATATCCGGTTCCCTGTCGGAGGGGTCGGCGAAGGGCAGGCCGGTGAACACGTTGGTGCTTTCGTCGGCAAGCTGGGCCTGCACGATGGGGCTTGAGTTTATCGCGTCCGTCACAAAGGAGGTGAGCGCCTGGGTATATGCAACGGAACCGCTTATGCTGGTGGCGGTGGCGTTTTCGTCGGGACGGATTATACCCACCACCTTAAGCTCTATGCCGTTGTCGATGCAGGATTTCATGAAATCCTCGTCCTCGCTCATATCCGTCCAGGTGCCGTCCCCGTTGTTCACATACATGGACGTGGGAAGCACAACCTTGTAGGTGAGACCGAGTATGTCGTCGTACTCAAACTTGTGCCATTTCGGCTCATAGGAATTCCCGGACGAGGACGAGCCGGACATGGAGTTCATCAAATCGTTTATCATGTCGGAAAGCTCGTCGAGATCCAGAAGGCCGAGAGTGTAAAGAGTCATGTCGGAGATCTCGTTGTTTTCGTTCACAACCACCACGATCTCGTCGTAGGCCGAGGGCATGCGCCCGGCAATGACGTCGTACTGGGTATTCAGCAGCTCCGTATTGCCGAGCATTTCCTCCCAGACGTTCAGCTTATACATGTCGGTGGCTATGGAGGACATGGACTCGGTCCCTGTTATACCCATTGAGGAATAGATATCCTCCATGAGCGTGCTGGGATTTACCTGGATAACGCCGTCGGAATAGTCCGGCAGGAAAATATTAAGCTCTACGTCGTAATTGTAGCGCAGGTCGAGGATGAGAGATTCAAGCTCCTCCTGCCTGCTGTCAAGAAAGGCCTTGAAATCCGTAAGATTGTTGGTCTTTATGCCGGCGGACATGGCGCTGAGCATCTGACTGAGTACGGGGTTGGAGTAAACCGCGTCAAGCCCGTGGTCGCCCTTTTTGCCCGCCCCCATCATGGCGGTGAGAAGGGCGTTCATGTCCATCGTCTCGGACTCTATGGTGAGCGGATAAGTGGAAAGAGTGTCCTCCTGGACCTTGTCTATATAAAGGTCTATGCCGTTTGACAGGGAAAGAATAAGAGCTATGCCGATTATTCCGATAGAACCGGCGAAGGAAGTGAGGAAGGTGCGGGTCTTTTTTGTAAGCAGGTTATTAAGGGACAGGGACAAGGCTGTGCCGAAGGACATGGATGTTTTTTTGCCGGAGGCACGGCCTTTTCCCGCCGCTGCGTCGGCTGCGGACGATTTGGCAGCCGCGGCTGTTTCGGCCGCCTCGTCTTCCTCCGAGAAGGGCATGGAATCGGAAACAATGTAGCCGTCTTTAAGGTTGACGGTGCGGGAAGCGTATTTCCCGGCAAGGTCCGGGTTGTGGGTCACCATAATTATCAGCCTGTCGCGGGAGATCTCTTTGAGAATGTCCATGACCTGAACGCTGGTCTCCGAATCCAGAGCGCCGGTGGGTTCGTCCGCAAGGATTATCTCAGGGTCGTTTACAAGCGCTCTGGCTATGGCGACACGCTGCATCTGTCCGCCGGACATCTGGGCGGGCTTTTTGCGCAGCTGATCGCCCAGACCAACCTTTTCAAGGGCCTCTACGGCGCGTTTTTTCCGTTCCGCCTTTGACACTCCGGACAGGGTGAGGGCAAGCTCAACGTTTGCAAGCACCGTCTGATGAGGTATCAGGTTGTAACTTTGAAACACAAAGCCCACGGAGTGGTTGCGGTAATTGTCCCAGTCCCTGTCGGAAAAATCCTTTGTGGATTTTCCTCCGATAACAAGATCGCCGGAGGAGTACCGGTCGAGTCCGCCTATGATATTGAGCATGGTGGTCTTGCCGCAGCCCGAAGCTCCCAGCACCGCAACAAACTCGCTTTTGCGGAAAGAGATGCTTACATTGCTCAGGGCGTGGACCACGCTGTCTCCGGTGATATAGTCTTTGCAGATATTTTTAAGTTTCAGCATGCTTTGCCTCCTGTTTCGGATAAAATATTGAATCCGTCGGCTATCAGATTGCCTATACGGATAAACTCTTCAAGGTCTTTTTCGCTTACGGAAAGGGAGACCCGGTCGAAGCTCTCAAGGATGCGTTGCCGCTCCCCCTCCACGAGTTCCTTCCCCGATTCGGTCATTTCCACAACCACGGACCTCCGGTCCGTCCCGGCGCGCTTGTTCACAAGACCGCGGGCGCAG
>CASDVX010000127.1 GCA_949284545.1 uncultured Eubacteriales bacterium
GTGTATGTGCAAGGAATTCAGGGATCAGATCGCCGATCCGTCTTTTGAGGGATACTGCCATTGCATGCTTTACTACAAGTCCAAAGACTGACAACGGATGCCGCTTAATCACGGGGAAGCATCAAACGGCCGCCGGACGGATTATTGTTCCGTCCGGCGGCCGTTTTTTACGGGCCTCATATGAGCCGTATCAGGACCATATAAACCGCCGTACCGCCCAATATGCTTATGATGCTGTTTCTTTTCCAGATATGCAGTGCAGCGGTGAGAGCGACGGCGAAAAGCGACACCGCCGCCGAGGCCGCGGAGCCGGTTATATCGTCCTTTACGCAGTATACTACCAGAGCAGCCATGATCCCGGCCGGGAGATATCCCGCCAGTCTCCGTACGATTTCCGGCATCCGTCGCTTTCCTCCGAAAAGAATAAACGGAACGGCCCGGGTGAAGAACGTCACTGCGGCTACAACGGCAATTATGAGTATTGCGTTTAACGTGTCATTCACCGCATGTGTCCTCCTTTGAGCCGCTCTTTTTTTCTTTTCGCTTCTCAACACCGCTTACGGCAGTGAGCGCGGCGGATATAAGTATCAGCGCAGGAAGGAGAAAGGCGTCCGCTCCGAACAGCGCGAGGCAGATCAGCGATACGGCTACGGCGGTGACCGCGGGAAAATGTGTCTTCCCGTTCAGCCACTGTTCCACGACTATGGTGACAAACAGCGCAGTCATGGCAAATTCCACACCTGTAAAATCAAACGGAAGCAATTCGCCGATAAGGCATCCGGCGGTACACCCTGTCACCCAGTAGCAATGGTCCAGCAGGTTGACAAAGAATCTGCATTTATCGTATTTTTCGTCCTTTTCCGCCGCGAGCATGGCGCAGTTTACCGAGTAAGTCTCGTCCGTAAGGGAAAATATCATGTACGGGTACGCTTTCCCCATACGTCTGAATATCCCGGTGAAGTTCAGCCCGTAAAAAATATGTCTCGCATTCACGAGGAGCGTCGTCAGCGCCGCCGTGACCAGCGACGGAAAGCTGATCAGAAACTCTACCAGGACAAACTGCATGGAGCCGGAATAAGCGAATAGGCTTATAAAAAACGCCCACAGAAAACCGTATCCCGCCTCATTTAGAAGTATTCCGAAAGCCATTCCCATAAACAGATATCCGCACAGCACAGGGAATGTCTTTTTAAAAGCCAATTTCAGCGCAACCGCCGTTTCCACCGCGTCTCACCTCTTATTTATCCGGCTGTAAAAGAACAGAGCCACCCGTCTGGATGGCTCTGAAAATTTGCTCCGAACAGGTTCGGATCAGCGCTTGGAGAACTGGGGAGCGCGACGGGCGGCCTTCAGACCGTACTTCTTGCGTTCCTTCATTCTGGGGTCGCGCGTGAGGAAGCCGGCTTTCTTCAGAGCGGGGCGAAGCTCGTCTCCCACCTGAAGAAGCGCGCGGGCAATCCCGTGACGTATGGCGCCGGCCTGGCCGGACACTCCGCCGCCGGCAACCGTGCAGACGATATCGTACTTGTCCGTATTGTCGGTGAGCGCCAGAGGCTGACGAACCACAAGCTTGAGCGTCTCAAGTCCGAAATAATCATCGATATCGCGGCCGTTGATGGTTATCACGCCGCTTCCGGGATACATCCTTACTCGTGCAACAGAGCTCTTTCTTCTGCCTGTTCCGTAGAAAAACGGTCTGGAATTAAACATATCAACAGTCCTCCTGATCAAAACTCACAGACTTCGGGCTTCTGTGCGGCATGGGGATGCTCAGCTCCCGCATATACGCGAAGCCTGGTCATGGAATTGGCGCCGATGGTGTTCGAGGGCAGCATGCCCTTGATAGCAAGGGTAAACGCTTTTTCCGGATCGTTCTTCATGAGATCCTTATACTTTATCTCCTTGAGGTGGCCTATCCATCCGGTATGGTAATAACGGCTCTTCTTCTCAAGCTTGCGTCCGGTAAGGACCGCCTTGTCTGCGTTGAGAATTATCACGTGATCTCCGCAGTCCACGTGAGGCATAAAGGTGGGTTTGTGCTTGCCGCGGAGAATGGATGCCGCCTTCGCCGCAACCCGGCCGAGGGGCTTGCCCGCCGCGTCAAGAATATACCACTTGCGGTCGATGCTTTCGACCTTGGGAATATAAGATGACATTTCGTTTTCCTCCTGAGAATATGTGTGATTTTCTTTCTCGCAGGCGTTATTATAGTAAACGTCAGGCCCATTGTCAACAGATTTTCGGAAAATATTTTTGCTTTGAATAATTATCTCGATTTTTCTGCGATTATCTCTTGTTTACTCGTTGTTTCTCGATTGCATTTTTTGATTTATTGACGCACAAGGCCCTTGAACCTCCGTTGTTCCGCGGCATAAACGGAAACGTGAAAAAGCAGGGAGCCGCATTGTTCGATGCGGCTCCCTGCTTCAAAAATTTCAGCAAGTCATCTCGTCATTTTGCCCCGGCCACGGTCACAACCGCCGTCAGCTCTTCTTCTTTTTGCCGGCCGACACAATGACTACGACTACCACCGCAACCACAACGACCGCGGCAACAATTATAACGGGGACGACCCAACCGGCGTCCGCCTCACCCGCGTCGCCCGCAGAAGAGGTGCCGGAGGTGCCGGGAACGGAAGGCGTGGTCACAGAGCCCGAACCGGAGGACGTACCCTGCGTGCTTTCCACAGAGGGGATCTCGCTTTCCTGAGAGGACATATTCTCAAGCATTTCCTCAAACTCAGGATTCGCGGTGCCGGTGGTGTC
>CASDVX010000128.1 GCA_949284545.1 uncultured Eubacteriales bacterium
TAAAAAAGATGCCACACTCTTTTTTTGTTGTGGGACTTGAACGCACACGAGTACTATCGAACTGTTCAAATCATATTGTTTCACCAACAATGATAGTATAAAAAACAGAGCAAGCAAAATAACGGCAGCTTTGCTATTACACTGTCAATATACGATTACTCTTTTTCAGCGTTTTCTAAATTATTATAAACTGATAGGTAAAAACTAAGCATAGAATTAATAGTATGTTCTCTCGACATTACTATCTCACGTATTGCCTTAATTTTTTCAAGAGCAACCTCAGGCATATAATCAAGTGTTAGTGGATCGCCATCATCCGGTTCCACATATTGCTGAGAATCACTTATGCATTGAATGCTAAATAGTATCTTATCAATAGATCCAAGAACCTTTTGAAGTTCGGCAATTTGTGTAAAAACTTGTTCTTTTTTTATAATATTATCTGACATATTCAAATCCTCCAAAATAGTATTTGGCGGACACACAAGACATATCTTGTTTTCTGATACAAAGCGTGCCCTGCCATTTTTAACAAGCCCTTTGGCTCTTTTCGGATAGGTCGCTTCATATTCATTGCCCAGTTCATCGACAACACTAATGTTTTTTGCGATGGGTATCATCCCCTTTTTATTCGATTTTCGGAAACTTTGGACAATAACCCATAATACTGCAGGTTATGTTTTTTGTGATGGGTGTCTCCCCAAGTCCATATACAAATGGTAACACGCTTGTCCAGGATAGTCAAGCGATTAAACTCATAAAACGCTTTAAAAATTTTGAGTGTTTTTATAGGATCTGTCATCTGAAAGCCTGCATAAATATAAGACAAATGAAGCTATCTCTTTTGAATCGACGGCTTTAAAATCTGACAAATTAATTATCTGGTATAAACACGAGTGTGAAACCATCGTAAAAAGAAAAGCCCCGAACGCGGATTGCGCGTCGAGGCCCTTGCCTGTAAAGAGGGGATGAAAAAGATGGCAACTTTGTCGCGGGAACCTTCTGCATAAATAAGAAAAGAGCCCGGTGCGCGTCTGGCACCAGGCCCTTGCCTGGTGCTGGTGACCGGACTTGAACCGGTATGGGGTCGCCCCCGAGGGATTTTAAGTCCCTTGCGTCTGCCGATTTCGCCACACCAGCGTATTAATAATTATATCATTGTTTTAATTTTAATTCAATAGCCGCAGTGCATCTTTTTACAGCGACGCGAATATAAAGGCGGCGTTTGCAGATAATTTAGGTGAGGTGACGTAAGATTATTATAACGGTTTATTCACGTTCCGGTCGCGAAGAATTCAGACGGATATTTCAAGCTATATCGGACAATTATTCCCTGTGTCTCGGTGCCGACGGCACCGCCGGGGATATTTCGATATTTTTCGAGGTATCCCGCAAAGACTGCATGTGCGATATCGCCGTATTTGACGACGTCTGTGCCCGAGGCGGAAAATGCGACGTGGCCATAATACGGGACGAGCCGCAGACTGCGGCGGAAATCGGGCGCCTTACGGCCGGAGCCGTATTGTCCTGCGGCATAGGGGCCAAGGCTACCCTCACCGCATCGTGTATGGACGGGGATTCTGTCATGCTCTGCGTCCAGCGGGACGTAACGGTAAACGGCAGAACCGTGGAGCCGCAGGACGTGCCGGTGAAATGCGGCGCGTACCGTGACGGTTTCCGTGCCATAGCGGCGGCGGCGTCACTGCTCATGGCAGGTGTGAAATTTTACTGATTTTACCAATAATAATCTATGATTACCGCAGCAAAATATTACTGCAAACGCAACAATGAACTTAGTAAGGAGTGTAAACACAGATGGCAAAGAAGGCTATGGTTCCTCAGGCGAGAGAGGCTCTCGACCGTTTCAAGATGGAAGCCGCCAGCGAGGTGGGCGTCAATCTGAAGCAGGGATACAACGGCGAACTTACTGCGAAGCAGGCCGGTTCCGTCGGCGGTCAGATGGTCAAGAAGCTCATCCAGCAGGCTGAAAACAATATGAAATAAGTTGCCTTTTAAGGCGAAAGGGCCGCGGCTATTTAGCCGCGGCCCTTTAAACTTTCGGAGTGACTGTCGCCGTTGACAAACTCCGACACCCAGTGTAAAATGTGTCACGACAATATGTCGGCGATACCCGCACCGAAAAGCTCAAGGAACGGGATATCGGTTACAGTGAATTTTTTGCCGCTCAGATAGGAAAGTATGCCTGCGTCGGCATCCTCAAGAAATTCCAGGCGGTAAGACACCAGCGCCTGGTATTTGAAACCGTAACCGGCGTTCATTTTTGCCGTTCCGTATTTTGTATCGCCCAGAAGCGGAAAGCCGGCGTGTGAGAACTGCGCCCGTATCTGGTGCGTCCGTCCGGTCACTATCTCGGCTTCTATCAGGGACAGGTCCCGGGAGGTTTTCAGAACGCGGTACTTGGTGATCGCGGTGAGATTCCCGGGAGCTTTGCTTCTTTCCACATACACGCGGTTTTCATCGGAGTTTTTGCGAAGGTAATCCCTGAGTACGCCGGATTCGGCCGAAGGGCGGCCGTGGACCGCGAGAAGATAATTCTTTTTTATTTTCCTTGCGCGTATCTTTGCATTCATTATACGCAAGGCCTCGGCATTTTTGGCTGCTATGACCATACCGCTTGTGTTCCGATCTATTCTGTTGCAGAGAGCCGGAGCGAAAGAGTTTTCGGCGTCCGGATCATATTCGCCCTTCTTATACAGATAGGCCTGTATTCTGGCGATGAGCGTATCCGTCTCTCCGTTGCCGCCGTGCACGGTAAGTCCGGCGGGCTTATTGACAATAAGTATGTTCTTGTCCTCATATACCGTGTTCACGGTATCCGGGACCGAGAGATATGCCCTGTCCGGATCCGGGGAAATGAGAAATTTGTCATGTATATAGACGCGTACTGCGTCTCCTTCGGCAAGCCTGTACGACGGCTCGGCCCTCTTGCCGTTGACCTTTACGTCCTTGGTGCGTATCGCCTTGTGAAGAAGGCTTTCCGGAAGCAGGGGAAAAATTTTTTTAAGAAATCTGTCCAGCCTCTGGCCGGAATCGTTTTTTGCAACTGATATTTCTTTCATATAGTGTCACCGCGTTTTGAGGTTTTGTAATGGCGATGGTTACGGCCGCGCGGGCGGAGTATCCGCAAATATGCGCAAAATCCCGCATAATGAGCGAAGTGCGGGAGCAGGAAAAAGGAGCAGGAAGTGACGGGATAAGGATGGGGAAGGAAATAAGAGGGAGAGATACAGGCAGCGGGAACATTCACGAAGGGCACAGAGACAGGATGAGGAGAAGGTTTGAG
>CASDVX010000129.1 GCA_949284545.1 uncultured Eubacteriales bacterium
TCCGGTTCTGTTATAATCATGCGTGTATTTTACAAGGCGAAAGGGGTCTACCGATGGATCTGTGCAAACCGTCCGATATATCCGGCCTTCTGCAAAGGCACGGCTTCTCCTTTTCCAAGGGACTGGGTCAAAACTTCATAATCAATCCGTCGGTATGTCCTGCCATGGCGGAGCAATGCGGCGCTTCGGGAAGGGACGGCGTGCTGGAAATAGGGCCGGGGATCGGCGTCCTGACGAAAGAGCTCGCCCTTCGCTGCCGCAAAGTGGCCGCCGTGGAGCTTGACCGCAGGCTGTTTCCGCTGCTTGAGGAAACCCTCGGCGGCTTCGAAAATGTATCGCTCATATACGGCGATATCCTGAAAACCGATCTTCACGCCCTGATAAATAATGAGTTTTCGCGATGCGAAAATGTTTTTGTATGCGCCAATCTTCCCTATTATATAACCTCGCCTGTGATAATGCGGCTGCTGGAGGACAATATCCCGTTCAACGCCGTCACGGTCATGGTGCAAAAGGAGGCAGCCGACCGGCTGTGCGCCCCAGTGGGGTCCCGCGCGGCGGGCGCGGTGACCGTGGCGGTAAGGTACTATTCCGAGCCGGAATTTCTTTTCCCGGTAAGCCGCGGTTCATTCATGCCTTCGCCGAAAGTTGACTCAGCGGTGATAAAGCTGAATCTCCGTCAGGACCGGGACATGTCTCCCGAAGAGGAAAAGATATTCTTTGCCGCAGTTCACGCAGGCTTCGGACAGCGCAGAAAAACCCTTTTGAATGCTCTTACGGCAGCCGGATTTTCCAAAAGCTCGGCGGCAGCCGCCATTTCCTCGGCGGGACTGTCCGAAACGGTCAGAGGCGAAGCGCTGTCCATGGATGATTGGCAGGATTTGTCCCGACGTCTTGCAGAATTATGCAGCGTTTAGAGCGTTTGTGTGGATAAATTGTTAATCTTAGGCAAGACTGCAAATTTTTCCTTGCAAATTGGACTTATTCGTGATAATATGGTATACGGAAGAAAAAATGCTTTTGAAAGGGGATTTAATCATGACTACCAACAAAGCAGTGCTTTCCTGGATAGAAGAGTGCAAGGCTCTCACCGGTCCTGAAAAGGTCGTCTGGATCGACGGAAGCCAGGCTCAGATCGACGATTTACGTGCGCAGGCCGTGGCGACGGGAGAAATGACCAAGCTCAATCAGGAGTTGCTTCCCGACTGTTACCTGCACCGCACCGACGTCAACGACGTGGCGCGTGTGGAGGATCGCACTTTCATATGCTCCAGAAACAAGGAAAATGCAGGTCCCACGAACAACTGGATGGCGCCTGCGGAGGCCTATGAGATGGCCGGAAAGCTTTTCAAAAACTCAATGTCCGGTCGTACTATGTATGTAATACCCTATTCCATGGGACCTGTGGGATCTCCCTTCTCCAAGATCGGGTACGAGCTTACCGATTCCATATACGTTGTCCTCAACATGGTCATCATGACCCGTGTCGGCGCTGCCGTAGAGGAGGCTCTCGGTGACAGCCCCGATTTCGTCAAAGGGCTTCATTCCAAGGCCGATCTGGACAAGGAAAAGAGATATATCCTTCATTTTCCCGAGGACAATACCATTTGGTCCGTGAATTCCGGCTACGGCGGCAACGTGCTTCTGGGCAAGAAGTGCTTTGCGCTGCGTATCGCCTCCTATCTCGGCTGGAAAGAGGGCTGGATGGCGGAGCATATGCTCATCCTCGGCGTTCAGAAGCCTGACGGAGACGTGAAATACGTGGCTGCCGCCTTCCCCTCCGCCTGCGGAAAGACCAATCTGGCCATGCTCATTCCTCCGGAGGTGTACCGCAAGAAAGGATACAAGGTATGGTGCGTGGGCGACGATATCGCCTGGATACGCATCGGTGAGGACGGACGTCTGTGGGCGTGCAACCCCGAAAATGGGTTCTTCGGCGTGGCCCCCGGAACCAATGAAAAGTCCAACCCCAACGCTCTCGCTTCCATGAGAAAGGGCACCATATTCACCAACGTTGTCCTCAATACCGACAACAACACAGTGTGGTGGGAAGGTCTTGACAAGAATCCTCCCGAGCATGCCATAGACTGGAAGGGCAACCCGTGGAACGGCAAGACCGCCGATTACAAGGGCGCTCATCCCAACAGCCGGTTTACGGCGCCCGCCGTCAACTGCCCCTGCATCTCTCCGGAATTTGAGAATCCCCGCGGAGTGCCGCTGTCTGCCATAATCTTCGGCGGAAGACGCGCCAAGACCGCTCCGCTGGTGTATCAGTCCAGGAGCTGGCAGCACGGCGTGTTCATGGGCTCCATAATGGCCTCCGAAACCACCGCGGCCGCTACGGGCGCCGTGGGCGTGGTTCGCCGCGACCCCATGGCAATGCTCCCCTTCTGCGGATATCATATGGCCGATTATTTTGCACACTGGCTTGAAATGGGAAGAAAGGTCGGAGAGGACAAACTTCCCAAGATCTTCAATGTCAACTGGTTCCGCACCGACGATGACGGTAACTTCATCTGGCCGGGATTCGGCGACAACCTCCGTGTTCTCGAGTGGATAATCAAGCGCTGCGAAGGCACTGCCGATGCGGTGGAAACCGCTATCGGCTACGAGCCCAAGGCTGAGGACATCAACATTGAAGGGCTTGACATTGACCGCGCCACCGTCGAGGGACTTCTCGATGTGGATAAGGATCTGTGGAAGGAAGAAGCCAAGGGCATTCACGAATTTTACGGAAAGTTCGGCGAAAAGCTTCCTCAGGCCCTCAGAGACGAGCTTGCGACTCTCGAAGCCAACCTTGATAAATAATCATCCTTTAAGGCAAATTTTAACATCCGGGACCGGCATAGCCGGTCCCGGATGTTTCTTTTCCGTATGTTTTGCGTATGTTTTTATCCCGTCCGCGGTTTAAATCAGACATGTTTATCGGCCAGGGCTTTGCGTACCGCGCGTATCTGCTCCTCTACGGATGCCACCGATGTGCCGCCCTGGGATATACGTTTGGCCACGCATGTCTCCAGCGATATTTCGCCGTAAACATCTTCTTCAAACAGCGGGCTGAAACTTTTGTACTCGTCAAGGCCGAGAGTTTCCAGGACCTTTCCTTTCTCAATGCACAAGGCGACTATCTGACCCGATATCTTATACGCCGTGCGGAAGGGCATCCCTTTTTTCACAAGATAATCGGCAAGGTCTGTGGCGTTTATGAAGCCGCGGCGGGCAGCCTCTTTCATGGCATCCTCCCTGACGCGCATGGTAGCGGTCATGGGTATGAACACCTTCAGGCACATTTCCGCCGTATCAAGTGCGTCGAAAACCCGCTCCTTATCCTCCTGCATATCCTTGTTGTACGCGAGAGGAAGCCCCTTCATAATGGTAAGCATAGCCATAAGGCCCCCGTATACGCGCCCGGTTTTCCCCCTGACCAGCTCCGCCATATCCGGGTTTTTCTTCTGAGGCATTATGGATGAACCTGTGGTGTACGCGTCCGACAGCTCTATAAAGCCAAATTCCCAGCTCGACCACATGATGAGCTCCTCCGAGAAACGCGAAAGGTGCATCATAAGTATCGCTATGCAGCTTATCAGCTCTATGCAGAAATCCCTGTCCGACACGCCGTCCATGCTGTTTAGGCAGATCCCGTCAAACCCAAGCGCAGCCGCTTCAAACTGCCTGTCGGTATCGTAAGTGGTTCCGGCCAGCGCGCAGCAGCCTATGGGAGAGACGTTCATTCTCTTAGAACAGTCCGACAGCCTGTCCATGTCTCTGAGAAGCATCATAACATACGCCATGATATGGTGCCCGAATGTCACCGGCTGGGCCCGCTGGAGGTGGGTATACCCCGGCATTATAGCCGCCTTGTGTTCCTCTGCGAGATCGGTGAGCGTTTCCGCAAGCTCGCGCACCAGAGAAATCAGCTCCGACGTCCTTCCGCGCAGATACATACGCACGTCCAGAGCTACCTGATCGTTGCGGCTGCGGGCGGTGTGAAGCTTTTTCCCTACGTCCCCCAATCTCGTCGTGAGCTCCTGCTCCACGAACATATGTATATCTTCGCAGCTCATGTCTATTTTAAGTCTGCCGCTCTCGATATCGTCCATTATCCCCTTGAGACCGTTTCGGATGCTTTCCGCTTCCTCCTTCGTTATGATCCCGCGGGCTCCCAGCATGGCCGCATGGGCCATGCTTCCGGATATGTCCTCTTTATACATTCTGCAGTCCACGCCTATGGATGAGTTGAAATCATCGGCTATTCCGTCCGTCACCCCGTCGGTCCTTCCGGCCCACATCTTCGCCAAAGCACACCATTCCCTTCCGCCGTGCCGAAACGCGCCGCAACCTGCCCTACCGAAATACGGGCGGGCCGGTACCGCCGGGCGTCTTGCCCGGGGGGCGGCGGCGCTTCGTCTTTGTTTCACGCATTTTCCGTTGATACCCGCTCATTATACCGATTTTTGAAACCCCCGTCAATAGCTCCCGGGCTTAAGGAAATTATTCCTCGGGCGGCTCATATGCCTCGCTGCCGTCCTCCTTGCTCTGCCGCAGGGAATCTTCAAAATCTTCCCCGGTGTCCTCTTCCTCATCTCCCAGCGCTATGTCGAGGCGTGTGATGAGCCTGCGGGACATGATGGCGGACGACTCGATGTGGACCTTGTCTCCCCTTACAAACAGCGTCAACGAATCCTGTTTCACTCTCATATGGGTTATATCGTCAAATCTGTACACCCTTTTACTGCCGAGAAACGTAGTATACTCAAATTCGTCCTCAGAGAGCATGACAATGGTCTGATTTCTCCAACAAAGGAGCGCCGCCGCGCCGAACAGTACCATAGCCAGGCCTGCCGCAGCCACAATGATCGCAGCGACGCTCGGCGGAATAATCAGGGAAACAATCAGCGCTCCCGCCCCCAGCGCAACCAGCGCCATACCCATGGCCAACAGCCATACGGGCAAAAACATATCCGCCCTCGGTCCGTCTTCGGAAAACGGTTTCCCGAGTATCCGTTCCCCTATCATTACTATGACCCTGAATATCAAGAGCATTTCCTCCTTTAAGCGGCTGTGATCCGGACCCGCACGGGCAGTGCCCGAACGGCGTTTTCAGCAAAAGGGACGCACGCTCCCCGGCCTGCCGCGAATCTCCCGCGTTGTGCCTTTAATATTATATATATCTCCCGCATTTTAAGTCAATGCCTGTATGCCTCCTCGGGCGCGGCACAAGGCCGGCCCTGTCCGCCCGGGGCAAGCCCCGCCGCGGACGGGCACAGCGGCTCGTCCGGCTGCCCGTTCTGGCGTTTCCACATTCTTCGCCAGCTGACGTATCCGTAAATATCGTTTGCAAGAAACGCGATAAAGCAGCTTACCACGGACAGATACATGGCATTTTCAGCCGCCGCCATTATCCACAGTATTATCAGAACCCCGTCGTTCACGGCGTAAGCCAGGGCAAAAAAAGCGCTCCGCCGGAAGGTAAGGTATGCAGCTATAAAACTCGTGGTGACGGAAAACGTACTCGGTACTATATTGGCGGTATTAAATGCCGTTAAAATGTAATAAAACGCCAGCGTAACGGCGGCCGACAGCAGGATCATCGCGAAAGCCTCTCCTCGGCTTACGCGGCCGACCGCGACCTCCGCTCTGTTTCCGTTAAACGGATTTTTCAGCCAAGATGCCAAGGAAAAAACCGCCATGGGCGCCGTCATTCCGAGATATGTTATCATTTCCCCGTAATAGGCGCAGGTAAAGGAGATCATCCCGTACAGCAGGCTGAAAACTATCATCAGCGCCTGTCCGAAGGGATTCCCCTTTGCGCAGAATATCAGCGACGTGCATCCTATTACGGAAGCGGAAAGAGTCAGATAGTTTTCCCCGCCGAAAATGGCGAAAGAGCCCGCTATCAGCGTCATTGACGACAACCAGATAATGATCTCCGCCTTTGAAAAGTATTTTATATAGCCCCTGATTTTGTCCATATCCAGCTCCTCAAAATTGAAAAGGCGCCTGAACACACATCTTCAAAGGCCTAACGATGTGTATGCAAACACCTGTGCGTTTGGCTGCCCGGCGGCAGCAAGTATTTGTTTTTAAGTGACGCTTCATACCTCTCCGGCCGATCTCACCAACGGTAATGCGCCGCCTTGTGTATTTTACGACATCCGCAAGGATAAGTCAAGCCGTAAATCTATCAAAACGTCATTTTGTTCTTGAACGGGGGGCGGTCTCTTTTTCCGGTTTGCCCTTTCGGTATTGCTTTTTATGGGGACCGGTACTGTCCGTTGCTGCCTGCAAGCCGCCGTCCTTATCCGTCCGTTCGCGGCAGGCTCCGGAGAAACGCTTGAAAAACTATTGCTGGCATCACGTCCGCTCCTTCCTCTGCCATTACATTATATGAGAAAAGAGCTTTTCGGCAGTTTGTCAATGATTTTAAAAAACAAAGCTCCGACAGATCGTTTATACATCATCGAGACGCAAACAGCCGGACGGTTCATCTTTTTTCTCGTGTCAAAACAGCTCCGACAACTGCTCCAATCAGGACAATAGGTGCTAATCTTACGAACAGCCACTCCAATGCGTGAAAACCTACTCCCATAACTTCGGTTTCGGGTTTACTGTAATCCCACCCCAAGTATGGACTGTTCAGCACGAATATAACCGCAAAAACAATTACGATAAGCGCACACAATGAGATAAACCCCCAATGAAATATCTTTCGTATTGCCCCTTTCCTTTTGGCGAGCTGTAGATTTATAACCTCCAGCTTTTGGGAAATCACTTTTAAATCATCCGGCTTTGGCTCAACTATCGTTTCTCCAAGCAAAGTGCTTACGGGAGTTTCCAACGCTTCTGATAGGGAAATCAACAGATCAGAATCAGGAACAGACAAGCCTTTTTCCCATTTAGAAATTGTTTGCCGCACTACATTCAGCTTTACAGCGAGTTCATCCTGCGAAAGTCCTTTTGACTTTCTGATAGATTTAATATTTTCATTCAGCATTACGGATAACCGCCTTTCTTTCAGTCGTTACCGCTATTGTATATAGGGCAAACCGTTGCTGCAAGCAACGCATATTAACATTGGAACTGCTCTATCTCCTCTGTGTTTGTATTATTTGAAAATATTTTTTCGTGGTTTGCGAATTAAAATACCTTGAGAGTTTTATCCCTCAAGGTATATCGTTCAACATAAACGCTTCATAGTGAAATTATTTCATCTGCTATTTCGGCTGGGTTTTTACCGTTCGTATTAATCTTTACAGTATCCAATGCTGTGTAGCAGGGAATCCTCACAGTGCTTCTTTCTACAATATCCTTTTCCCTTTTACCTGCAGCCACATCTTTTATAAGCCTTTTTCTTAACTCTGCTTCATCACAAATTAAAGATACATTCTTAACTAAACAATCTGACTTATCAAGGCTTGCCAAAATTGTATCAATTATATTCTGATCGTGCAACACCCAACAGAAGATTATATTCTGATATACAGAGCAGCGGATAAACTGATTCAGCAAAAAGCAAATATTCTGCAAGACCATTTGCTTTGTTTCTTCTGTCACTTGAAAAGGATGTGCGTCCCAGCACCAATCACCATCTAAAAAGATGCTATT
Organism: uncultured Eubacteriales bacterium; assembly: GCA_949284545.1. Classification (GTDB taxonomy): domain Bacteria; phylum Bacillota; class Clostridia; order Oscillospirales; family CAJFTT01; genus CASDVX01. The sequence continues at coordinate 7,606 of CASDVX010000129.1, forward strand.
ATTCAGTTTTTCTTTAAGAATCTGAGAAACAGTCGATTTCCCAACCCCCATCGTACCACCGATAATATATATGTTTTTCAATTTCATTCCCCTCAGTATTTTTAGTTTTTTTGAGTCATACTATTTTCCATTCTGATTTTGAAAATGGGCAATCCCGATAAAGGACTGCCCATTTATTCCGTTCATTATGCGATTTTTCAGGCCCTGCACCGTTTTTGACACCGATTGGTGTAAAATTGGTGTATTTGTGTAAATTCCGAGCTTTTCGAAAAATGAAGTACATCCCGTTTTCACAGACAAAACGTCACATCTTAATAGAGCTTTGCGCCTGCCGGAATATGATTGTCCACCATCAAAAGATGGAGCTTTTCTTTGCCTTCCTCACTGTGTACTGCCGAAATCAACATACCGCAGGAATCAATACCCATCATCGCTCTCGGCGGAAGATTTGTAATAGCGATACAGGTCTTTCCGACCAGTTCTTCCGGCTCGTAATACTCGTGAATACCGCTTAAAATCGTCCTGTTTTCTCCTGTGCCGTCGTCCAGTGTGAATTTGAGAAGTTTCTTGGACTTAGGTACTGCTTCGCAGGCAAGCACCTTGACTGCTCTGAAATCAGACTTAGAGAAAGTCTCAAAATCCACGAAATCCTTGAACAAAGGCTCGATTTCCACTTTGGAAAAATCGATCTTTTCAGGCTCTGCCTTTACATCATTTGAGACGGTTTCAGGAGTATTGTTTACTACATCATTTCCCGCATTTACATCTTTCAAGGGTTTCATTGTGGGGATTTCCGAAGGAAGAATGATACCCCCTGATTTGTCCCGCTTTCCCCTGACTTCGTTAATCAAAATCGGTTTCATTGTTCCACGTAACCTATCATAAATCAGCGTATTTTGATTTGGTTTGTCGTAAAATCTGTCGTAGGAATATGAGAAAGTTTTCATTGTATAAATAGGAAAACATTTCCGTAGTCTTTCGTGCAGATTTCATCCTATGTCTTCGGAAAACACATTCAGCAAAGACGGATAGAATGTTTCAAAACTAGGATAGCGATCACGGTTTTGTTCGTAGAATTTGTATCGTTCAAGAATGAACGGAATGTATTGATAACCGCAATACAGATCGTTCCTAAGCATTTGTTCTGCATCATACGCAAGATTACATTTTCTCAAAAGATAGATCACCATTGCTCTGATCAAATGTTCATTAACACACTCCGGCCAGTCGCCATAACCCGACAAATAATTCGGCAATTTATATGGTTCTAATTTTTCATAGGCAATCTTATATTTTTCTACAAGATTTGCATATTTTTCTGTCAGCGGATTGATAAACGGATGGGAAAACTCATGAAGCAGTATCGGTGTGGATATACTCTGCCCCTCTGTTGAGAAGACGCAGATAATATCCAATGCATCTTTTGCTGTTTCGGCAAAATTTAATCCAAAATTTCCGCACATCAATGAGGAAATCACATAATGATAGGAACTTTGTTCTTTCCCGTAGATTTTTTCCAGCAAAGGGATATACGGAAGCTGCTCGGCGACAAGCTTTGCCTGTGCAATAATGGGATCGTAGTACCTTTTTACTTCCTTGAAAAAGCCGAAATACCCCGTTTCAATTTCAAAATCTTTTAGCAATTGCAGCAATTCACGAATTTTTTTGTTTCCCCCGCAATACTTTATACACAGATCAGATAGCGGGTATTGAACAGAAAAATCTTTGCTGTTTCCAAGAGATAGCGCAAGTTCAACAGGTCGGGAAAAAGTAAATCCATTCGGGATCATAGCTTCTATATATGAATAGACGGGGTTCTGCCGATACTTTTCAAAAAAGCGTTTGATTGCTTCGGTATATTCGTTAATTTGCTTTGTCATCAATCCGTATCCGACATAAGGCGTTGTGATCTCATTATATCGCCCGGTCAGTAAAATACTGTTGATAAACTCCAAATAAGGATTTACGGATACAGAAATCTGCTTCATGGATACCTCCACCAACACAAAATAATTACACTTGGGTTTACGGCATTGATTTGTCGTAAAAATCTGAACTAAGCAAAGCGGTCATTTGTCGTAAATCTGTCGTAAATCACATTCATGGGAATTTTTTAGATTAACGAAACCCGGCAAAAGCTATCAAAACCCCGTTATTTTCTTAGTTTTCGTTCGGGAGAGGCTTCATGGTGGGGAACAGCAAAACGTCTCGTATGGAACCGCTGTCCGTAAGCAGCATGACGAGCCTGTCCACGCCGAAGCCCAGGCCTCCCGTCGGGGCAAGCCCGTACTCCAACGCCGTGATGTAATCGTAATCTACCTGAGCGGTAGTGGCGGGATCTTCCCTGCGTTTATTCTCAACCTGCTTTTCAAACCGCTCCCGCTGGTCTACCGGGTCGTTGAGCTCGCTGAACGCATTGCCGAATTCGGTGGCGTTTATGAAATACTCAAACCTTTCGGTAAACGCCGGATCCTCCGGCTTGCGTTTCGCAAGCGGGCTGTTTTCCACCGGGTAGTCGTATATTATGGTGGGCTGGATGAGGTTTTCCTCCACGAATGCGTCAAACAGCTCCGCAAGCACAGTGCCGCGGGTGGCGTCGGACGGAACCGCCACGCCCTTTTCTGCGGCCGCAGCCCGCGCCGCCGCATCGTCCGACCAGGAATAATAATCGCAGCCGGAATATTTCTTTACGGCCTCCGTCATGGTCATCTTCGTCCAATTGCCCATGTCTATCCGCTTGCCCTGATAGTTTATGACCTTGCTGCCGCATATCTTTTCGGCAAGAGCTGTGTACATCTCTATTACTATGTCCATCATGCCCTTGTAATCCGTGTACGCCTGATACAGCTCAACCGTGGTAAACTCAGGGTTGTGCTTCGTGTCCATGCCCTCGTTGCGGAATATCCTGCCAACTTCGTACACCTTGTCGAAACCGCCCACTATAAGCCTCTTCAGGTAAAGCTCGGTCTCTATACGCAGGTACATATCCATATCAAGCGTATTGTGATGGGTAATAAACGGCCTCGCGGCCGCCCCTATCTCCATGGGCGTGAGTATGGGGGTATCCACCTCCATGAATCCTCTGGAATCAAGGAAAGAACGTATCTCTCTGAGTATCAGGCTGCGCTTTGTAAAGGTATCCTTCACCTCAGGGTTCATTATAAGGTCAACATAACGCTGCCGGTACCTTGTATCAGTGTCGGTCAGACCGTGGAACTTTTCCGGAAGAGGCAGGAGAGATTTGGCAAGAAGAGTGACCGAGGAGGCGTGCACGGATATCTCCCCGGTCTGCGTTACGAACACAAACCCCGAAACGCCGATTATGTCCCCTATGTCCCACTTCTTAAAGCCGCCGTTATATACGTCTTCCCCCACATCGTCGCGTTTTACGTATATTTGGATATTGCCGGAGCCGTCCGCGATGTTCGCAAACGACGCCTTTCCCATTATGCGGCGGCTCATCATCCTGCCGGCCAGAGACACGGTCTTTCCTTCAAATGCCGCAAGATCGCCCTTGATCCCGGCCGCTTCGGCGTCTACCGGGAATTTCGTAACGGCAAACGGGTCCTTTCCGTCCGCCTTCAGGGCATCAAGCTTCTCGAGACGTATCCTTTTAAGCTCGTGGACATCCTCTGCCGAGTCGGCTCCCGTGCGCATATCCTTCTCTTCCATTCGTATCACCGTACCTGTCAAAGTCTGCTGTTCTAAGCGCCTGCCCAACGCCGTGCCGTAAATATTACCTGCTTATGCTCAGTACTTCAAGTTCTATAATCGATTCGGGAGCTTCCACTGTAACGACCTGCCCCACTCTCGCTCCCAGGAGCGCCTTACCTATGGGGGACTCGTCGGAAATAAGCCCGGAAATGGGGTCCGATTCCGTGCTGCCTACCAGAGTATACTCGCATTCCTCATTGTACTCCCTGTCAAACACTTTTACTTTGCTCCCGATATTCACCACCTCGGTGGATATCTCGTCGTCGTTTATCACGGTGGCATCCTTTATCTGCTCTTCAAGCTCGGCTATGCGGTTTTCCACCAACGCCTGCTCGTTCTTTGCCTCGTCGTACTCGCTGTTTTCCGAGAGGTCTCCGAACCCGCGGGCAGTCTTGATCTTCTCCGTTATCTCCCGACGCCGGACGGTCTTAAGCTCGTTGAGCTCCTCCTGGAGTTTCTTGAGCCCGTCGTCCGTAACTACTACTTTCTTCGCCATGTAGCATCAATCCTTTCAATGTTGTATGCCCCATAAAAGTACAAAAACACAAGTTTGAAAGCGGTAGCTTCCAAACTTGCCGATTAACCGACGATGTCAATGTCAGTATAATATCCTCTTTTTTCTGTTTTGTCAATGGTGATATACATCACATCGGCCTGATCTCCGCGCCCCGCGGGCGTATCCGTCGCATATGTCCGTCGCATACCGGCGTCCGTGCGGCCGTCCCGCGTCATGCGGCCGCGCTTCCCTCATCGTTGACGGACACCTTTGATATCGCCGCGGCGAGCTGAGGATCGGTGTCCGCTGTGAGCGAATAAAACGCAATCGTCTGCTCCTCAGTCAGCTCCACCGTTTCGTCCGGCTGCAGGGGCACACCGTCATAGTTCCCGCTTGAAGGCGGATTATACATCGCCGTGGTAAAACATATCGCGCTTCCGTCGCTGAGGACGTACGTTGTCTGAACGCATCCCTTGCCGTATGTGGGAGTACCGACAAGCTCAGCCTTGTCGTAATCCCGCAGCGCACAGGAGAAAAGCTCCGCCGCGGACGCCGTGGAACCGTTGACCAGCACGCACATGGGCTTCGAAAACTTTACGTCATCCGACTTGTACTCCGCAGTAACGTTACCGTCCTTATCCGTCTGCGTCACTATCACGCCTTCGGGAAGCAGCCTGTCCAGCATATTCACCACCGTAGTCAGGAGTCCGCCCCCGTTATTGCGCACGTCAAACACCACGCCGGTCACGCTTTCGTTGCTCTCGAGCTCATCTATTATCTCAATGAATCTCTCGTCCGTGTCGCCGTTAAAGGCAGTTATCCTCACTATCGCGGTATCCCCCGCATATTCCACCCAGACCGATTCCACGGAATATTCTGCGGAAGTGACCTGCACGCTCAGCATCTCCTCCCCTCGCAGGAGCGAAAGAGTCAGCGTGTCACCGGTCTCGGTCTTCATCGCCTCGTACATTTTCTCATATCCGTCTGCTGCTGAGGCAAGTTCCGCCCCGGACGCATCCGAAACCGCAGTGATCACGTCTCCGGGACGCATTCCCGCGACGTACGCCGGCGACCCGTGTATCACGTTGTAAACATACACCCTGTTATCGTCATTTATCAGGCTTATTCCCAAGCCGCCGCCACCGCCGGACATCTGTTTCTGGTTCTGTTCGTATTCCTCAGCGGTATAATACCTTGCGTAATTATCCCCCGCGTCCCGCAGCGCCTGCGCATAGGCTCTGGCAATATTTTCGTCCCTCAGTTCGTCGTCAGGTTCGAAGTAAGCATTCTCATCCACAAGCGCCCCTATCTCCTGAAGTTTTGAGTAAATACTTCTCATGCTGAGCATTTCGCTCATCTGGCTGTTGAATCTCCCCGTCATCACATCTACGGTGACGCAGAACGTAACCGCCACGGCAACGGCGGCAATGGCCACCGTCACGCCTATTGAAACTCTTTTGCTCATATCCGTTATCCCCTCCTGAAACGGCGCCCGGAATACAGACACCCCAAACAGCACGTTATGGCGGCACGGTCCCGCGCCGCCATAACCATAATAGTACATATCCGAAGCAGATTCACGCGTTTTCGGGCGATTTCCCCCGATACTCCGCGTCAGTCGTAATCAGGGAAATAATCCATGGGGTCTACTACTTTGTCTCCTATGCGTATCTCAAAATGGAGATGGTTGCCCGTAGAACTCCCGGTAGTCCCTACCTTCGCTATCTGCTGGCCTTTTGTCACCACGTCACCCTTCTTCACCAGCACTTCGTTGCAGTGGGCGTAAAGTGTCACATACCCACCGCCGTGATCGATTATCACGTATTTGCCGTAACTGCCGTTTTCGTAATTGTACGCGCTTGTCACCTTGCCGGAGTTTGCGGCAAGTATCGGCGTGTTCTTCGCCGCGGCAAGGTCCACACCCTTATGAAGCTTATCCTTTTCGCCCGTTATGGGATGCGTCCTGTACCCGAAAGGAGACGATATCCTGCTGTATCCCGGGCACGGCCACGTGAACGAACCTCCCACATACTCGCCGGTGGAGTTGCGTATGGCCTCCTCTATCTCTTCCTCGAGAGCTTCCATGTCCTTGTTCAGCTCTTCTATGGCCTGCTGGGTAAGCTCTTCATCGTCGCGTATGTCATCCAGCAGTTTCTGAGTGTCCGCCTTTATCTGCTCAAGTTCCGACGACTTCGCGTCAAGGTCGGCTCTAAGCGCCTCCGCCTCGGCTCTGCTTGCCTCAACCTCCGCCATCATTTTCTCCACCTTCGAAAGCTGCTCCTGCTGCGCGTCGATCTCTTCACTGAGAGAATCCATCAGCGCTTTGTCCCTTTCAGCCACGGCCGTGATTATGGCATATCTGTTGAGAAAATCCATGAAACTTTGTGAGCCGAGCAGAATTTCCAGCTTGCTCGCCTCTCCGCTCAGGTGGAAAGCCCTGAGACGTTCCTTGAACTTTTCATAGTTTTCCGCTATATCTTCGTCAAGGCTCGCTATCTCTTCCTCAAGCTCCGCTATTTCAACGTCCATGCTTTCTATATCCGCCGTAAGCAGGATTATCTGCGCGTCCGCTGAAGCTATCTGTTCCTCGATTATGTCTATCTGCTGGTTGTAGTTGGATATCTGGCTCATGTAGCCGGTTTCCTCATTCTGCAGACGGTCAAGCTCATCCTTTAATTCGTCGAGCCGGTCCTCCATTTCCTCATAATCTTCCTGCAGGTCGGAAACGCTGGCAGCGTGCGCAAACAACCAGCGCAGGCCGTCCTCGTATGTAACCGTTACCGCGAATACCGCAAACGCCGTAAGCAAAGACAGTACCGACGTACACACGCGCCTTGTCCTCGACGGCAACACGGCATGTCCAATTCTCATAACCGCCACGTCCTTTCCCTGGAACACTGAAACATCTGTCTTTCGTCCTTTTATATCTTGGCCGCTCGGCCGCTTTTACACTCTCAGGTACTTCCTTATTGACACAAGGCTCCCGGCCATCCCTACCAGCGCTCCCCCCGCGCACAGGGAAAGCAGCAGCGTCCCGGAAAATGAACCGAAGGCGATGGGAGTCACGAAATTGATCGAGGTAACAAGCTGAGTAATGACATATTGATATACGTACCACTGCACAAAAAACGCCAGCAGTGCCGCAATCAGCCCTATGAAAAAGCCCTCCACCACAAACGGTATGCGTATGAACCAGTCCGTACCGCCCACGTACTTCATTATGGATATTTCCTTCCTCCTCGAGTACATGGCGAGCTTTATGGTATTGGCTATTATGAACAGGGATACGGCAAAAAGCACCACCACTATCCCGTACAGTGCTGCGGAGACCGCCCTGCGTATGCCTATGAGCTGATCCCTCAGCTCGGTCATCTCACGTATGCTCGATATTTCCTCCATACTCTCAAGCTGCTTAAGCGTCTCGTCCACCTTTTCCAGATCAATGACCGTTATGCTGTAGGAGGCAGGAAGAAAATCTTCGTCGATACCCTCAAGGATATCCGGGTATTCACTGAGTATCTCCTTCCACGAATCCAGTGCGGCCTTGGAGGATATGTATTCCACCGCTTCCACGTTTTCAATCTTCAACAACTCCCCGCCGAAGGCTTCCGCATCCTCCGCGCTCGTGCCGTCCTGAAGATATACCACTATAGCGTCTTCATTGCCTATCTGTGATATCATCCCGTTTATGTTGTTGCTTATAAGCACCGCGTTGCTTATAAGCAGCAGGCAAACCCCCAGCACGCCTATGGACGACACGCTCATGAGCCTGTTGGACCAAAGATTATGGAGACCCTCCCGCAGCAAGTACGGTATCTTAGAAAGAGTGTTCATCTGCCGGATCCCCCCATGCTGCTGGAATCGTGCACAAGCCTTCCGTTCTCTATGGCAACCGTGCGCTTGTCAAACTTCGCCGCAAGCTCCGTCTCGTGGGTCACCATAACCACGGTGGTACCCTGCCTGTTTATAGCACTGAGAAGTTCCACTATCTCAAAGGACATCACCGGGTCTATGTTGCCGGTGGGCTCATCTGCTATTATCGCCTGAGGATTGTTCACCAGCGCGCGGGCCAGCGCCACCCTCTGCTGCTCTCCGCCCGAAAGCTCAATGGGGCGGCACCTCGCCTTGTCAGTCAGTGCAACAAGGTCAAGTATATACGGGACCCTCCGCCTTATCACCCTGTTTGACGCTCCCACCACTTGCATGGCAAAGGCTACATTCTCATAGACAGTCATGCTCTCTATCAGCCTGAAATCCTGAAAAACGACCCCCATCGTCCTGCGCAGACGGGGTATCTGCCTGCGCGGCATACGCATAAGGTCAAAATCATTTACGTATATCTCGCCTTCGCTGGCCCTCTCTTCGCACATCAGCAGCTTTATGAGCGTGCTTTTGCCGGCGCCGGAAGAACCCTCTATAAAAACGAATTCCCCGTCCCCGATGGTGATGCTGAAATCGTCCAGCGCCTTAGTCCCGTTGGGATAAGTCTTGACTACGTGGCGAAACTCTATCAACCTATACACCTTCCCCAGCTCTGTACAAAAAACGAAAACTGCGCAGGCTGCCGACAGCGGCCTCCTGCGCAGCTCCTCCCTCGCATTCTAACACATATCCGCGTCGGTTGCAAGGTTTTTTTGTAACTATTTGTAACTTTTGTGTCAACAGGTGTCAATATTTCTGGGGCGCCGTATCCATGTACTTCTTCACCATAAGCGCTACCTTGAACACTATGGCATGATCGAATTCCCTCAGATCCAGTCCCGTAAGCTTCTTTATTTTCTCAAGCCTGTAGACCAGTGTGTTTCTGTGGACAAAAAGCTTGCGCGACGTCTCGCTGACATTGAGGTTGTTTTCAAAAAACTTCTGTATGGTGAACAGCGTCTCCTGGTCGAGAGCCTCTATGGACCCCTTGTGGAAGACTTCGTTGAGGAACATCTCGCAAAGAGTGGTGGGAAGCTGATAAATCAGCCTTGCAATGCCCAGATGCTCGTAGGTTATCACCGATTTGTCGCTGTCAAATACCTTGCCCACCTCAAGGGCGACTTTCGCCTCCTTAAAGGACCTCGAAAGATCCCTTACGCTGGACACCACCGTGCCTATGCCCACCGCCGCGTGGGTGTAGAACTCGGTTCCCAGAGTGTCTACTATCGATGCTCCCAGATTCTCTATATCAGCTCCCGTTACGCCCGGTCTGACTTCTTTCACAAGAGCAATATCGGTATCGCTGACGTTTATTACGAAGTCCTTTTGCTTGTCCGGAAAAAGATTGTGTATCACGTCGTACGGAGAAATGTCGGTGGACGCGTCGCACTTTATGAGCATCGCCACACGGTTAACATCCCCGTTAAAATGGAACTCATTTGCCTTTATGTAAATGTCTCCGGGCAGAATGTTGTCAAGTATAACGTTCTTTATAAAGTTGGCGCGGTCGTATTTCTCGTCGTAATACTGCTTTATCCCGCTGAGACTGACGGATACCAGCGACGCAAACCGCCTTGCATCCTCGTCGCACCCTGAAACGAACGTCGCATATCTCTGGGACAGCGCGGGGCTGAAGGGAACATATGTGAAGCCGTCAAAAACAAAAGACTCCTCCGAAACCATGACCCCGGCCGCGGCCTCATCCCTAACTTCCCCGAGAAGGCCCAGCTCGCTGCACGCTATGACCACTCCGTTGTCATCTATCACACCTATGGTGCGGTTGACGGCGTCTTTCATCTGATAAACAAGGCCTTGAAACAGTCTGTTCGACATATACCCTGATCGCTCCTTTCCGCATACTGCACGGGCAACACACCTATGTCAATGTGATTTTACTAAATTTTTTTACCTTTTGCAATATAATTAAACTGTTTTTTTGTTAATTTTGCATATTTTTTGCCGCTTTTCTTATTTTTTTCGCCGGATTATACGCTTTTTCTTCTTTGACGACAGGATTTTATATGTCAGAAATGCACAAATACGCAAATGATTTTATCTCCCTTCGCTGTTTGGCACGCCGGCAGGCGGCGCGATCCCCGTAAGCTCCGCGGTGCAAGGCCGATTTGTGCTACTCGGCGCCCATGCGGTGAAAACCGTTCCGGACGTGTCCTCATCCTCGCCGGTCACAAGATCGCGTATCCACTTTACCGCCGCCGATACCGCATCCGTGACCGCATCGTATATTTTCGGCACGGAACCCATAAGAAATCTGAGACTCTCGGGCACCTGCGAGCCTATTACCTCACCCGCTCTGGCAAAAAAGTCCGCCGCTGGGGCGAGAAAGGATATGTCGGCGTCGTAATTTCTTCCCAGGAAGGACAGCCGCGCCTTGCCGTCCTCCGAAATGCCGAAAGCAAACGCCGTTTCGGTCCCGTCGGATATCTCCCTTCCCCAGTAATCCACCGCCAGCACCGCGGCCGCCATGCCGGCAAGGAGGGCGCATACCAGCAGAGTAAACAGGAAATAGGATATCCGCCTGTGCTTCACAGGCGGTTTGAATTCCACGGTATCCCCGGAGCTTTCCCTTTTTGTATTTATGATATCTATTCTCGTGGTTTCTCCGCTCACAGCATAATGCTTTCCCCCGCGTTTCATACGGTCAGCGTTCCTCCCGGGGTGTCGAGCAGAAGAAGGATGTCCACCTCTCTGCCGGTTACCGCGTCTATATACACCAGCACCTGTCGTCCACTCTCGGCTGTACAGTTAAACTCGTAGACATAGTATTCCGTGAGCTCATGGGGACATATAAACGCCATTTGTCCCCCGTTTATCGTGAGATATGTGCTCACGCTCTCCATGGCTACTTCCGCTCCTATGACATTTGAGGGCTTGTCCCTTTCCTTGTGGTTGGATATATAGCCCACAGCCTCGAAGCCGGTCACCGACAGATCGTCCATGGCTATCCTCACCTTTATGAGATCCGCATAGCACACGGCGCCGTCCTCGGTGTAGGCGTAATTTATGAGCAGCGAATCATCGTCCTCTATATAGTAGGTGTACTTCATATCCGGGTATCCGTTCTTCGACAGAAACGCCGAAGCCGCGTTAAGGGCGTCGCCGACCGCGTATGAGGTGCCGTTTACGTCCCTGCTGTCCGAATAATTCATCACCCTGCCGCCCTTGACGGTTATCTCCACGTATTTCGTCCCGTCGGCGAACACGTACACCGGTATCTCGCTGTTTACCCTGCCGAGCATTTCCATTGTATCGCCGAATATCGCCGAGATTTTTTCCGAGGCTTCCTCTTCCGTTATATCGGAGAGCCCTTCGAGCATGGCGGCGTCGCCGTTCTCAAGATGATCCGAAAAAGGCCCGTCGTATATGAGTGTGGGGTAATCCTCATAGCTCCCGTCCATCTGGGCGAATATCCCGTCGCTTCCCTCCTCAAACTCGGCCGACAGCTCCTCCATCACCGACTTTATGCTGTAATCGTCCTCCGCTATCTCCCTGAGCAGGTCGTAAAGCTGCTCCTTCAGAGACGAGGCGTATTCCGACAGCTTGACGAGGTTGTTTCTTTCGTCTTCCGTTATTTCCTCACCTGTGGCTGCTCTGTTTGTTATTGAATACGCATATTCGCCCACCTGTGAAAGGAATTTGCCGGTATTGGCCAGCCTGTTGTCTGAATACGGCAGCGTGGATATGCACGCCTTCGCAGCGGCGGCCTCGCGCCAGACTTTAGCCGCCTGGACCACAGCCCCGGAGCTTGTCCCGGCGCACAGGGTCTTTTCAAGCGATGTATCTATGTTATCCACATAAACGGCCAGGTCGGCTATAGATCTCTGGTAGGTATACTCAAGAGCACGCTTCGCCTGTTCCGCCTGATCCCACAGCATCCACACCGCTGCCGCCGTTACCGCCGCAAACGCCAGGGCAAAGGATATCAGGCGCACTTTCATCCTTGTGCCTTTCCAAGACAGTTTCGCCGGCGTACAGTCGTTCACGTTGTTTTTCATTTCTTTCTTCCTTTCTCTGCGCTCCGTTGCTTTTAACGTCGTTTATGTTCTGTTCCCGCTGTGCGCTACAATGAGGGATACAGCAGGGAAATGCTTTCCTCGTCCGGAAGCTCCGCCGAATAGTACAGTCCGCCCGGGAGCAGCTCCCATCTGGATATTTTTACGTTCGCAGCTCCTTCAAAGCGTCCGTTCATACCGTTTTGTATTTTTTGAGCCGTCTTGT